>NZ_JBEYSO010000023.1:0-123658 GCF_040642675.1 Micromonospora sp. NPDC047738
CGCTCCGACGCGCACCTGAGCGCGAAACATGAGGCGCTGGGCGCCGAGATACGCCACGTGTCCCAGCGCCGCTCCAACCTGAACGCCGCGCTCGCGTGGGCCGCCGCCCGCTGGGCGGTCGACCAGGCCATCGCCGCCCGGGCGACCGTCATCTACGTCGAAGACCTGCGGTCGTTGGAAGCGCGGGGCATGGGGGCCACCCTCAACACCCGCCTGTCGCAGCAGGTCCGTGGGCAGATCGTCGACCGGATGCGGCACCTCGCCGCCGAGGCGGGTATCGCCGTGGTCACCGTCCCCGCCCGCAACACCTCGAAGCACTGCCCGCAGTGCTTGACCCCGCTACGGCATCGCAGAGCCCCCGACAAGCCCACCGCCCCAGGCTGGAAGTGGGCGATCTGCCCCCACCAGTCCTGCCGGTGGCAGGGCGACCGCGACCAGGGCGCCTGGCGGCGCATCGCCGCCCGCGGCCTCACCCACCAGACTAAGACCGTCATCGACAAGACCAGCGGGCACATGGTCATCCGCGCCGTGGTCGACAAACTCGAAGCCTCCGCGGTCATCACGAAGACCTGCCGGGGGGACCGGTCGAAGACTGGTCCCACCCGGCGCAAGCCACCACGCCCCGCGCCCAGGCGACGCAGGGCACCCTCCCCCACCCGACCCCAAGGTCAGGCGGGAAAGCGTCCGGAGGGACACGCACCAACGGACCGGAAGCTGCCCCGCGCAGCCCACCGACACCAGAGCGTGAACACGACCAGCACACCCACCACCGGCCACCAGCCACGCGGAGCCACGTTGGGCGCAGGATTCCACTTCCACGCCCACGCGACCCCACCACGGTGGGAAACGATCCCGGAAACCCAATCCGAATCAGGATCACTAAGCTGATCAGGGACGCTCTGGTGGGCTGCCCTTCCATGGCCGCCCTTGCCGACGAGCGGGAACCGGGCGGTGCCGGCCGTGCGCGGCCGCGTACGCGATTCGTCGCGGGCGATGACGAGGGCCACGATCGTTGCCATGACCGGGTCGCAGAGGTTCGCCAGAGCGTGGGGTTGTCGGTGGCGGTACCGGACCCGGACAAAGCGGAACCGTGCCGGCCTGGTGCTGGTTACGCTGTCGCAGGAGGTGAGCCATCATGTTGACAGACGCACCGGTGCAGGCGGCCATTCCAGCGGGCGACATGGAACGGGCCAAGCACTTCTATCGCGACACGCTGGGCCTGACGATTTCGCGGGAAGCCGAGGACGCCGTTCATTTCGAGTCCGGTGGAACGCAGTTCTTCATCTATCCCACCTCCAATGCCGGGCAGGCGCCCCACACGCTGGCGGCCTGGCTGGTCGCTGACCTCGACGCCCAAGTGGCGGACCTGCGAGGGCGCGGCGTGACGTTCGAGGAGTACGACATCCCTGGGCTCAAGACCGTCAACGGCATTGCAGAGTTGCCGACGATGCGTGGCGCCTGGTTCAAGGACAGCGAAGGCAACATTCTCGCCGTGAGCCAGCCCCGCTGAGGGCAATGAGTTCTGCCTGCTCAGGGCGCACCTCAACCCGCTCTGACAGCTCTGTGTCCCCGGTGCGGGGCCTAGACCTGGCGGCCGTAGGTGACGGTTTCCCGGACGAGCCGCGGCGCCTTCTCGGCAAGCTGCGGATCAGGCCGTGCTCCGAGCGCGTCGTTGATGGTGGAGAACGCCAGCCGGAACGCGATCCAGGTCGTCGCCTCGAAGATCTCCTGGTCGTTGAGGCCCGCGTCGCGTAAACGCTCCACGTGGGCCTCGGTTGTGGCATTCGGATCCTGGACGACCTGGCGGGACCAACCGGCGAGTGCGGCCTCCCGCTCGGACAGGTCACTGTCCACGCCTTGCAGCACCCTTGCGGCGGTCGCCTCGTCACTGAGTTCGGCCAGCCTGGATCCCCACGCCAGCGCACAGTAAGCGTCGCCGCGGGCAGCGGCGGTGGCAGCAACCATCACGGCTACTTCCCTCGGCGACAGGGCTGAGCCGGCCAGGAGATCGGCACGCACGGCCTGGAAGGATGCCAGCACGTCAGGGCGCCAGCACCAGACCCGAGTGAGGTTGTTGACGTAGCCGTCGGAGGTGACATCGGCCTCGTAGGCGGCGGCCACCGCCGAACTCTTCGGCGGGTCAGTGAGGAACGCAGCTGGGCGGTTCATAGGGTCAGCGTGCTGCATTCAGCGACCACCCGAGGACCGATCAACGACAGCTTGGAAGTCACCTTCTTGTCCCACTGTCGCCGCAGCTGTTCAGGTGGGCTCGTAGTTGGTCATCGGTGGACTCGACCAGGAAGCTGCCGTAAATCGTTGGCGGTCAGGTCGGTCTCCTCGTGCCGGGACGGATGGCAGGCCGCATCCCCAGGGCGCCAGACGGTGCCGCAGGGATGCGCGTGCCTGCGGGTCAGTCCGCGAGCTGGTAGCCGGCCCGCTGCACGGCGGCGCGGACCTCGGCGGTGTCCAGCGGCTTTTCGCTGAGGACGGTGATGCTGCCCGCGGCCACGTCGGCCTGCACATCGGTCACGCCCGTGATCTCGGAGATGTGCCCGGTCACCTTCTTGGCGCAGCCGCCGCAGGTCATACCCGACACCTGATAGGTGCTCCGGGGTGCCGCACCGGTGTCGGCGGCCGCAGGGCCGCTGTCGATCGTGACGGTGCCGCAGCCGCAGTTCGATTCATTGCCGCACATGTGGATCTCCTCCGTGTCGGATGCCGTGGCGGTGCGCCAGGCGGCCGCCCAAGCGATCGGGCCAGCTGCCCGTCGGCCAGCGTTCTGAACATACCCCTCACCGGTATCCGTATCAAGACCTCGGCAGGCCCCCATGCCCTGCAGCAGATGTAAGCCGATACCACTTGACGAACCATACGGGTGGGGGGTAGAAAAACTCCGCTACCGATACCCCCTAGGGGTAACCGAAGGAGTAATCATCATGTCATCTCAATCGAAGCGCTGGTGGGCCCTCGGGCTCATCGCCCTCGCCCAGTTCATGGTCATCATGGACACCTCGATCATCGGCGTCGCACTACCACGCATCCAGGCGGATCTCGGCTTCTCACCCGAGAACCTGTCCTGGGTCTTCAACGCCTACGTCGTCGCGTTCGGCGGCCTGCTCCTGCTCGGCGGCCGACTGTCTGATCTCCTCGGCGCCCGACGCATGTTCGCCGCAGGCTGGCTCATCCTGCTCATCGGCTCCACCGTCGCCGGCCTGGCCGACAGCGTGGCGGTCGAGCTCACCGCCCGTGCCGTACAAGGAGCCGGTGCGGCCCTCATCGCCCCGTCCGCGCTCACCCTGCTGATGACGCTGTTCGGGGCTGAACCCAAGGAACTTACCCGCGCTCTCGCCCTCTACGGAGCCGCGGCACCCGCCGGCGGCACCGCCGGCGTCTTCCTCGGCGGTGTCATCACCGAATACATCAGCTGGCCCTGGGTCTTCTACATCAACATCCCCATCGCCGTGCTCGCGCTGGTGGCCACCCCGGCGCTGATGCCCGCCGGCGGCACGCGTAAGGGGTCGCTGGACATCTTCGGCGCCCTCACGGTGACCGTCGGGCTCGGCGCGGCCGTCTACGGAATCGTCCGGGCCCCCGAGGTCGGCTGGGCCTCGGGGCAGACCTGGCTGGTCCTCGCCGGAGCCGTCGTCGCCCTGGGCGCGTTCGTCGCCATCCAGGCGGCCCGCCGCGAGCCGCTGATGCGACTGTCGATCTTCCGCGCCCCGAACCTCGCCGCCGCCAACGTCGCCCAACTGCTGCTCGGCGCGGCGTGGATCCCGATGTGGTTCTTCCTCAACCTCTACCTGCAGCACGTCCTCGGCTACCGCGCCTTCCCCAGCGGCGCCGCGCTGCTGCCGATGACGATCCTCATCATGATTGGCATGATCGCGCTCGCCCCGCGGGCCATCGCCCGGTTCGGCACGAAGCCCATGGTGGTCACCGGCCTCGCGGTTCTCGCCGTCGGGCTCGGCTGGCTCGCCCTGGTCCGCCCGGACGGCAGCTTCGCCGTGGACGTCCTGCCCGCCTCGCTGGTCGCGGCGCTGGGCATGTCCCTGGCGTTCATCCCGTCTCTCGGCACGGCGATCTCCAGCGCCCGGCCTGAGGAGGGTGGCCTCGCCTCGGGCATCGTCAACACCAGCTACCAGGTCGGCTCCGCGCTTGGCCTGGCCGCCATGACCGCGGTCGCCTCCTCCGCCGGAGCCGACCAGCTCGGCGACCTGCCCGCCCTGACCGACGGCTACTCCGCCGCCTTCGTCGGCGCCGGGATCATCGCCGCCGCGGGCGCCGTCACCGCCGGTCTCACGCTGCGCGCGGCGAAGCGGCGGCAGGTCGACGCCGCCGAGCCGGTGCCCGCGGGCTGACCCGCACGGGAACCATGGCCGGCATGGAACGCCGGTGGGTCAGCCAGATTCTGGCTCGCCCACCGGCGTCAACCACGCGACCGGTCCCCGTATGTCCGAGGTCTTCGAGGTCCTTCGGCAACCCTGCTAACCCGATCCCTTGGCAAAGACAAGACTTGTTCACGGCGGTGAGGCCGGGATACGAAGGCGTCAAGTCACCAGCCACTGTGACTCGCCTCCAACCGATCGCAAGGAGCATCGATGCGTAGAAGCCTCGCGGCGCTCGCCACGGCCGGTCTGCTCGCCACCGTCCTGACCGGCGCCCCGCCGGCCTCCGCCAGCCCGACACATCTGCCAGGCGGTCCATGCCTGCAGCCCAGCCAGAATGTGAGCCTGTCCAGCGTCGCCGGTTACGACGATGTCCGTCAGGTGCTCGATCGGATCGAGCGGACCAGCCGGGGACTGGTCAGGGTCGACTCGGCGGGGACCTCCGGCGAGGGGCGGGAGTTGCTGTACGCGACGGTCGGCAGCGGTCCGATGACCTTCTGGCTGCAGGCGCGGATCCACGGCAATGAGCTGCACAGCACCGAGGCGGTGCTTCAGATCCTCGATCACCTCGCCAGTGGGTCCCCGGAGGCACGCCTGATCCGCGAGAAGCTCACCGTCGTGGTGATCCCGATGTACAACCCCGACGGCTCCGAGGCGAACATCCGGCAGAGCACGACCCCCAACCGCGTCGACCTCAACCGCGACTGGGAGAACTTTGCCCAGCCGGAGTCCGCCGCATTCTGGCGGCTGTGGCGCCAGGTGGCCCCGCAGCTGGCGCTCGATCTGCACCACATGGGCCAGGCTCCCGTGGTCGACGGCACCGACCAGCTCAACCAGTTTCAGATCGGCGCCCGGTCCATCGACCCGTCACGGATGACGGCCGAGCAGTGGCTCACGAACCGCCAGATGGCCATGGTGAGCGTCGACGCACTCAGCCGCTACGGGCTCGCCAACGTCGCGCACTACCCGCTGATCGACATCACCAACGCCGTGCTCAGCCGCATGCTCCTGGGCGGGACGGCTCCCGCGGGGGAGCAGCCCGTGGCGCAGGCACCCACTCGGGGCGCCATCTTCTACGAGGTCCGCTCCGTCGGCCAGAAGAGCAACGGCCAGCTCGAAAACCTGTTCCGGATTCCGACCATGGCGGTTCTGCGGGCCGCCGCTGACGGATCCTTGACGTCGTACGACGTCTCCCGGTACGCCAACCTGCCGTTCGCCAGCCAGGGGTCGTGCGGCCAGGTCTGACAACGCCGATGCCGCGGTGGGCCCAGGTCCGGCCGGGCCCACCGCAGGCGCGTCGGTCCGCTCCGCACCCGTCGATCCATCTACTGGCGGCCCTAGTTCCCTGCGCCTGCCCATACCTAGAGCTACTATGCATCATAGTCCTAGGGTGTGAGCTCAGGGAGGTCTCGTGAGGGTCACCAAGGATCTCGTCGCTGCCTCGGCGACACCGATGGTGCTGGGCATCCTCGCCGAGGGGGAGAGCTACGGCTACGCCATCCTCAAGCGGATCAACCAGCTGTCGGGTGGAGAGCTGGACTGGACCGAGGGACTGCTCTACCCGCTGCTGCACCGGCTTGAGCGCCTCGGGCACGTGGAGTCGAGCTGGCAGTCGGTGGCTGGGGAGCGGCGGCGCAAGTATTACCGCATCACCAACAGCGGCCTGGCCGAGCTTGCCGAGCAACGCCGCCAGTGGGACACCGTCGTGGACGCGCTCAAGCAGATCTGGCTCGGCCCCGGCGACTTCCGGCCGTTGACGGCGATCCCGCTAGAGGGCCAGGCATGACAGCGCCGGACGGCCAAGACGAACTGGAGGCGCAGTTTGCTCAGTGGCGTCAACACGTACAGCGCCGCTCCGAGCTGAAGCAGTCCGACGCCGAAGAGCTCGAAGACCATCTGCGGGGTTCCGTCGACGAGCTCATCGCCGTTGGCCTACGTGCCGACGAGGCGTTCCTCGTCGCGGTCAAACGCATGGGTGGCCTGGACGAGTTGTCCCGCGAGTTCGCCCGGGAGCATTCGGAACGGCTCTGGAAGCAACTGGTGCTGACCGGCGAGACCGGCGGTCCGGCGGCGGACACCGGGTCGCGGCGCGACCTGGCCGCGATGGTCATCTGCGCGGCGGGCGCGGCGGCGTCGATCAAGGTGCCGGAACTGTTCGGGATGAGGTTCGAAGAGGACGCCGCGTTCTATGGGCCCAACTTCAGCGTGCTCGCGCTGCCCTGGCTGGCGGCCTTCCTGGCCTGGCGTCGTCACGCCGGGAAGGCGCTGATCGGGGTACTGCTGGCGTTGTTCGCCCTCGGCGCCGTGGCGGCCAACGTCTATCCGCTCGCGGAGGACTCCCAGTCGGTGGTCCTGACCAGCATCCATCTCCCCATCGCCCTGTGGATCGTGGTCGGTCTGGCCTATGTGGCCGACGATCTGCGCTCGTCACGCCGGCGGATGGACTTCATCCGCTTCACCGGCGAATGGTTCGTCTACTTCGTCCTCATCGCCCTCGGTGGCGGCGTGCTGATGGCATTCATGGTCGGGACCTTCAAGGCCATCGGGATCTCCCCGGAAAACTTCATCTCGCAGTGGCTTCTGCCCTGCGGCGTCGTGGCCGCGGTGGTGGTGGCCGGGTGGCTCGTCGAGGCCAAGCAGAGTGTTGTCGAGAACATCGCCCCAGTGCTCACGCGGCTGTTCACGCCGCTCTTCACCGCCGCGCTGCTGGCCTTCCTCGTTGCCCTCGCCTGGACCACCGCCGGCATCAACGTCGAGCGGGAAGCGCTGATTCTGTTCGACCTCCTGCTGGTCGTGGTGCTGGGGTTGCTGCTCTACTCGATCTCAGCCCGCGATCCGCTCGCCCCGCCCGGCCTGTTCGACAAGCTGCAGTTCGCCCTCGTGGTCAGCGCGCTGGTCATCGATGTGCTGGTGCTGGTGGCGATCACCGGGCGCATCACCGAGTACGGCACCACACCCAACAAGGCGGCGGCGCTGGGGGAGAACGTCATCCTGCTGGCCAATCTCGCCTGGTCGGCGTGGCTGCTGCTGGGTTTCGTCCGCCGGCGTACCCCGTTCGCGGCGCTCGAGCGCTGGCAGACCAGCTACCTACCGGTGTACGCCGCGTGGGCCTGGATCGTTGTCCTGGCCTTTCCCCCGTTGTTCAGCTACCTCTGACATCACCACGGCTCTCGACCACCACCGCCATCCCACCGAGTCCAGGCATCGCCCTCCGGGCACCGGTCACGGCACCGGATTACGGGTCAGTCGGGGTTCGGGGTCAGTGGCCGCGGTAGAGGGCGTCGATGTCGGCGGCGCGGTGCCGCTGCACCACCTCGCGTCTGATCTTCAAGGTGGGGGTGAGCTCGCCGTTGGCCTCGGTGAAGTCGTCGGGCAGGATCCGGAAGGTCTTGATCGCCTCCGCGTGGGAGACCGACCGGTTCGCCTGGTCGATCGCGGTCTGAATCTCGCCGCGCAGGGCGGGGTCTTCGCGCAACTCCGCCACCGAGGCTCGTGGGTGACCGTGCGCGTCGCGCCACCGGGACCACGCCTGCGGGTCGATGGTGACCAGGGCGGCGACGTACGGCTTGCCGTTGCCGGTCAGCATGGACTGGCTGACCAGCGGGTGTGCGCGGACCCGGTCCTCGATCGGGTCGGGAGCGATGTTCTTTCCCTCAGCGGTCACCATGATCTCCTTTGTGCGCCCGGTGATCCGCAGGTAGCCGTCGTCGTCGAGGCTGCCGAGGTCGCCGGTGCGGAACCAGCCGTCGGCGGTGAACGTCTCGCTGGTCGCGGCCGGGTTGTTCCAGTACCCCTGGAACACGACGTCGCTGCGGACGAGGACCTCCCCGTCGTCGGCGATGGCCAGTTCCACGCCGGGCAGCGGCCGGCCGACGGTGCCGATCCGCATCCCCGAGGGCCGGTTCACCGCCAGCGCCGGGGACGTTTCCGTCAACCCGTACCCCTCCAGGGTGGTGAGGCCGGCGCCACGGAAGAAGTGCCCGAGTCGCTCACCGAGGGGAGCCCCGCCGACGACGGCGAGACGGCAGCGGCCGCCGAACGCGGCCCGCAGCTTCCGGTAGACCAGCAGGTCGAAAAGACCGCGCCGCAGCCGGAGGCCGATCCCGGGGCCGGACGGCGTGTCGAGCGCCCGGCTGTACCCCACCGACACCCGGTCCGCGACGTCGAACAGCCACCCCCGATGCTGGTCGGCGGCCTTCTGCCGCGCCCCGTTGTACGCCTTCTCGAACACTCTCGGTACGGCCAGGACGAACGTCGGTTGATATCGGCGAAGCTGCTTCAGCACGTCGTGCGCGTTGGGGCTGGGCACCATCGTCGCCCGGGTCTGCACCGTGGCCACCTGGACCAACCTGGCGAAAGCGTGCGCCAGCGGGAGGAAGAGGACTGTCGACGCCGCCTGGTTGAACAACTCCGGCAGCGCGGCGACCGCGTTGCCGACGTCGAGGTGAATGTTCCGGTGCGTGAGCACGCAGCCCTTGGGCCGGCCCGTGGTCCCGCTGGTGTAGACGATCGTGGCCGGGTCCGCGCCCGACACCGCGGCCCGCCTGCGTTCGACCGCCTCGTCGTCAACGGCCCGGCCCTGCTCCGCCAGCTTGATCAGGTCGCCGGAGTCGATCTGCCACACCTGGCGCAACTCCGGCAGCCCGCCACGTACGCCGGCCAGCAGCGCGGCGTGGTCCGCCGTCTCCACCACGCACCCCACCGCGCCCGAGTCGGCGAGGATCCAGGCCAGCTGCTCCGCGCTCGACGTGTCGTACACCGGAACGGTCACCGCGCCGACCGTCCACACCGCGTAGTCGACCAGGGTCCACTCGTACCGGGTACGGCTCATCAGGCCCACCCGGCTCCCGGGCGTCACGCCGGCCGCGATCAGCCCGCGAGCCACGGCCAGCACGTCGCCGCGGAACTGCCGGCAGGTCACCACCGATGGATCACCGGACGAGCGCGGCCACGACCGGGCGTCCGGGTCAGGGCGCCGGAACTGCACCGCGTCCGGCTCCTGCCGCGCGTTGTCCCACACCACGTCGGCCAGCCCGACCGACTCCCCGTCCGTGATCCTCGGCTCCACCCTGACGTTGCGCCGCATCACGCCCCTCAGCTCTCCACCGATGCGATGTCGCTGCCCGCGCCCACCATCTGCATTGCCTGCCCTTCCCCGGGGGGCTACCGCCCGATTGCCCGAGGCGTCCGGCGGCAAACGGCCCACGACATGATCCGCACGGCCGCCGTCAGCCGCCGGGACGGATTAGCCTCGGGCTGGGCCAGGCTGGCCGGCCACACGCGCGCCGACCAGCCACCGGGTGAATGACACCCAATACGGCCGGGATTATCTCCAGCACCAGTGGGAAGCCCATGACATGGCCTCTCCGGACGATCGCGGCCGGGGAAGATCGGGCCGTCCCGCCGAGCGTCTCGGCCGGGCCCTGTGGCTGCCGGCCGTGCGCCACTTTCTCGCCACCCGCCAGTTGGCGGCCATCGCGCTGCTCTCCGTCCAGGCCGGGCTCGCCACGGCCGCCGCGTGGCTCATCGCCACACATTTCCTCGGCCGCGAGGCGCCGGTGTTCGCACCTGTGGCCGCGCTCGCCACGATCGCCGCTGCCACCGGGCAACGCACCAGGCAGGCGGTGGAACTGCTCGTCGGGGTGGGGTTGGGCATCACGGTGGCCGACGCCCTGCTCTATCTCGTCGGTAGCGGAGTGTGGCAGATCTCGGTTGTTGTCTCCAGTTCCATCGCGCTGAGCATGCTGGTCGCCGGCCGCAGCGGTGCCATGGTCAGTCAGGCCGGCGCGACCGCCACGCTGTTCGCCACCCTCGCCGGGAATCAACGCAGTCTCGAGCTACCCCGCATCATCGACGCCGCTGTGGGCGCCTCGGTCGGCTTCCTCGCCGTGGCACTGCTCCTGCCCCTGGACCCGTTGCGGGCCGTCGACCGCGCCGCCAGACCGTTCTTCACCGACCTCGCCGCCGCTATCCACAACACCGCCCAGGCCCTGGCCACCGGCGACCGGAACCTTGCCATGCGGGCCCTGAACAGCCTCAACACGATCGACACCGACAGCACGCGCCTCAACGAAGCCCTGCGAGCCGCTGACGAGGCCGTGACCATCGCCCCCTGGTGGCGCCACCGACGCCACCGCTACCAGCAGTACCGGGCGGCCTCGGATCAACTCGACGCCTTCGCCATCGACATCCGAGTGCTGGCCCGCCGGGTCGCCACCCTGCTCGAATATCACGAACCCGTTCCGCCCCCGCTGCACCAGGCCGTGGACACCCTCGGCGACGCCCTGACCCACCTTCATCACGCGTGTGCCACCGCCAGGGCAGCAGGACAGACCCGCCAGGCCGTCCTCGAAGCCGCACGCCTGGCCGGACACGCCAGCAGACACCCAACCTACGCATTCGGTGAGACTGTCGTCCTCCAGATCCGCAGCGCCGCCAGCGACCTGCTCCGTGCCACCAACCTCACCCCTGAAGAGGCCAACCACCTCGTCCGTAACGCCGCCACCGAGCCCGACAGCAAGCGGTAGGCGGACAGAGCGGGCCAGCTGAAGCCCCGCGTCAGCGCTGGTCGATCATGACGTCGATGCTGTAGTCCTGCGCTCGGTAGCAGTGGTCGCCGTACTCCACCGGTGCGCCGACCGCGTCGAACGCGCTGCGCGTCATGGTGAGCACGGGCTCCGCGGGCCGTAGCTGGAGGTGGCGGCGTTCCGCCGCGTCCGGCATGCGCGCGCCTATCGACTGGTGTGCGACGACGGGACGCACGGCGCGCTCCCGTAGCACGGCGTACAGGCCAGCTGCTTCAAGATCGTCCTTGTCGATGTCGGTGTACGGCGGTGGCAGCCAGTTGCGGAGGATGGCCAGTGGTCGACCGCCGGCCAGCCGCAGGCGGACGATGGCGAGGAGTTCGGTATCGGCGGGCAGGTCGAGCATGCCGGCTATCTGCTCGTCCCGCTTCAGCTCGTGCTGCAGGAGGATGGTCTCGGGCTGGACGCCCTCGCGCTTGAGGTCGTCGTAGAGGCTGGTGAGTTCGGCGCGTCGGTGCACCTTGCGGTTCGCGACCGTGGTGCCCAGCCCCCGCCGTCGTACGAGGAAGCCGCGGTTGACCAGCTCCAGGATGGCGCGCCGCACGGTCGGGCGGGACAGGCTGAGCCGCGTCGCGAGCGCGATCTCGTTCTCGAAGGGGTCGCCGGGTCGCAACTGGCCCGTGGCGATGGCGTTGCTGAGCTGCTCTGCGAGCTGGTGGTAGAGCGGCACGGGGGAGGAGCGGTCGATCGTCACGCCAACTTGAATTGCCACGGCCGCACTCTACACCTGCCTTGATAGTAAGACAGCACGTAACTATGTCAGAACAAACTCTTGACAGAACTTTTACCCCCAGGCAGGCTCTCGGGCAACGTTGCCGGCTCGGCCAGGGGCCGCCTAGCGGGCCGGGGCATACCTCCATGCACGGGATGGGATACGGATGCGCATCGGGCGTGGCGTGAAGGCGTACGACCTGGTGGCGATGGGCCGGACCGGGGTCGACATCTATCCGCTCGACCACGGCGTGGGGCTTGAGGACGTCGAGCGGTTCGAGAAGTTCCTCGGCGGCAGCGCGACCAACGTGGCGGTGGCCGCGGCCCGGCACGGGCGACGGACCGCCCTCGTCACCCGTACCGGCCGCGACCCCTTCGGCCGGTACATCCACCGCGCGCTACGCGGGTTCAACGTGGATGACACCTTTGTCACCGAGGTCGACGGCCCGCCGACGCCGGTCACCTTCTGCGAGATCTTTCCCCCGGATGACTTCCCGCTGTACTTCTACCGCTATCCGGTCGCCCCCGACCTGCTGATCGAACCGGACGAGATCCCGCTCGACGCGATCCGCGACGCGGCCGTCTACTGGAGCACGGTCACCGGCCTGTCGCAGGACCCGTCCCGCTCGGCGCACTTCGCCGCCTGGCGGGCTCGCGGCCGGCGGGCGCACACCATCCTCGACCTCGACTACCGGCCGATGTTCTGGTCGAGCCCCGAGGAGGCCACCGCCCAGATCGGCGAAGCCCTGCGGCACGTCACGGTCGCGGTGGGCAACCGCGAGGAGTGCGAGATCGCGGTCGGTGAGACCGACCCGCAGCGCGCCGCCGACGCCTTGCTGGGCATGGGGGTCGAGTTGGCCATCGTCAAGCAGGGCCCCAAGGGCGTCCTCGCCGCGACCACCACCGAGCGCGTCGAGGTGCCGCCCGTACCCGTGGCGGTCGTCAACGGCCTCGGCGCCGGCGACGCCTTCGGCGGCGCCCTCGTCCACGGGCTGCTCAGCGGCTGGGAGCTGCACCGCGTCCTGCGGTTCGCCAACGCGGCGGGGGCCATCGTCGCATCCCGACTCGAATGCTCCAGCGCCATGCCGACAACAGCCGAGGTCGAGGTGCTCCTCGGCGACCGGGAAGAGGAGGTGGCACGATGATCACGACCTCGATACGACCTCGTATCCGTGAGCTGACCGAGGTCCGGGTGCGTGAGCCGGAACGGATCGCCGCCGGGTGGGCCGCCCGCAGGCGTCGCGACCTGGTGGGCCCCGACGGCCAACTGCTCATCGTGGCCGCGGACCACCCCGCCCGCGGCGCCCTCGGCGTACGGGACAACCGCCAGGCCATGGCGTCCCGCAGCGAGTTGCTGGAACGCCTTGCCACCGCGCTGTCCCGCCCCGGTGCCGACGGGGTGCTCGGCACCCCCGACATCCTTGACGATCTGCTGCTGCTCGGCGCGCTCGACGACAAGATCGCCATCGGCTCGATGAATCGGGGCGGCCTGCAGGGCTCGGTCTTCGAGTTCGACGACCGGTTCACCGCCTACAACGTCGCGGAGATCGCCGCCCGAGGACTCGACGGGGGCAAGATGCTCACCCGGATCTGCCTCGATGATCCGGCGACACCGGCAACCCTCGAGGCGAGCGGCCGGGCGGTCACGGAACTGGCCGGGCGTGGCCTGATGGCGATGGTGGAGCCCTTCCTGTCCGTCCGCGTCGATGGCCGGGTCCGCAACCTGCTGGACCCCGAATCGGTCATCGCCTCGATCCACATCGGCTCAGCGCTCGGGGCGAGCAGTCAGCACACCTGGCTGAAGCTGCCGGTCGTCGACGACCTGGCCCGGGTCATGGACGCCACGACCCTGCCGACTCTCCTGCTCGGCGGCGATCCGAGCGGCCGCCCCGACGAGACGTACGCCGCGTGGGGCGCGGCGCTCGACCTGCCCCCGGTGCGCGGACTGGTCGTCGGGCGCGCGCTGCTCTTCCCGCCGGACGGCGACGTGGCGGCGGCCGTCGACATCGCTGCGGGCCTCGTCCATCGGCAGCCCTCGTGAGCACGACCAGCCGCTGGGTCCACCGCTACGGCACGGCCGGAGCGGGCGACTTCCAGGTGGCGATCACGGACGCCCTGGACGGGTGGGAGTACACCAGCCTGCGAGTGGCCACGCTGCCGCCGGCCGGTCAGGTCGACCTCGCCACCGGCAACAGCGAGATCATCGTCGTACCGCTGCGCGGCGGCCCGGACGTGGAGGTCGTCGACCACCACGGCGCACGGCACGAGGTCCGGCTCACCGGCCGGGAGAGTGTCTTCACCGGCCCGACCGATGTGTGTTACGTGCCCCGGGAGGCGCGTCTCACGGTGCGCAACCCGGGCCGCGCGTCGGCCGTGGTCGCGCTGGCGGGGGCGAGGGCGACGAAGCTCGCCGCACCGCTGCCGGTGTGTCACCTGACCGCCGCCGACGTGCCCGTTGAACTCCGCGGCGCCGGCATGGCCTCGCGCGAGGTGCGCAACTTCGGCATCCCACAGGTGCTGGACGCCGACTCGATCATCGCGTGCGAGGTCGTCACACCGGCCGGCAACTGGAGCTCCTACCCGCCGCACAAGCACGACGAGGAGCGCGACGGTGTGGAGACCGAACTCGAAGAGATCTACTACTTCGAGGTCCGGACCGAGGCCGGCGGCACGCCGGTCGACGGCGCCGACCCGGTCGCCTACCAACGGGTCTACGGCATGCCGCAGCGTCCGATCGATGTCCTCGCCGAGGTCCGCTCCGGTGACGTGGTCCTCGTACCGCACGGCTGGCACGGCCCGGCGATGGCCCCGCCCGGCTACGACCTCTACTACCTCAACGTGATGGCCGGCCCCGGCGCCACCCGGACCTGGCTGATCTGTGACGACCCGGCCCACGGGTGGGTGCGCCAGTCATGGGCTGGACAGGCCGTGGACCCGAGACTGCCGATGGGAGGGCCTCGATGACCGCGAGCGCCACGACGATTCGCCTGACCGTCGGCCAGGCCGTCGTACGTTTCCTCGCCAACCAGTGGAGCGAGCGCGACGGCGTACGCCAGAAGCTGTTCGCCGGCTGCCTCGGCATTTTCGGCCACGGCAACGTCGCGGGTCTGGGTCAGGCCCTGCTGCAGAACGAACTCGCCGGCGGTGCCGAACACCTGCCGTACGTGCTGGCCCGCAACGAGCAGGCGATGGTGCACCTGGCGGCCGCCTACGCCCGCCAGAAGGACCGCCTCCAGACCTGGGCCTGCACCGCGTCGATCGGCCCCGGCTCCACCAACATGCTCACCGGCACCGCACTGGCCACCGTCAACCGCCTGCCGGTGCTGCTGCTCCCGTCGGACACCTTCGCCACCCGGGTGTCCGAGCCGGTACTCCAGGAACTGGAGGTGCCCTACGGCGGCGACCTCACCGTCAACGACGCCTTCCGTCCGCTGTCCCGCTTCTTCGACCGGATCAACCGGCCAGAGCAGTTGCCCTCGGCCCTGCTGGGGGCCATGCGGGTGCTGACCGATCCGGTGGAAACCGGGGCGGTGACGATCGCGCTGCCGCAGGACGTGCAGGCCGAGGCGTACGACTGGCCGCTGGAACTGTTCGCCGAGCGGGTCTGGCGGGTGGCCCGGCCCCCGGCGGAGGCAGCCGACATCGCCGACGCCGCCGCGATCATCCGGTCGGCCCGCCAGCCGTTCATCGTCGCCGGCGGCGGGGTGCACTACTCCGGTGCCGAGGCGGCGCTGCGCGCGTTCTGCGAGACGACCGGCATTCCGGTCGGCGAAAGCCAGGCCGGCAAGGGCTCACTGCCACACGGTCACCCACAGGCGATGGGCGCCGTCGGATCGACCGGCACCACCGCCGCCAACGCGCTCGCCCGCGACGCGGACGTCGTCATCGGGATCGGCACCCGCTACAGCGACTTCACCACCGCCTCGCGCACGGCCTTCCAGGACCCGGCCGTCCGCTTCGTCAACATCAACGTCGCCCGCTTCGACACCGGCAAGCACGCCGGTCTGTCGATCGTGGCCGACGCCCGGGAGGCGCTGACCGCGCTCGGCGCGGCCCTCGACGGGTACGCGGTGGCCCCCGAGCACCGGCAGCGGCAGGCCCGCCTGTGGCGGGACTGGGACGCACGGGTGGAGGCCACCTACCACCCCGGTCCGGAGGTCGTGGACACCCTCCCCGCCGGCGTGCTCACCCAGGGCATGGTGCTGGGCCGGGTCAACGAGCTGTCCGACCCCCGGGACGTGGTGGTGTGCGCCGCCGGCTCCATGCCCGGCGACCTGCACAAGCTGTGGCGGGTCCGGGACCGCAAGGCGTACCACGTCGAGTACGGCTACTCGTGCATGGGCTACGAGATCCCCGGCGGCATCGGGGTACGGCTGGCCGACCCCGACCGGGACGTCTTCATCCTGGTGGGCGACGGCTCGTACCTGATGATGCCGACCGAGCTGGTCACCGCGGTCCAGGAACGTGTCAAGGTCATCGTCGTCCTGGTCCAGAACCATGGCTTCCACTCCATCGGTTCGCTGTCGGAATCGCTCGGCTCGCAGCGGTTCGGCACCCGGTACCGATACCGCGACGACGCCACCGGCCGCCTCGACGGCGCGAAGCTACCGGTCGACCTCGCCGCCAACGCCCGCAGCCTCGGCGCCACCGTCATCGAGGTGCGCAGCCCGGAGGAGCTCGACCAGGCGATCAAGGACGCCAAGGCCATCCCCGCCGACGGCGGACCCGTCGTCATCCACGTCGAGGCCGACCCCACGGTCCACGCCCCCGACAGCGACTCCTGGTGGGACGTACCGGTCAGCCAGGTCAGCGAACTCGACAGCACCCGGCAGGCGTACCAGAGCTACGCCGCGCACAAGGCCACCCAGCGCCCCCACCTGGCGCCGACGGAGAGGACACCTCGATGACCAAGCCGGCGAGCCGCGACGACTCCTGAGCCTGCCCGGGCCCGGTGAACCGCCCGAACGCGGGATCGGCCAATCAGGTCGGTCGGGCGGTGAGGGCCAGGCGTAGGCCGCGATAGAGCAGGCCGACGGCGAAGACGGCCAGTCCGGCGAGTACGGCGGTGATCGGCAGCGCGGCGACCAGGATCACGCAGCCGAGGGCGCCGAGCAGCTGCAGCGGGCGCGGAAAGCGGCGCTGTTCCGGGGGCTGGGTGAAGGCCGAGATGTTGGCGATGAGGTAGTAGGTGAGCACGCCGAAGGACGAGAAGCCGATGACGTTGCGCAGGTCGGTCATGAGCACTAGGACCCCGACGGCGGCGGCAAAAGCGATCTCGGCGTGGTGCGGCACCCGGAACCGCGGATGTACGGCGGCCAGCCAGCTCGGCAGATCGCGTTCGCGGGCCATGGCCAGGCTCGTACGTCCAACACCGGCGATCAGAGCCAGCAGTGAACCCAGCGCCGCCGCGGCGGCACCGATGCGTACGATCGGTGAGGCCCAACTCCAGCCGGCGGCCTGCACCGCGGTAGCCAGGGGCGCGGCAGATTGGGCGAGCCGGTCGGGACCGAGCACCAGCAGCAGGCTGAGCGCCACCGTGAGGTAGATGGCCATGGTGATGGCCAGGGCGAGCACGATCGCACGGGGGATCGTGCGTCGTGGGTCACGGACCTCTTCACCCATGGTGGCGATGCGTGCGTAGCCGGCGAAGGCGAAGAACAGCAACCCGCCCGACTGCAGGATTCCGTACCATCCGCCGGACGGTCCCGCCCAGCTCGACAGGTGGGACCAGGTGTCCACTCCACCGGCTACGTTCAGCGCCACCGCCAAGCCCAGGACCGCCAGGACAATCGTGACCAGGACGCGGGTCAGTCGGGCGGTGCGGGTAACGCCCCGGTAGTTGACGGCCGCCAGGCCGATCACTGCGGCGAGGGCAACCGGCCGCTGCCATCCGTCGGGCGCGGCGTATTCGGCGAAGGTCAGGGCAATGGCCGCGCAGGAGGCTGTCTTGCCCACCACGAATCCCCACCCGGCGAGGAAGCCCCACCAGTCGCCCAGCCGCTCGCGCCCGTAGATGTAGGTCCCACCGGAGGTCGGGTACACCGCGGCCAACTGTGCGGAGGAGGTCCCATTGCAGTAGGCCACGACCGCCGCCAACGCCAGGCCGATCAGGAGGCCGCTGCCGGCCGCCTCCGCGGCGGGTGCGAAGGCGGCGAACACCCCGGCACCGATCATCGACCCCAGGCCGATGACCACCGCGTCAGAGGTGCCCAACCGGCGGGCCAACGTCGTGGGGTGGCCTGGGCTGTCCGCCACCTGCAGCGCCTACCTCTCCGCGCAACTATTAGGTCAAACTGATTTGATGTATTCTGCTGACCATGGCGTCGTCGAGTCAAGCCACCCCGGCGTTCGTACGCCTGGCGGCCCATCCGCTGCGGTGGCGGCTGCTGACCGAACTCGCCGACAGCGACTACCGGGTCCGGGAGTTGGCGACGCGGGTCGGTGAACCGCAGAACCTGGTCTCCTACCATCTGCGGCTACTGCGTGACGGCGGGCTGGTCACCGCCACCCGCAGCAGCTTCGACGGCCGCGACAGCTACTACCACCTGGACCTGGATCGCTGTACGGACGCGCTGGCCGAGACCGGTGCCGCGCTGCACCCTGCGCTGCGCCGGGCGCCGGCACCCCGCAGATCGCCAGCTGGCCTGCAGCGCTCGCCTCGAGTCGGGGTGCTGTTTGTGTGTACCGGCAACAGCGCTCGCTCGCCGATAGCCGAGGCCCTGCTACGCCACCGCACCGGCGGCCGGGCCCTGTCGGTCAGCGCCGGCAGCCACCCCAAGTCCCGCCTTCATCCCAACGCCGTACGGGTGCTGCACGACCAGTTCGGTATCGACATCACCGGCCAGCGCCCCCGGCACTGGGACACGGTGACCGGTCGCCGGTTCGACTACGTGATCAGCCTGTGCGACAAGGCCCGCGAGGTCTGCCCGGACTTCCCGGACCATCCCCGGCGGGCGCACTGGAGCATCCCCGACCCCGCCGCGGCCGGCGACACCGACCAGGCCGGCTACCCCGCCTTTCAGCGCACCGCAGCCGACATCGACACCCGTATCAGGCACCTGCTGTCTGTCCTTGGCACCCACCGGCCTTGAAGGAGGATCAACCGTGACCGCAGCCAGCCAGTACGCCAGCGTCCGCTACGTCGTTGATGACGTCCAAGCGGCCATCGACTTCTACACCACCCATCTCGGCTTCACCGTGAACGCCAGTGCCGCGCCCGCCTTCGCCGACGTGGTACGCGGCCCGCTGCGACTGCTCCTGTCCGGGCCAGCCAGCTCCGGCGCCCGCGCCACCCCGGCCGACGCCACCGCCGCCGGGCGTAACCGCATCCACCTGACCGTCGACGACCTGGACACCGAGATCGACCGACTGCGCGCCGCCGGCCTGCCATTCCGCAGCGATCTGGTCAGCGGCCCCGGCGGACGTCAAATCCTGCTCACCGACCCTGCCGGCAACCTCATCGAACTGTTCCAACCCGCCCACCGCCCGGACGCATCCTGACCGCCTCATCGCCGTCGCGCAGTGGCCAGTGTTCAGGCCGTGGCGGGCATCCACCCCTTGAGCAGCGTGGGGTCGGCGACGCCGGACTCGACCCGATGACGCTCCTCCGCGGTCAGGCTGAGTTGCCGAAGCGTCCCTGATCAGCTTAGCGATCCTGAGTCGGATGGGGTTTCCGGGATCGTTTCCCACCGTGGTGGGGTCGCGTGGGCGTGGAGGTGGAATCCTGCGCCGAGTGCGGCTCCGCGTGGCCGGTGGCCGGTGGTGGGTGTGCTGATCGTGTTCACGCTCTGGTGCCGGTGGGCTGCGCGGGGCAGCCTCGGCCGGTCCGTTGGTGCGTGTCCCTCCGGACGCTTGCCCGCCTGACCGTGGGGCCGGGTGGGGGAGGGTGCCCTGCGTCGCCTGGGCGCGGGGCGTGGGGTGCGGGGCCGGGTGGGGCTGGTCTTCGACCGGTCCCTCCGGCTGCCTGTCGTGGTGGGGGTGACGACGGCTGCGGCTTCGAGCCCGTCGATGACCGTGCGGATCGCCATGGCGCCGCTGGTCTTGTCGATGACGGTCTTGCCCTGATGGGTGAGGCCACGGGAGGCGATACGGCGCCAGGCGCCGTGGTCGCGGTCGCCCTGCCAACCGCACCCGGTGTTGGGGCAGATGGCCCACTTCCATCCCGGTGTGGTGGGCCGGTCGGGGGCTTTACGGTGCTGTAGCGGGGTCAAACATTGCGGGCAGTGCTTGGACGTGTTGCGGGCGGGGACGGTGACCACGGCGATACCGTGCTCGGCGGCGAGGTGCCGCATCCGGTCGCCGATTTTTCCGCGGACCTGCTGGGACAGGCGCGTGTTCAGGCTGTGCCCCATGCCCTTGGCTTCCATCGACCGCAGGTCTTCCAGGTAGATGACGGACGCCCGCGCGGCGATGGCCTGGTCGACGGTCCAGCGGGCGGCGGCCCAGGCGAGCGCGTCGTTCAAGTTTTGGCGGCGGGCGGACACGTGGCGGATCTCGCCGGCCAGCACCTCGTGTTTCGCTCTCAGCTGCTCGTCGGGGCGGCCGCCGAGCAGCCGCGCGTACTGGTCGGCCTTCGCATGCAGCCGCTCTGACAGGCGGCGCAGGCGGTGCTGCTTGGCCAGGACCCCAGCGGCCCGGAACTGTCCACCAGCCCCCAACGCCGTGATCCGCCCATCCTTACCCAGTCGCAGGGCACCCGCGCTGAGGAGCGTGTTGAGACCCCAATCCACACCGACCGCCACCGAGTGACCGGTGGCCCGGGCCTTCGGCACGGCATGCGTGTACGCCATGTCGGCACGCACCGTCCCGTCGGTGACGCGGAGGGTCGGCAGGTGCAGCACCGCCGAGGCAGGAACCGTAGGCGGCAACGTGATCCGGCACGCCACCCACGTCCAGTCCCGATACCCTCGCGGATCTGGGCGGGTGGGCAGTTGCAGCCGCAGCAGTGCTCTTGCCGGGTCGGTGTCGCTGCGTTCGATGGTGGCCTGCTGCTGGTCACACGCGGCCAACAGCAACATCCGCGGAATCCGCGGGACGCCCTCGAGTTCGAACACGTCCACCGGCAGACGACCATTGGCCTTGGCGAACGTGATGGCCTGCCGGGTCCGGGACTTGATGATGCTGGCCGGCAGATGCTCTCCGCCTGGGATCGAGGCTCGCACCTGATCCCACTCGGCGGGGGTGCGCTTGCGCGGATCGGCCGGCCACGTCGCCAGGACCCCGCCGGTCACCTCGGCACGCCACGACGCCGAACGAAGCGCACGCCCCGCCTGCTCCTGCGCCATCCGCACGACCCGGTCATTGACCCGCACACCCCCAGGCGGGGCGACCGTCCACCCCAGACGTCGCAACGCCATCCACGCGTTCGACGGCAACCGCCGTCCACCCGCATCCACCCCGCCGGCCAGTACCTCCACATCCACGCGGTTCCAGTGCTCGCCGATCAGCGCGGCCACCATGCCCGCCACCAGGTCGGCACACCAACCCACCCGCCGCGCCAGCACCGCCTGAGACAGCACCTCACCGGTTGCCTCGTCCACCCCGGCGCGCAGCACACCGCGGGCACACGCGGTGCGGGCGGCCTCACCCTCGGCCAGCCGCAGCTTCCCGCTCACCGACTCAACGCCGGCCCACAAAACCGGCCCTCACCGCCGACCCACGCCACCGGAACCCTCCCCGAGCCAACCCAAACGTGATGTGCCACGGGGTGAACACCGACACGCTTCCCGGCCTTGGAAAGCCGAAAACGTTCCACACAGGCCAACCTATGATCACTGATCATCGATAATCAAGTCGGTCAGCCTGACGGCCCAATCCGGTACCCGGTTCCGGCTCCTCCAGTGCCGTCGACAGCTCGATGAGCAGGGCTAGCGCCACTCCCTGCTCGACGGCCGGTGCGCCGTCGCCGTGGCGGCGCAGTCCCGAGTTCAGGGCCCGGAAGGCGGCTCGGTCATCGTGGCGCCAGTGGCGGGTCCTACCGCGGCTATGCATGAGTGAGACGGTGCCGGCGCGGTCCGCGGTATTCGATGGACTGGCCGCCCAGCAGCCACCGCGATGTCAGGCCGATGTTCGGCGGGGGATGCCTTTCCCGTCGAATCTGGCTACGTGTTCGACACGGTCGACGCGGCGCTGACCACGGTCGCGGGAAGTCCCTGGGTGCTGCTCGTCGTCGTGATTGTGGCAGCGGCAGATGCCCTCGTTCCGCTGGCTCCGAGCGAGAGCACGGTGATCGCTGTCGCCGTGGCGTCAGCCGCCAGCGGGCACCCACCGCTGGTCGCCGTCGTCGTCGCTGCGGCGCTCGGTGCGTACGGTGGTGATCGGCTGGCGTACGGGGTGGGCCGCTGGTGTGGGCCGGCGATGACTGCCCGCCTGCAGCGGCGCCGGCGAACTCGCGCCATGGCGGAGCTGGCACATCGCGTGATGCACCGGCGCGGTCGCATGCTTATCGTCTTCGGGCGCTACCTGCCCGGTGGGCGCTCGGCGACCGCTGTCACCGCCGGCCTGGTCGGGTACCCGTTGGGCCGGTTCCAACGGTTCACCGCGTTGGCGGTCACCATCTGGGCCGTCTGGGCGACGTTGCTGGGCTACGGCAGCGGCGCACTCTTCGGTAGTAATCCCACGCTGGGGCTCGCCCTCGCCTACACCGTCGCGGCTACGGTGGCCGTCGTCGCCGGGCTCGCCCGTCGCCTGGGCGGGTCCCCGGCGCCTGGCCGGTTAGGGCGTGTCCTGAGGACGGGTCGATCGACCGGCCGGGCCGGTGGCTCGGGGACCAGCAGGCCTGGGTAGCTTCCCTGTCATGAGTGAGGACACCTTCCGCTCGGTGGAGATCGAGCGCACCAGCGTCGGGCAGTACGTCGTGCGGAACGTCCGAGGTGGATTGATGTCGGTGGGCATGGGCCAGGATGCCAGCTTTACGCCGGTGGAACTCCTGCTGGCGGCGATCGGCGGCTGCACCGCGATCGACGTGGACCTCATCACCAGCCGCCGCGCCGAGCCGGCTCAGTTCTCGGTTGCGGTCACCGGCGACAAGGTCCGGGACGAGGCGGGAGGCAACCGGATGCAGAACCTCACTGTCGAGTTCACCGTGACGTTCCCGGCTGGCGTGGACGGCGACAAGGCGCGTGAGGCGCTGCCCCGGTCGCTGCAGCAGTCGCACGATCGGCTCTGCACCGTCTCCCGTACCGTCGAACTCGGCACTCCCGTCTCGATCGTCGAGGCCGGTCCCACCGGGGACTGAGGTCTCCGGGCTACGGCCTCCACCAGCCGGTCGAGGGCCCGCCGGTCATGTTCCGGTACGGGAACCGGACTGACCTGGCGGCCTTCGACAGGCACATGAACACGTCCAACTTCTACCGCGTCGTCCGGGCGAGATCGTCAAACGCCTCGTCGCTCCGTGGACCGCGCACCTGATGACGATGCTGATGCAACTGGGAACGAAACCCATTTCATGGTTGCATACATTGCAATACGAGCATATGTTGGCGACGTCGCCAAGGTTGAAGGGATGCGGACATGGGTGCGGGTCACGATCATGGGGGTGAGGCGATGCGGGCCGGTGCGCGGCACCGGAAACCGCTCTGGGCGGCGCTGGCCGTTCTGGCCACGTTCATGATTGTGGAGGCGGTCGCAGCCTGGCTCACCGGCTCCCTCGCGCTGCTGTCGGACGCGGCGCACATGTTCACCGATGTCCTCGGGATCGCGCTGGCCGTCGCGGCCATCACGGCAGCAGGTCGGTCGTCCCACGGCAGCCACCGCACGTTCGGTCTGTACCGGTTGGAGGTCCTCGCGGCTCTGGCCAACGCCGCCCTGCTGTTCGGGGTGGGGGTGTACGTGCTCGTCGAGGCGGTACGCCGGTTCGGCGACCCACCGCAGGTGCTGGTCGGGCCGATGTTGCTGGTCGCCATCGCCGGACTGATCGCCAACGTGGTGGCGTTCCTGCTGCTCCGGGCCGGCTCGAAGGAGAGCCTCAACGTACGCGGCGCATACCTTGAGGTACTGAGCGATCTCGTCGGCTCGGTCGGGGTGATTGTCGCCGCTGTCGTGATCGCCATGACCGGCTGGCTCTACGCGGACCTCGTCGTCGCGGTGGCGGTCGGCGTGTTCATCCTCCCCCGTACCTGGCAACTCGCCCGCGCCGCGCTGCGTGTGCTGGTGCAGGCGGCCCCGCCGCACATCGACGTGGCGGCGGTCCGGGCGAACCTGATCGACGTGCCCGGGGTGGCCGACGTGCATGACCTGCACGTGTGGACGCTGACCTCGGGCATGGACGTGGCCTCGGCGCACCTGAGCCTGCGTGCCGGCGCCGAGCTGGGGCCGGTGCTGGCGGCGGCGCGGGCCCGGCTGCACGATGGGTTCAGCATCGACCACTGCACTCTGCAGGTGGAACCGGCCACGGCGGAGAAGGTGTGCCACGGCGTTCAGTGGTGACCGGCCCTGCCTCGCTCGGCGAGATGCGTACGCGCCACAGCCACGCAGATGCGGCACCTGACACGCTATTGACGGCCGAAGATGCGGATGGATTAGCGGGTTTGGCTTGGCAGGTGCCGGACGTTAGGGTGCCCGTGTGGCGGCATTTCGGATCGGTGAGGCAGCCGAACTGCTCGGGGTCAGCCCGGACACGGTCCGTCGTTGGATCGACGCCGGACGGTTGAGCGCGACCCGGGACGGCCACGGCCACCGGACGATCGACGGGGTCGAACTCGCCACGTTCGTCAGCGGCCAAGCCGGTGCGGCGGACGGTCGAGCCGACGCGTCGTCGGCGCGGAATCGGCTGCGGGGCATCGTCACCGCGGTGGTGAAGGACACCGTCATGGCGCAGGTAGACATCCAGGCCGGGCCGTTCCGGCTGGTGTCGCTGATGAGTCGCGAGGCCGTCGATCAGCTGGACCTGCAGGTCGGTTCGGTTGCGGTCGCAGTGATCAAGTCGACCACGGTGGTGGTGGAGAGATCCACCCCGGCCATGGCGAACAAGGGGAGGACCGCCACGTGACATCGCATCGCATGCGTACCCTGCTGACCGCACTGGCGGTGTCGGCGCTGGTCGCGGTGACCGGCTGCGGCGGCAACGACACGACTGGTGCACAGACCGGCACGAACGCCAGCGCGGGTGTCACCGGCACGGTGAACGTGTTCGCCGCGGCGTCCCTGACCGAGACGTTCACCAAACTCGGCAAAGCTTTCGAGGCCGCACACCCCGGCACCACGGTGAAGTTCAACTTCGCCGGCAGTTCCGCGCTCGCAACGCAGATCAACCAGGGCGCGCCTGCGGACGTGTTCGCGTCCGCGGCGCCGACGAACATGAAGACGGTGACCGACGCCGGCAACGCCGACGGCACCCCGACCACGTTCGTGAGGAACCAGCTCGTCATCGCCGTGCCAGCGGGCAACCCGCAGGGCGTCAAGGGCTTGGCCGACCTGACCAGGCCCGGGGTGAAGGTCGCCGTGTGCGCCGAGCAGGTTCCCTGCGGCGCCGCAGCGAAGAAGGCGCTCGACACAGGCGGGGTCAAGCTCACC
Organism: Micromonospora sp. NPDC047738; assembly: GCF_040642675.1. Lineage (NCBI taxonomy): Bacteria > Bacillati > Actinomycetota > Actinomycetes > Micromonosporales > Micromonosporaceae > Micromonospora > Micromonospora sp. NPDC047738. The sequence continues at coordinate 25,193 of NZ_JBEYSO010000023.1, forward strand.
CCGGTCACGCTGGAGCAGGACGTCAAGGCCGCGCTGTCGAAGGTGAAGCTCGGCGAGGTCGACGCCGCCCTGGTGTACCGCACCGACGCCAAGGCCGCCGCGGCCGACGTCGAGGGCATCGAGTTTCCGGAGTCGGCGGGAGCGGTCAACGACTACCCGATCGTCGCGCTGAAGGAGGCCAGGAACGCGGCCGGCGCGAAGGCGTTCGTCGCCTACGTGCTGTCCGACCAGGGGAAGGCGGTGCTGACCGAGGCCGGGTTCCAAGCCCCGTGACCGACACCGACGCCGTCGTGGCGGGCCGGCCCGAGAGCACGGCGTCCCGCCGCGGCACCCCGGGCCGGCAGGTGCCCGCCGCACTGCTGCTGCCCGCCGTACTCGGGCTGATGTTCCTTGTGCTCCCGCTTGCTGGGCTGCTGATCCGGGCGCCGTGGGCAACGCTGCCGCAGCGGCTGGCCGCACCCGGCGTGCTCACGGCCCTGCGGCTGTCCCTGCAGTGCGCCACCCTGGCGACGCTGCTGTGCCTCGCCCTCGGCGTCCCGCTCGCGTGGCTCCTCGCCCGGGTCGATTTCCCCGGCCGGCGGCTGGTCCGTGCGCTGGTCACCGTCCCGCTGGTGCTGCCGCCGGTCGTCGGTGGGGTGGCGCTGCTGCTGGTCTTCGGCCGCCGCGGCCTACTCGGCGGCTGGCTCGACAGCACGTTCGGCATCACGCTGCCGTTCACCACGACCGGCGTTGTGCTGGCCGAGGCATTCGTGGCGATGCCGTTCCTGATCATCGCCGTCGAGGGCGCGCTGCGCGGGGCCGACCGCCGGTACGAGGAGGCCGCCGCGACGCTCGGCGCCGGCCGGTGGACGACGTTCACCCACGTGACGCTGCCGCTGGTCGCGCCCGGGATCGCCGCCGGGGCCGTGCTCTGCTGGGCCCGCGCACTGGGTGAATTCGGTGCGACCATCACCTTCGCCGGCAACTATCCCGGCACCACGCAGACCATGCCACTCGCCGTTTACCTGGCCCTGGAGACCGACCTGGACGCCGCCATCGTGCTCAGCCTCATCCTGCTCACCGTCTCCGTGGCCATCCTCGCCGGGCTGCGCGACCGCTGGATCAACAGCACATGACCACCGTTCCCGAACCCGTCACGGCGACCCGGACACCGGTCGACGGCCCGATGCTCGACGCGCACCTGGTCGTCGACCGGGGCCCGTTCCGCCTCGAGGTCGCGCTGCGCATCGCCGCCGGGGAGGTCGTGGCGCTGCTCGGCCCCAACGGCGCGGGCAAGACGACCGCCCTGCGCGCCCTCGCCGGCCTGCAACCGCTCACCGACGGCCACCTGGCACTCGCCGGCGGCGACCTCGACCGCCCCGAGCGCCGGGTGTGGACGCCGCCCGAAGACCGCCCGATCGGCGTGGTGTTCCAGGACTACCTGCTCTTCCCGCACCTGACCGCCGTGGACAACGTCGCGTTCGGACTCCGCCGACGCGGCCTGGACCGCCGTGCGGCGCGTGCCCGGGCCGAGTCGTGGCTGGCCCGGGTCGGGCTTGCCGACCTCGCCCGCCGCAAACCCCGGCAGCTGTCCGGTGGGCAGGCGCAGCGGGTTGCGCTCGCCCGCGCCCTCGCCGTCGACCCGACCCTGCTGCTGCTCGACGAGCCCCTCGCCGCGCTCGACGCCCGTACCCGCCTGGACACCCGCGCCGAGCTGCACCGCCACCTCACCGCCCACCCCGGAGCGGCGCTGCTGGTCACCCACGACCCGCTCGACGCGCTCGTGCTTGCCGACCGGCTGGTCATCGTCGAGGACGGCAAGGTCGTGCAGGAGGGCGACGCCGCCGCGGTCACCGCCCGGCCCCGCACCGACTACGTCGCCCGCCTGGTCGGGCTCAACCTGTACCGCGGGCGGGCCGACGGCCATACCGTCCACCTCGGCGACGGGTTCACGCTCGCCTGTGCCGACCGGCTCGACGGCGACGCCTTCGTGGTCTTCCCGCCCACGGCCGTCGCGCTGCACCCCCAGCGGCCCGACGGCAGCGCCCGCAACACCTGGCCGGCCACGATCACCGGGATCCAGCGCCACGGCGACAACCTGCGCGTCCAACTCGCCGGACCGGTCACGGCCGCCGCCGACGTCACCCCGGCCGCCGCCGCCCACCTGCAGCTCACGCCGGGCCAGCAGGTGTGGGCCGCGGTCAAGGCCACCGAAACCCAGGCGTACCCAGCCTGACCTGCCCACCGAAGGACACTCGTGACCGCCGCCCCGGCAGCGTAGGTCATGCCCCGCACCTGGGAATCTGGCACGCCGCCCGGTCAAAGGTCCTTGACGGCATCGCTACCCATACGTTAAAGCTGTAAATATTTCAACGCTTGGATGAAGTGGCGATTCCTCGCGCCGTGCGGGGGAAAGTTCCAGTTCTGGGCGCTGCCGAGACATGCGACGAAGGGATCACGAGGTGTCACGCAGAGGGCTAGGCGTCGGCCTGGTCACAGCACTGTCCCTACTCGCGCTGTGTCCGGCCGAGGCATCCGTCGCCACGGGCGTGCCGGCAGGGGTGTCCGTGTATCTCACCGACCTCGACACCAACACCTACCTGTCGCGCCAATCCAGTGTGTCGTGGCATGGCGGGCGGGCCCCGGACGGACCGACGATCACCGTCGACAGCCAGCGGCGGTATCAGGAGATCACCGGCTTCGGGGCGTCGTTCACCGACTCCTCCGCCTGGCTCGTCGGCACCCGCCTCGACAACGAGCAGCGCGACGCGGTGATGCGCGACCTGTTCAGCGGCCAGGGCATCGGCTTGAGCTTCCTGCGCCAGCCGATGGGCTCCAGTGACTTCGCGGTGAACGGGAACTACTCGTACGACGACATGCCACCCGGCCAGACCGATCCGGCACTTGCGCATTTCTCCATCGACCACGACCGGGCATACATCATCCCGCTGCTCAAGCGGGCCCGGCAGCTCAACCCGAAGCTGACTGTGATGGCGTCGCCGTGGAGCCCGCCAGGCTGGATGAAGACCAGCGACTCGATGATCGGTGGGACGCTCAAGCCGGACGCCTATCAGCCGCTGGCCGACTACTTCGCGAAGTTCCTCGAAGCGTACGGGGAGGCGGGGGTTCCGGTCCGCTACATCACCCCGCAGAACGAGCCGCTCTACGTACCCTCGGGATATCCGGGTATGTCGCTCAGCGCGGAGCAGCAGAACAACCTGATCAAGAACTACCTCGGCCCGGCACTACGGGACCGCGATCTGGGCACAGAGATCCTTGGTTACGACCACAACTGGGATGTCGTCAGCTATCCGGAAACCATGTACGCCGACCCGGCTACGGCCGGGTTCGTCGCCGGCACAGCGTGGCACTGCTACGGCGGCGACGTGCGGGCTCAGGCCGTGTCGCACAACGACTATCCCAACAAGCCGGCATGGCACACGGAGTGTTCGGGCGGCACGTGGGAGGGCGACGAGCAGGCCGGTTTCGCCGGGGCGCTGGGCCTGATTATCAACAGCACCCGTGACTGGGCAAGGGGTGTCATCCGCTGGAACATGGCCCTGGATCAGAACAACGGACCGACCAACGGCGGTTGCCTGACCTGCCGCGGCGTGGTGACGGTCGCGCAGGACACGGCCGGCCACTGGTCGTACGCCAAGACGGTCGACTACTGGGCCCTCGGTCACGCCAGCAAGTTCGTGCGGCCGGGCGCCCGCCGGGTCGCGTCCAACTCCTTTGGGGCCGGTGACGTGCAGGACGTCGCCTTCGTCAATCCGGACGGCTCCACGGCGCTGGTCGCGTTCAACTCCGCGAACAGCCGAAAGACCTTCCGCGTGCAGTGGGGCAACAAGTGGTTCACCTACAGCCTTGCCGGCGGGGCGGCAGCCACGTTCACCTGGACCGGCACCCAGCCTGGCCCGGTGGACCCGGCCGCGATCGGCTCGGTCGACATCCCGCTCGAGAACCCGGACGGGACGCGAGCGTTGATCAGCTACGACTCCGGGATGCTGGCTCACCAGGCTCAGGTGCGGGTCGGCAACCAGTGGCTCGGCTACACGCTTCCCGCCGGAGCGTCGCTCACCGCTTCGACGACCGCGGTGCCGTTGTCCCGGGGCGCCTGGACGGTGTCGGCGTCAGCGAGCAATGCCACCGAACCAGCTGGTAATGCGATCGACGGCGACCCGGCAACGCGGTGGAGCACCGGCCGCGGCATGCAGCTCGGCGACTGGTTCCAGGTCGACCTCGGCTCGGCGCAGACGTTCAACCAGGTCGTCCTGGACACGACTGGTAGCAGCGGCGACTCCCCCCGGGGGTACGAACTCTTCGTGTCCAACGACGGCACGAACTGGGGCCAGCCGATCGCGACCGGACCGGGCAGCCCGGTGAACAAGATCCTCATTCCACAGGTCACGGGCCGCTACATCCGGGTGGTGAACCAGGGCGATGCCGGCAACTGGTGGTCGATCCACGAGCTGAACGTGCTCGGGCCGACCGGTTCGGCGAGCGTGGCGGCAGGCTCGGACAGTGGCGTTCAGCGCAAGACGGCCATGCTGCCCGACGGCACGCAGCTTCTCGTCGTGTACAACTCGCGCCGCTCGGTCGCCACGTTCGACGTGCCGTGGGGAGACACGACCTACGCCTACCGCCTGCCAGCCAGCGCCGCCGCGATCTTCACGACGCGCCGAGGCTGATCAGTTGGCGCTGTGCCGGCCGGCGCATCCCTGGCCGGCACAGCAAAGCGGCGCTTCGGGGGGATGCGGCAGGTCTCGGAACCGGGTCCGGATCGGCGCGGCGGCACCGACGCGGATCTGGTACATCACCTCGTCGGCGTCGGCGGCCGACGCCTCTGCGCGCTCCGCCGCGTCGGTCTCACCGACGCACGGCAGCCAGTGGGACAACGGGTTCGGTCGGAACGCTCTCCTGCACGACATGAGCGTGGGAGAGTCGGCGCAGAGCCTGACCCGAAGGAGGAGGAGTGCCGAGCCGTTGGCGCTTGTTGGCACTGCTCGGGGTCGCCGCCATCTTTCCGCTGGCCGAGTCCCTCGTGCTCGTGTTGATCGGGTTCCGGCAGGCGGAGGGATTGATCGGGCAGAGTTCGGCGGTCTGGCCGTACGACTCCTACCACGACATGCGCTGGCTGCTGGTCTACCACAATTCCTGGTGGGTGTTCGGGCTCGGCCTGGTGGGGGCGATCGTGCTGCGCGGGGCGCTGTCCGCGGTGCTGGTCGGCCTGTCCTGGCCGGCCGGGAAGCGCCGGCCATTACGGCGGACCCTGCTGCTGCGCAATCTCGGCGTGGCGGCGTTGACGGCCGCCATCGTCGCGCCGTTCGCCGCGCTCGCGGTGGCCGCGTCGGTGGTGTCGCTGTCCTGGGTTCTGTTCGCCTCGCTGATCCCCATGGTGATATTGGCCCCGTTCCTGCAGCGGATGTCGGTGGGTGCGGGCTGGTGGCGTGGCCTGCCGACGCTGGAGCTGTTCGGCTGGTCGTCGCTGAACTTCGTGGTCATCACCGTGGCCGGTGGCCTGGTATGGAGCGCGGCCGAGACGTGGACGCCGGTCGTCGCCGTGGCCGTCGGGATGGTCAACGGCCTGCTGTGGAACCGGACCGTGCGGGCGGCCGTGCTGCCCTCCCACGTACGGTTGCGGCGGGTGCCGGTGGTACCGATCGTCGTGGTGCTGGTGCTGCTCGTCCCGCTGGCGGCGCAGGTGCTGACCCGGAGCCACAAGCAGACGTACACCTTCTCGCCGCCGATCTTCAATCGGCCGTTGCCCGCCAACGTTCCCTATGCGGTGATCCTGCTCGCCGGGCACAATTCCGCGTACGACGGCCGAGCCGCCGCGGATCCGAACGTGGAGAGGTTCTCGTACGAGGGGCTGGACTCGGGCGGCCGTCCGCTGCCGTACCGGTCGACCGCCACCCACCGGTCGCTGACGTCCAGCGCCCAGTTGCTCGCCGCGCAGGTCGAAGCGGTACACCGACGGTCCGGCCGGCCGATCGCCCTGATGGGGGAGAGTGAGGGGGCGATGGTGGCCCGCACCTACCTGCGGGACCGGCCGGAGTCACCGGTGACGGCGCTGATGATGTTCAGTCCGCTGGTGCGTACCGGACGGGCGTACTATCCGCCGCCGAACGCCGGGTCGGGATACGGGGTGGCGACCGGTTGGCTGCTGCGGGGCATGTTCGCGCTCGGGAACGCGGGCACCGCAATCGACGTGTACCCGGATGAGCCGTTCATCCGTTCACTGCTGGAAGATGCGCCGTTCTATCGTTTTCAGCTCATGTGCCCGATTCCAGGTGTCCGGGTGATCGCCTTCCTGCCGACGGTTACCGCGGCTGAGTCGACACCGGGTCTGTTCACCAAGATTCCGGTGGTCGAGGTGCCGTCCTTCCACGCGGAGTTTCTTGGCCGGCAGATGGTCGACGAGGAGGTGTTGGACTTCCTTGCCGGAGAGCATGTCAGCCGCGTCCGTGCCGAGTACGGCCTGCTTCAGCGGCTTGGGGCGGCCTGGCAGGCACCCCTTCTGACGGTGGACGCGAATCCGGTGTGGCGTCCCAAAGCGCCGCCTGGACCATCGTTCTCGTCGGGCCGGATCTGCGGTCCGGTCCGGTGAAGAACACCCTGGCGTCCGTCACCTGCCAGCGGCGCGAGTGCGTCCGGCCGGCGCATCCGGTGGCCAGGACGGCGGTGACCACGAGCGGGCCGGTCAGGCGTGGTGGTCGGTTTGCGGTCGAGGACAGTGGGTGCCGGGGGCTCCGCCCGGCCGCGGGGTCGGCCGGGCGGAGCCGGTCAGGGGACCTCGGCTCAGCCGAGGGTGGTGGTGTCGATGACGAATCGGTAGCGGACGTCGGAGCCGAGGACGCGGTCGTACGCGTCGTTGATCTTGTCAGCCGAGATGAGTTCGACGTCGGCGCCGATGTGGTGCTCGGCGCAGAAGTCGAGCATCTCCTGGGTCTCGCGGATGCCGCCGATCATCGAGCCGGCGTAGGAGCGGCGAGCGCCGATGAGGGAGAAGACGTTGAGGGTCAGCGGTTCGGCGGGGGCGCCGACGTTGACGAGGGTGCCGTCGACCGCGAGCAGGCCGAGGTAGGCGTCGACGTCGATGTGCGCGCTGACCGTGTTGATGATCAGGTCGAACCGGCCGGCGAGTTGCTGGAAGGTGTCCGGGTCGCTGGTGGCGTGGTAGTGGTCGGCACCCAGGCGTAGTCCGTCTTCCTGCTTCTTCAGCGACTGGGAAAGCACGGTCACCTCGGCGCCCAGGGCGTGGGCGATCTTGACGGCCAGGTGCCCCAGCCCGCCGAGGCCGACGACGGCGACCTTCTTGCCCGGGCCGGCGCCCCAGCGGCGCAGCGGCGAGTAGGTGGTGATGCCCGCACACAACAGCGGCGCGGCGGCCGTGAAGTCGATTCCCTCAGGCACCGACACGACGAAGTCGGCGTCGACCACGACGTGGGTGGCGTAGCCGCCCTGGGTGATGGTGCCGTCGCGGTCGACACCGCCGTAGGTCGGCACCATGCCGCCCCGGCAGTACTGCTCCTCGCCGTTGCGGCAGTTGATGCACTCCCGGCAGGCGTTCACCATGCAGCCGACCCCGACCCGGTCCCCGATCTGGTGGTGGGTGACCTCGGGGCCGACCTCGGTGACGATGCCGACGATCTCGTGGCCGGGCACCAGCGGGTAGGGCTGGGGCCCCCAGTCACCGCGAACGGTGTGGATGTCGGAGTGGCAGATGCCCGCGTACCTGATCTCGATGAGCACGTCGTTGGGGCCGACGTCGCGCCGCTCGACGATCGTGGGGGCCAGCGGCTCGGACGGGCTGGGTGCTGCGTAAGCGTGGACACGCATGATGTTGCTCCTGGTTCTTCGTGACAAGGTTTGGCCGCGGGGCGGCCGGTTGCCCGTGCGGGTATCTGACGCAGGGCGTCAGGGTGCCGCGTCGCGCAGGATGGCTGCGTTCATCGCCACCCAGGAAACCTCGGCTGCGGCGCGCCGGGGAGTCTCTGCTGAAAGGTGTACTGACAGGCCACCCCACGGTGAGCCCGGGGAGGCAGGTCGGACCGTGGACAGATCCGCGAGTTGTCGCGGCGTGGCAAGATCGCCCCGGTACGGGCGGGCCAGGCAACCACAAAGCGAGAGAACATCACTCCGCGATAGCGGTTTGTGCGCCGGCGTCCGCTTCCTGTGAGGCGGCCCAGGACGCGAGCAGGCGCAGCGCGTCCTCGGATGGGGAGCCGGGCTCCGCGGTGAAGATGGTGAGAGTGAGGCCGGGCTCGGCGACCATTTCCAACCCTTCGTAGGCGAGGGTCAGGTCCCCGACGATGTGATGGCGGAAATGCTTGGCGCCGGTGCCGTGGTGCCGGACGTTGTGGGCTCCCCAGCGCTTCCGGAACTCGTCGCTGCAGGTGGAGAGTTCGCCCACGAGGTCGTGAAGATCCTTGTCGTGCGGGTCGCGGCCGGCTTCGGTGCGCAGGATGGCGACGCAGATGTCGGCGGCGACGTCCCAATCCGGGTAGAAGCGGTGCGCTTTCTCGTCGAGGAAGGTGAACCGTGCGAGGTTGGCGGGCCGCTGCGGATCTGCGTACACGTCGACGTAGAACGCGCGGGCGAGCCGGTTCGCGGCGAGCAGGTCCATGCGGCCGTTACGGACGAACGCGGGACCTTGGGTGACGGCGTCGAGGGCCCATTGCAGGCTGGGGCGTGGGGACCACTGCCGTGCCGTCCGGCGCCGGGGCCGCATGAGGGCACTGCTGCCGTCCGCGGCTCGGGCGAGGTCGAGCAGGTGGGCCCGCTCCGCGTCGTCGAGCTGCAGCGCCCGTGCGATGGCGTTCAGCACGCCAGGCGATACCCCGGCGAGCGAGCCCCGTTCGAGCTTCGAGTAGTACTCGATGCTCACCCCGGCCAGCGACGCGACTTCGCTGCGGCGTAGTCCCGGAACCCGCCGGTTGGGGCCGGCGGGCAGACCGGCCTGCTCCGGGCTGATCTTGGCACGTCGCGAGACGAGGAACTCGCGGACCTCTGAGCGGTTGTCCACGTCTCGACCGTACGTGTCGCGGCTGGCCGGTGGGGTGCCCTGTCAGTACACCTTCCAGGAGAAACTCCCTGAGCGGGCGCTGCCGGGGTTTGCTGGGTGGCGATGAACGCAACGACCGGCCGCGCCCAGGGGGAGTGACTGTCGTCGTCCTCGGCGGGGTCGTACGCCCGGCTCCCCGACATCATCGCGGCCTGCCCGGGTAGGACGCGGAAGCTGGCAGGTCGGGTCGCGGCCGGTCCTTTGGGAGGAAGAAGAACCTATGCGTGGTGTCGTCATGCACGCCCCCGGCGACGTCCGGGTGGAAACGCGGGAGGATCCCCGGATCCTGCTCCCGACCGACGCGATCATTCGGCTGTCCGCGACCTGTGTCTGCGGTTCGGACCTGTGGCCGTATCGGGGCGTTGAAGTGTCGAAGGGGCCGTCGCCGATGGGCCACGAGTACGTCGGCGTCGTCGAGGAGGTCGGCAGCGAGGTCAAGAACATCAAGCCGGGCCAGTTCGTGGTCGGCTCCTTCTTCGCCTCCGACAACACCTGCCCGATCTGCCAGGCCGGCTACCAGAGTTCATGCATCCACCGAGAGCCGGTGGGCGGACTCGGCGCCCAGGCCGAGTACCTGCGTGTCCCGCTGGCGGACGGCACCCTGGTCGCCACGCCCGACACTCCCTCGGACGACCTGATTCCGGGCCTTCTCGCCGCCTCCGACGTGCTCGGCACGGGCTGGTTCGGCGCCGTCGCCGCGGAGGTGGGCCCGGGCAAGACCGTCGCAGTGGTCGGCGACGGGGCTGTCGGTCTGCTCGCCGTGCTGGCGGCCAAGCACTTCGGCGCGGAACGCATCATCGCGATGAGCCGGCACGAGCCTCGCCAGCGGCTCGCGGCACACTACGGCGCGACCCATGTCGTCACCGAGCGCGGCGATGAGGGCGTCGCGCGGATCAAGGAACTGACCGACGGGCTCGGCGCGCACTCGGTCATCGAGGCGGTCGGCACGCAGGAATCGATGATGCAGGCCATCCGTTCCACCCGTGCCGGCGGTCACGTCGGGTACGTCGGAGTGGCCCACGACGTCCAGCTGCCCGGCGACGAGCTGTTCTTCTCCCACGTGCACCTGCACGGCGGCCCCGCCCCGGTGCGCCGGTTCCTGCCCGAGCTGATCGCCCTGATCTGGAACCGGGAGATCGACCCCGGCAAGGTCTTCGACCTTACCCTCCCCCTTGAGCAGGCGGCCGAGGGGTACCAGGCCATGGACGAGCGTCGCGCCATCAAGGTCCTCCTCAACCCGTGACGACCTGCGTCGCCCCGGAGCGGGTGGCCACCGTGGCAGCGACAAGCCGCTGCATCCAGCGCAGGGCGTATCGCACAGGAGGACATCTTGGAGATCCTGACCAGACAGCCGTCGGTCAAGGGACCGGCCGACTGGTTCACCGGGGACGTCTGGTTCGACCAGATCGTTCCCATGACCGGCCCGCACATCGGCCGCTGCAACGCCGTGCACTTCGCCCCCGGCGCCCGCACCGCCTGGCACCGGCACGCCAACGGGCAGCTGCTGCACGTCACCGAAGGCATCGGGCTGACCCAGTCACGCGGCGGCGAGGTCGTCGTCATTCGCCCGGGCGACACCGTCTGGTGTCCGCCTGGTGAGTGGCACTGGCATGGCGCCACCCCTGACCACTTCATGACCCACCTGGCCATCTGGGACGGCCTCACCCCCGGGCAGGACGGGCCGGAAACGCAATGGGGCGAGCACGTGACAGACGACGAGTACCGCCGGCAGCCCGCGTGACCACCAGCCGGCGGCTGCGTCGTCCCGCGGCCGCCGGCCCACCCCGCCGAACAACAGGAGGAGTACGGACATGTCCGGGACCACTCAGCAGAGCCCCGCTCGGAAGATGCTCGGAGACTTCGCGCCCAAGCTCGTCTCGCTCACCGACGACGTGCTCTTCGCCGACGTCTGGGAACGCGCCGACCTCGCGCCCCGCGACCGCAGCCTGATCACCATCGCGGCCCTGGTCGCGGGTGGCAACAGCGAACAGTTGCCGTTCCACCTCAACCTCGGCAAGCAGAACGGCCTCACGCAGGCCGAGATCGTCGAGGCCATCACCCACCTGGCGTTCTACACCGGGTGGCCGCAGGCCATGTCCGCCATCTCGGTGGCCAGGCAGACCTTCGAGGGCTGACCGGAGTGCCAGCCGGCTCACCTTCACCCGTACATCAGGTGCAGCGTCATTCCGGCGTCGGCGTGTGCCAGGTTGTGGCAGTGGTTGGCCCACATTCCGGGGTTGTCGGCTGGGAACGCCACCTCCCAGACGTCGCCCGGGCGTACGTCGAACGAGTCCAGCCACAGGGGACTCCCGGTCGCCGGCTCTCCGTTGCGGGACAGCACCAGGACGTGATGGCCGTGCAGATGCCATGGGTGCACCACCAGTGACCGGTTCACGATCGTGAACTTGACGATGTCGCCGGGGCGTACGACCTGGGGCGGGATGTCCGGACCGGCCGCACCGTTGACGGTGTGGGCGTACCGCGGAAGCAGTCCGTGCAGGTCGAGGCCGCGGTCGAGGACCAGGGTGAACTCCTTGTCGAACCGGGACCACGGCCTCGGGGCACCGGCGCCGTAGGTGAGCGGATCCAGCACCGGCCACGCGCCGGTCGCCGCGGACACCGGCCCGGTCGAGTAGACCGCCCGTCCGTCGACGAACAGCGCCACCGACGTGGCGGGCGCGGTGAACGCCAGGTCGTAGCGGCCTCCGGCCGGGATCAGCACGGCGGTGTCCACGAGCGGGGTCGGGCCCTGCAGGTCGGATCCGTCGATCGCGGCGACCCGGAACGGGGTTCCGGCCAGGGCGTAGCGGTGCGTCGTGCTGTCGGTGTTGATCAGCCGCAGCCGTACGGGCGTCCCCGCCTCGACCGGTTCCGTTCGCGGTGCGGGCAGCGGAAGGCCGGAAAGGGTGTGCACCGGCACCGTGACGTCGACGCCGGTCGCCGGCGCCGGGCGCACCACCAGGACCCCGTAGAGCCCCGTCCGCACACCGACGTCGGACACCGAGTGCGTGTGGTACCAGTACGTCCCGGCCTGGTCGGCGCGGAACCGGTAGACGAACTCCTGTCCGGGCAGCACCGCCGCCTGCGTCACGCCGGGCACCCCGTCCTGGCTGTTCGGCACGTCGTAGCCGTGCCAGTGCAGCGTGACACCCCGCGCGATGTCCCGGTTGCGGAGCGTCACCTCCAGGACGTCGCCGACGGCGGCGGTCAACTCCGGCCCGGGGACCTGCCCGTTGAATGTCCACGCCGCGACGTCACGGCCGCTCACGCTCACCGTGGCGGTCCCGGCCGTCAGGGTGAACCGCCTGGTCGGTTCGCCCACGGTCCGCGCATCTCCAACTCGGTGATCATGTGATACGGCGGGAGCAGCTCCCGGTACGGCTGCCAGCCCGGTTCCGGTCACCAGCGCCGCGACCGCCACCGCGACGGCCGCCCTGGACACCGTCTGCGACGGGCGCGCGCCGAGGACGCGCCACGTGACCGCGGTCGCCGCGACGACCCCGGCGACCGCGAGCAGGCCCGCGCCCGCCGACGCGGGATAGCCGTGCAGGACCGTCACGAGCAGGGCACCGCTGTCGGCGTACCCGGCGAAGAGGAGCGGGACCGCGACGGACCGGATGTCGCCCGGGGCCCGCAGCAGCCGCGGCCCGGCGACGACCACCGCCGCGACCGACAGTGGGGCGGCGATGAGGACCTTCTCCGCCGCGAACCACCAGCCGGCGCGGGCGAGCGCGGTGATCGTGATCGCGCGGGCGACCGTGGCGAGCAGCGCGACGGCGGCCAGCGCCAGTGCGAGCCGGCGGCGCCGGGCGGCCGACGCGGCACCTCCGGTCAGCCAGCCGGCGGCCGCGAGCAGCGCGATCACCAGGTCGGCCGCGAGCAGCGAGCCGACGGTCATGCCGGCTCCCCTTCCCGGACGGTCAGGCGGGCGGCGGGGGCCGGCACCGGGCTGGCCAGCTTGCGCGCTGCCCGGAGGACGTTGACCACGACGTGCACCGCGACGATTCCGTTGACCGCGTGCAGCCCGGCGATGGCCAGGCCGAACGGCGTGCTGGCGCCCGCGGCGTCGGTGAAGGCGTTCGCGAGCATGGCGAGGAGCGCCTGCAGGACGACGAGGCCGAGCGGCAGGACGGCCAGTCCGACGAGCCGGCCCGGCGCCTTCGCCAGCACGGCGAACAGGATGGTGAGCAGGGTGAGGACGGGTATGACCGCCATCCCGGTGACGCTGTGCAGCGCATACGCGCCGTCGCCCGCGGGTTTGGTGAACGCGCCGACGGCGGCGAAGACGAACTGCAGGGCGAACGCGACGAGCAACAGAATGCTGACGACGACCAAGGCCTTGCGCATGGGTGACCTCCTAGAGTTGAGCCGGGGACAGTGCCCGGGCGACGTGGTCGGTGGCCGTGATCGCGCCGTAGGCGACCAGCCGTACGAGGTCGGCGTCGTCCGGATGGGACAGCCGCCAGAGGGCGACATCGCCCGAGCGGATCGCGCTGGGCGCGAACGCCGCCAGCAGGGCGATCCGCGTCGCGACGCGGTCCGCGCCGGGCACGTCCCGGACCAGATCGGTGGCCCACTCCGCGGGCCGGGCCGGGTGCCGGCCGTCCTCCCAGCTCACGGTGGCGGTGACGGTCCGGCGCGCCACGTCGCCCAGCAGGTCTCCGCCCCGCATGGCGGCGTTCCGCAACGACGCGTACGCGACGCCGACCGGGCTGTCCTCGGCCCACGCCGGTGGCGATGCCGCTCTGGCGCCGAGGAGCGGCAGGCTGTGGCCGGGCTCTTTCGGCTCCCGGACCGTCCTCGCGTAGAGCCGGCCCCCGGCTGACCGCACCACACGGGAGCGCTGCAGGCCGCCGGGCAGCAGATCCGGATCGAGCAGCGCCGAGACGATCCGGTTGATGAAGTGGAAGGCGAGCAGGGTGCCGGTGACCTCAGGGCGGTACGGGCTGGTCCACTCACCGGCGCTGGGGCTGCGGCTGGCCTCGGCCCAGCCGACCAGCGCGGCCTGCCGCGGCTCCGGTGGCGTCCCGCCCCGGGCGATGACCTCGGCCAGCTCGTGCTCGCCCAGCGCGTGCAACAGCATCACGTGGGCGTCGACGCAGAATCGGCAGCGGTTGGCCCGGGACACCGCCGACGCGACGAGTTCGCGGTCGACCCGGGACGCGTCTCCGGCGAGCAGGGCCTCGCGCATCAGCGCCCAGGTCGCGGCCAGCACCTCCGGCACCGCCGAGAGCGCCTGGAAGGTGGGCGCCGGACCGAGGAACTCGTCCCGCAGCTGCCGGTAGACGTCCGCGGTGAGACCGGTCGCAGCGCCAGCTGGAGCGGGGGTGAAGAAGCGGTATGTCATGGACTCGATGCTTGCGGCGGCGGGCCGGGAAAGCGTCGTGCCGCCGCAGGCACTTGCCCGGGCGCCGATACCGCGTCCGCAGTACGCCGCATCTACCGCAGGCGCGGGATGCTCCCTGATGGCGACCGTTCTACAGTGCGATCATGCGCCGCGATCTGCCGTACGCCCTCAGCGGCCTCGCCCTCGGCATCCTCCTGCTCGGCAACGCCGCGCTCGCGCCGGACGCCGCACCGGTGCGGGCGATCGATGTCGCCCTGGTCCTGGTCATGGCGTCGGCCCTGGCGGCGTGCCGGCGGTACCCGGTGGTGGCGTTGAGCGTGGTAACCGCCGCCATGCTGGCCCTCCACGTCCGGGTGCATCCCGGGGTGTCCGCCGCGTTCCCCGTCCTCGGTGCGGTCTACGTCGCCGCCTGGCGGGGGCACCGATCGGCCACCGCCCTGGCCAGCCTCGTCTTCCTCGGCGGCTTCCTGGCCCGCGACGTCTCGGTCGCGCCCGCCGGCCGTCCCGGCCAGCTGATCGCCGAGCGGACCGCCCTGCTGCTGGGCTGGTTCGTGGCGGCCAACGTCGCCGGGCTCGTCTCGCGGCAGCGCCGGGCGTACCTGGAGCAGGTCGAGCAGCGGGCGGTCGAGGCCGAACGCACCCGCGAGGAGATGGCGCTGCGCCGCGCCGGGGAGGAGCGCCTGCGTATCGCCCGGGACCTGCACGACTCGCTGACCCACAGCATCTCCGTGATCAAGGTGCAGGCCGGGATCGCCGTACACCTGGCCCGCAAGCACGGCGCGGAACCGTCGGCCGCGCTGCTGGCGATCCAGGAGGCCAGCGGCGCCGCGATGCGGGAACTGCGGGCGACGCTGGACGTCCTGCGTTCACCCTCCGACGGGGACGGGGTCGGGCTGGCCCGGGTGGGCGAGCTCGCCGAGCGGACCCGGGCGGCGGGCGTACCGGTGCAGGTGTCCGTCACCGGTCAGCCCCGGAACCTGCCCGCCGACGTCGACCAGGCCGGCTATCGCGTCGTCCAGGAGGCCCTGACCAACGTCGCCCGCCACGCCGGCCCCGCCACCGCCCAGGTCCACGTGGAGTACGCCCCGGCACAGCTGACCGTCTCCGTGACCGACGACGGCCAGGCCTCGCCGGTCCGGCCGGTGACACCCGGTGTGGGCCTGCGCGGCATGCGGGAACGGGTCACCGGACTGGGCGGCACGCTGCACACCGCCGCCCGCGACGGCGGCGGGTTCGGGGTGCAGGCCACGTTCCCGCTGGAGGAGCCGGCATGACCGAGCGCTTGCGCGAGGTCGAAGCAGCTCAGTCCGCCACGGATCGTGGCGGCTCCGACCGCAGGGAGGAGCCGGCATGATCCGGGTGCTGCTCGCCGACGACCAGGCGCTGATGCGGGCCGGATTTCGGGCGTTGCTCGACGCCGAGGACGACCTGGCGGTCGTCGGCGAGGCCGCCGACGGCGCCTCGGCTGTCGAGCTGTCGCGACGCCTGCGACCGGACGTCGTGCTGATGGACGTGCAGATGCCGGGACTCGACGGCATCGAAGCCACCCGGCGCATCGCCGTCGATCCCGACCTCGCCGCGGTCCGCGTCCTCATCCTCACCAACTACGGGCTCGACTCCCACGTCTTCGCCGCACTCCGCGCGGGCGCCAGCGGATTCCTCCTCAAGGACGCCGACCCCGCCGACCTGCTGCAGGCCGTCGCCGTCGTGGCGCGCGGCGACGCGCTGCTCGCCCCGGCGATCACGCGTACGCTCATCAGCGAGTTCGTCGCCAGCCCACCGCCGGCTGACCCGGCGGCCGGACGCGACGTGCTGACCGCCCGCGAGCAGGAGATCGTCGAGCTCGTCGCCCGGGGGCTGAACAACGACGAGATCGCCGAGCGCATGGTGATCAGCCCGTTGACCGCCAAGACACACGTCAACCGGGCGATGACGAAGCTGCACTGCCGCGACCGTGCCCAGCTGGTCGTGTGGGCGTACGAGTCGGGTCTGATCACACCGCGTCGCCGGTGACACCGCCTCGCCGTGCGCGGACGACAGCGGCGGTGTGACCTCCATCGCCCACGGGAAGGGCCGGGTGAGCCTCGGGCGTTGTCCGGCACATGCCGGAGACGGATGTGGTGGTTGTCGGGGCTGGACAGGCGGGGCTGTCCAGCGCGTACCACCTGCGCTCCGCGGGGCTTGACTTCGCCCTCCTGGACGGCAACGCGGCACCGGGCGGGGCCTGGCAACACCGGTGGCCGACGCTGCGCATGGCGACCGTGCACGGGATCTTCGACCTGCCCGGCATGCGCTTCACGCCTCCGCCGCCGGACGAACCAGCCGCCGACGCGGTGCCGGCCTACTTCGCCGCCTTTGAGCGGGAATTCGGCATCGACGCGCAGCGGCCGGTCGCCGTCACGGCCGTCCGGAACGCCCGCGACGGACGACTCCTCGTCGAATCGGACAACGGCACCTGGACCACCCGGGCACTGATCAACGCCACCGGAACCTGGACCCGGCCGTTCGTGCCGTACTACCCGGGACAGGAAACGTTCCGCGGGCGGCAGCTGCACACCGCCCACTACCGGGGGCCGGCGGAATTCGCCGGGAAGCGGGTGGTCGTCGTCGGGGGCGGAGCGTCGGCCGTGCAGCTCCTGGTCGAGATCGCCGACGTCGCGGCGACGACGACCTGGGTCACCCGCCGGCCGCCGGTGTTCCGGGACGGGCCGTTCACGCCGGACTACGGACGTGAGGTGGTCGCCAAGGTGGAGGCACGGGTACGGGCCGGCCTGCCCCCGGGAAGCATCGCCAGCGCGACCGAGCTGTCGTGGACACCGCAGCTGCGCGAAGCCCGGGAACGCGGTCTCCTCCGCCGTCTGCCGATGTTCGACCGTATCGTCCCCGATGGCGTCCAGTGGCGCGACGGCGCGGCGCAGGACGTGGACGTCATCCTCTGGTGCACCGGCTTCCGGCCGGCGCTCGACCACCTGGCCCCGCTGCGGCTGCGGGGGCCCCGTGGCGGCATCGTCGTGGACGGCACCCGGGTGGTCGCCGACCCCCGGATCCACCTGGTCGGCTACGGGCCGTCCGCGAGCACGGTCGGCGCGAACCGCGCCGGGCGGGCAGCGGTCCGCGAGCTGCGCGCGCTGCTGGCGGCACCCGCCCCGGCCTGACCGCAACGCGGCGGATCCATCAAGGACGCTGTGCCGGCAGGGCTCAGAGCCAGGGCGGTGGACCCTCGAAGGTGAGGGCGTGCACGTCGAACAGCACTGCCGCCTCCACGCCCAGCGCCGGCCCGCCCTGTCGGGCCGCCCAGGTGAGGAACGGCCCGGGTTCGGGGCCGGCCACGCCCAAGCCCCTGGTGTACTCGGCGTGCGCAGCCAGCGAGGCGATACCCCGCTGCAACGGCTCACCCGTGACGTCCACGCCGTGCGTGGGGTGCTCCGCGCCGGCGAAGCAGACGTAGCGCACCCCGCCCCAGGGCGGCAGCCCTTCACCCACCAGTTCCGGGAAGATCCACCGGTTGCCCGCGTCGCGGGCCGCGTCCAGCGTCGCCAGCCCCACCGCCCGATGGTCGGCCTGGTTGGTCATGCCGCCCACCATGCGGATGGTGAAGGCGCCCGCGACGATGACCTCGGGCCGGTGCCGGCGGATCGCCCGCACGATGTCGCGGCGCAGGTCCGGGCCGTACTCGACGACCCCGTCGCGGTGATCGAGGAACTCCACGACCTCCACGCCGACCTCCCGGGCCGCGGCGCGCTGCTCCTCCTCCCGCAACGGCGCGGCCTGGTCCGGGTGCATGGTGTCGATTCCTGCCTCGCCCCGGGTGGCCAGCAGGTAGGTGACGTGCTTGCCCTGCGCGGTCCAGCGGGCGATCGCCGAGGCCGCGCCGTACTCGATGTCGTCAGGGTGTGCGGCCACCGCAAGGCAGCGCTCCCAGTCCTCCGGCAGTGCCGGTAGAAGACCATCCACGGTCCACACCGTAGGCGACTCACCGCCGCTCCGTCACCGCCGCGCCGCCACGTTGACATCCGTCAACCAGGCGATAATGAGCGGGTGGATCCCAGCCGGCTGCACCCGCAGGCGCGGGCGGCGATGCAAGTCCAGCAGCGTGTCCCGCTCACCCGGTCGACCCTGCCGGCGGCACGGCTCAGCATGGTCCAGGCAACCCCGGCCGAGGTGGGCAACGGACCGTCGATCCGGTCCGTGGTGACCGTCGACGCCGGCGGCGTGCCCGCCCGTCTCTACCGCGACGGCGATCACGACGCGACGCCGGTGGTCCTCTATGCGCACGGCGGGGGCTGGGTGATGGGCAGCGTGGAAACCCACGACGGGTTGTGCCGGCACGTGGCGGCCGCGTCCGGCTGGGCCGTGCTCTCCGTGGACTATCGGCTCGCCCCCGAATATCCGTACCCGGCCGCGGTGGACGACATGACGCGCACGCTCACCTGGCTGCGCGGGCCTGGGGCGGCTCGGCACGGCCTCGACCCGGGCCGGATAGCGGTGGCCGGTGACTCCGTGGGAGGGCACCTCGCGGCGGTGACCGCCCGGCGCGCCCGGGACGCGGGGATCCGTCTTGCGGGACAGATCCTCATCTGCCCGGTCATCGACCCCGCCGCCGACTACCCGGCCCTCGACGAGTACGGCCTGGACCGGGAGGAGATGCGGTTCTTCTGGGACGCGTTCGCCCCACCCGGGGTGGACCGTACCCAGCCAGATCTGGACCCCCTGCGGGCCGACCTCACCGGCCTGCCCCCCGCCCTGGTCATCACCGCCGAACTCGACCTGTTGTCCGCCGAGGGTGAGCGGTACGCGGCCCGGCTGCTGGCGGCCGGCGTTCCCGTCACCGCAACCCGATACCAGGGGCTCATCCACAACTTCCCGCGGAAGCTGGCCCTGTTCGACGCCGCCCATGTCGCCCTGGCCCAGTTGGCCGCCGCGCTGAGCCGTTGGTGAAACGGTTGGTACCGCCGCTGCGGGCCAGCACCTTGGGCGTCGCGATGGGGTGTTCGTCAGGCCGCGTCCTGGCGGTGGCCGGCGGCTCGGCCGGTGCGTCGGGCCCGGCGGCGGGCGTCGCCGCGTTCCAGCCACCACTCGGCGACGAGCAGGTTGACCACCCAGCTCATCCAGACGCTGGCGCCGGCCGCGGCCCGGATCATCGCGTCCTGGTCGCCGCCGTAGGTCGTGTCGACATGGGGCAGCAGCAGGACGATGAAGAGCACCAACCACGCCCGGTTAACCACGATCGACGTGGTCAGCGCGAAGCTGCGGATCATCCACCGGCGGTGCTCGACGAACCGGCGTTGCCGCGCCATCCGATAGCCGGCGACCGAGGTGGCGAGCCAGAGCACTGCCAGCATGGTGTTGCCGACCTGTGAGACGAAGCCGGTGCTGCTGAACGGTGCGACGCCCAGGATCGCGATCCCCGCCGGGAAGACCCCACCGAAGAAGTACGCCCGGC
This sequence comes from Micromonospora sp. NPDC047738, assembly GCF_040642675.1. NCBI lineage: Bacteria > Bacillati > Actinomycetota > Actinomycetes > Micromonosporales > Micromonosporaceae > Micromonospora > Micromonospora sp. NPDC047738. The sequence goes on from NZ_JBEYSO010000023.1 coordinate 45,029, forward strand.
CCATCCAGCGGTGCGCGGCCGGGTAGCGGCGACGGAACCAGGGCCAGACCTGGAAGCAGCCGGCGACCAGGGCCACGGAGCCGAACACGATGTGCGCCACCAGCAGCGGGTAGTACTGCGGGTAATCCTCCGGGACCGGCAGCCGCGACCGGCTCGGGTCAAGCGTCAGGTACGGCGGCAGCGCGTACGCGACGAACGCGACCGCGACCAGCAGCAGCGGTACCGCCCAGCGCAGCTGCCGCCGCACGCGGCGGCGACCGGCCGGGTGCCCGGCCGGCCCGCCGGTTACGGGCGGGGTTGACGAGGTGTCGACGGTCGTTGGCATGTTCGCTTCCCCTGCCTTCTCGCATCGGCCGGTCTTGACCCAGGGCGTCCGGCGCTCACCCACCGAGCCCGGTCGGCCGGGGCCTACGACCCGCAACCGCCGGCCGTGCCGCTCGTGATGTGGCGAACCGGATGCAACAGACTCTGCGCCGTCCCGGCCGCCGGGTCAGCGGTGCTGGCTCCCGCATCGCTGGTGGTGCTGGCACCACCCCTGGGCACGCGCGAAAGCTCCGAGCTCTGCGCTGCAGGGGACAGAATGGGGCCCCTGGCCAGCGGCTTGGTGACGCCGGCCAGGGGCCCCTTGACGCGATCAGCCTTACCTCAGCCGTCGGACTCCGACGACGGGATGTAGGCGCCCGGCACGTCCTCCGGCGCGAAAATCTTGTCCTCGCCGGGGTAGGGCCTCTTCCAGTCGTGCGCCTGGTACCACGTGAAGTGGTTCATCTGCGCGGGGTTCGCGAAGTCGGGCTTGGCGTCGGGCCCGGTCAGCCGCTGGTGCGACTTCCACTCGTCCCACTGCGCCGCCACCTGCTGCTTGTCCGCCGGCACGGTCGCCGACGGCGCGGCCGCGGCGAGGGGGTTCTGCTGGGCCGGGGTGTCCACGCCGCAGGCAGGCGGGGTCGCCAGACCCGCGGTCAGCGAGGTCCGGTTGGGCACCGCGGTGAACGGCGTGAAGTCCGCGTTCTGGGTGAACGCCCCCCGCATCGGGTTGGCCGCGCTTCCTTCTGGTTCATCGGGTGGATCCCGAGGATCTGCTCGATGGTCCGGATCATCGTGATCTGCGTGTAGTAGTGGCTGTCGACGACACCGTGCCGGGCCCAGGGGCTGATGATCTGGATCGGGGCACGGTGGCCGTCGACGTGGTCGAGGCCGGCCTGCGAGTCGTCCTCGACCACGAAGATCGCCGACTCCTTCCAGTACGGGCTGTGCGAGATCTTGTCGACGATCTTGCCGACCGCGAGGTCGTTGTCCGCGACCTGGGCGGCCGCGTTCGGCGGGCCACCGGTGTGGTCGCTGGAGAGCCAGAACATGTTGAGGTTCGCCGGCCCGTTCTTCTCGAAGTCACGCTTCCAGATCTCGTACCGGTAGATGTCCGGGACGCCCAGGTCGTACTTCGGGAAGCCGGGCACCGACACGTTGTTGAGCGACGGGATCGGCGAGGAGGAGACCATGCGGTAGGCGGAATCCTGCCCGGTCGCGGCCATGTTCCTGGTGTCGCAGTAGAGGTTCTGCCAACTCGAGCCGGGCGGCTTGGTCAGGAACTGGTGGAACTCGCCGAAGTTCCGCACGGTCTTCCCGGCCGCCTGCGCGCCGGTCCAGAGGAAGCCGGTCCGCTGGTGGCCGAGAGCGTCGTCCTCCGTGTCGTAGCTGCGGATGTACTCACCGGCCGAGGACTCGGTGTACTCCGGGTTGTCGGCCTGCATCAGCCAGTTGTGGCCCTCGGCCGAGTTCGTGCCGACGTCGTACGTGTTGTCGTACAGCCCGAACTGGCGAGCCATCGCGTGCTGGTTCGGGGTCACGTTCTCGCCGAACTGGGCCAGCGACGGGTCGCCGTTGCCCCGCGGGTCGTCACCGAAGACCTGGTCGTAGGTTCGGTTCTCCTTGACGATCAGGAAGACGTGCTTGATCGTTGACGGGTCGCCGAGGCGCAACGGGACCGGCACCGGCTTCTTGTCGCCCTTGCCCTCGGTCAGCGTGACCGAGCTGCCGTGCCAACCGTTCTGGCTGAACACCTTTCCGGTCTCGGACTTGATGACATCGTCGCCGGGCAGCGTGAACCGCGTCAGGCTGACCAATTTGATTGTGGATCGTCAGTGATCATAGATTGGTCGTGTGGACCTTCTTCGATTCTCGCAGACCGCGGGACTCCTGTCGGTGTTTACCTCGTGACGTTTGGTGGTTGGGTTGGTTCGGGGAGGATTCCGGGGACGCGGTCCGGCCGTGAGCGTTAGTTCTGCTCGATCGATGGTGGGTCGTTGAGTCGGTGAGCGGGAAGCTGCGGCTGGGCGAAGGCGAGACGGCCCGGACTGCGTGTGCCCGGGCTGTGCTGCGCACCGGTGTGGACGAGGAGACCGGTGAGGTCCTGTCTCGGGCGGTGCTGGTGCGGCGGGTTGGTTGGTGTGCTGATCTGGTGGCGGGCATGGTGGCCGCGCTGGTCGGCGAACACTGGAACCGTATGGATGTGGAGGTACTGGCGGCCGGGGTGGATGCGGGTGGACGGCGGTTGCCGTCGCACGCGTGGATGGCGTTGCGACGCCTGGGCTGGACCGCCACCCCGCCTCGGGGTGTGAGGGTCAATGACCGGGTCGTGCGGATGGCGCAGGAGCAGGCGGGGCGTGCGCTGCGGTCGGCGGCGTGGCGTGCCGAGGTGACAGCCGGAGTCCTGTCGGCGTGGCCGGCTGATCCGCGCAAGCGCACCCCTGCGGAGTGGGATCAGGTTCGGGCCTCGATCCCCGGCGGGAAGCATCTGCCGTCCAGTGTTATCAAGGGCCGGACCCGGCAGGTCGTCACGTTCGTCAAGGTCAACGGTCGGCTGCCGGTGGACGTGTTCGAGTTGGAAGGCGTCCCGAGAATCGGGCGGATGTTGCTGTTGGCCGCGTGTGACCGGCAGCAGGCCATCATCGAGCGCAGCGACACCGACCCGGGCAGGGCGCTGCTGCGGCTGCAACTGCCCACCCGTCCGGATCCGCGGACGTATCGGGACTGGACGTGGGTCGAGTGTCCGATCAGGCTGCCGTCCACGGTTCCTGCCTCGGCGGTGCTGCACCTGCCGACCCTCCGCGTCACCGACGGGACGGTGTGTGCCGACATGGCGTACACGCATGCCGTGCCGAAGGCCCGGGCTACCGGTCACTCGGTGGCGCTCGGTGTGGACTGGGGTCTCAACACTCTCCTCAGCGCGGGCGCCCTGCGACTGGGTAAGGATGGGCGGGTCACGGCGTTGGGGGCTGGTGGACAGTTCCGGGCCGCTGGGGTCCTGGCCAAGCAGCACCGCCTGCGGCGCCAGAGTGAGCGGCTGCATGCGAAGGCCGACCAGTACGCGCGGCTGCTCGGCGGCCGCCCCGACGAGCAGTTGAGAGCGAAACACGAGGTGCTGGCCGGCGAGATCCGCCACGTGTCCGCCCGCCGATCCAACCTCAACGATGCGCTTGCGTGGGCTGCCGCCCGCTGGACCGTCGACCAGGCGATCGCCGCGCGGGCGTCCGTCATCTATCTGGAAGACCTGCGCTCGATGGAAGCCAAGGGCATGGGACACAGCCTGAACACGCGGCTGTCCCAGCAGGTCCGCGGAAAGATCAGCGACCGGATGCGGCACCTCGCCGCCGAGCACGGTATCGCCGTGGTCACCGTCCCCGCCCGGAACACTTCCAAGCACTGCCCGCAATGTTTGACCCCGCTACAGCACCGTAAAGCCCCCGACCGGCCCGCCACGTCGGGATGGAAGTGGGCCATCTGCCCCAACCAGTCCTGCCGTTGGCAAGGAGACCGGGACCACGGCGCCTGGCGGCGCATCGCCGCCCGCGGACTCACCCACCAAGCCAAAACCGTCACCGACAAGACCAGCGGGCAGATGGTGATCCGCTCGGTCGTCGACGAACTCGAAGCCGCAGCCGTCATCACCCCCAGCACCACCACAGGCAGCCGGAGGGACCGGTCGAAGGCCGGCCCTACCCGGCACAAGCCACCACGCCCCGCGCCCAGGCGACGCAGGGCACCCTCCCCCACCCGGCCCCACGGTCAGGCGGGCAAGCGTCCGGAGGGACACGCACCAACGGACCGGAAGCTGCCCCGCGCAGCCCACCGACACCAGAGCGTGAACACGATCAGCACACCCACCGCCGGCCACCGGCCACGCGGAGCCGCACTGGGCGCAGGATTCCATCTCCACGTCCATGCATCTCCACCACGGTGGGAAACGATCCCGGAAACTCAATCCGACTCAAGATCGCTAAGCTGATCAGGGACGCTCGACGTCGTGTCGTGGGTGCCGTGCCCGGCGTTCTTGGTGGGCCGGCGGGCGTCGATACCGCGGGTGTTGGAGACCAGCACGTCCTTGCCGAAGGTGGTGATCTCCGCGGGGAAGTAGTCCGTCGGGAGCAGGCCGACATAGCTGACCGGCTCCAGCGGGGTCGTGTACCGGTAGACGGCGACCGCGTTGGCGCGGCCGACCAGCAGGTGACCGTCATCCGTGAGCGTCACCGCGTTGGGCTCGTAGCCCACCGTCGCCTCCGGCCACGGCTGGGTGGCGATGGTCTGGACGACCTTGTTGCTCGCGGTGTCGATGACCGACACGTCGTTGGTGGCGGTGTTGGTGACGAACAACGCCCCGTTCTTGGCGTACAGGGCGGTCGGGTGCAGACCGACGTCGATGCTCGACGGAGCGGCGGCCGGGTTCGCCAGGTCGATGACGCTGACCGTGCCGCTGAGGGTGGCGGCGGTGACCTGGTCGGCCAGCACCGGCGTGTTGTACGAGTTGATCGTGGGCTCGCCGGGCAACGCCTTCCGCCCGCCCTCGTTGCTGACGTAGAGCTTGCCGCCGACCTCGATCATGTCACGCGGGGCGTTGCCCACGGCCCAGCTCTGCTCGATGACCCCGGTTGCCGCGTTGATGGCGACCACGCGGTTCTGGCCGTTGACGGCGGAGTACACGGTGGAGCCGTCCGGCGAGAACACCGCCTCGCTCGCCAGCGCGCGCCGGGGCCCGTCCTGCGGAATCCGGATGAACGTCGGGTTGGCGAGGGTGCCGTCCGGGTTCACGGTGAATTTGCGGTAGCCGTCGGCCTGGCCCAGCCACAGCTGCGATCCGTCGGGGGAGTACGTGGGGCCTTCCTGGCCCACGTCGTTGCCGCTGATCCGCAGATCCGCCGCCGCGTTGTTGCCGACGAGCTGCTGCACCTTCCAGTTCTTCAGGTCCACGACGGCCAGCGCCATCCCGCCGTCGGTGACCGCGGCCGCGAGGTGGGTGCCGTCCGGGCTGACCGTGGACGACATGATCTTGCCGTTGTTGATGACGAGGCGCTCGCCGATCGGGTTGATGTACTGGTCGGCGGATACGACCAGGCCCTGGTCGGTGGTCTGGCCGACCTGGTCGGTGCCGAACCGGTGCGTCTGGGCGAAACCGATGCCGGTGCCGGCGGCGACGACGACAGCGGTGGTGCCTGCCGTCACGAGGGGGATCCGGCGGCCGATGCGTCGACCGAGAAGGCCTGAGCCGTCCTTCCCGACACGCCGGCGGCGGCGTGTTACCTGCATTGACTTATCCCTTCGTGGTGGGGAGCAGTTCGACATTGCCGTCGAACTGCCAGAGCGGGTTCGGTGCGTCCCCGGTCGAGGTCCGCACCAGGAAGTAGCCGTTCACTTCCTTCGGTCCGTCGCCGTCGGCCACGAACCGCCCGTCTGCGGTGACGTCGAGCTGGTAGATGGCCGTCCCGGCGGCCTCGACGTCGGGGAGATGCCAGGAGACGACGCAACGCCAGTCGTTGCCTGGCCCCTGGGCGGCGACCTTGCCACCGCCCTTGTTGCACGTCGCCGTCGCCTTCAGTTGCGCTTCGGTGACGTCAAGGCGATTGAGCTGCCTGGTCTGCATGCGGTAGAGGTGGGCGAATGCCGTGGCGACCGCGCGCTGCACCTTGTCCTGCTCGATCCCGGAGCCGGTGGCCGGCGTCGCCGCGGCGACGACCCCTACCGTCGCGGCGAGCAGCCCGACGAGCGGCAGGACGCCGGCGGTGACCGCCCGGCGCCCCGAGCCGTCGTAGGTCGGATTGGTGAAGTCGCGCCGCAGGAAGAGCAGGTACGCCAGCGCCGTCGCGGCCACGGTCCACACCAGGCTGACCACGATGCCGATCAGCAGCGGGCCGAGCTGTGTCGGGCTGGTGAACAGACCGTTCCACGCGATGAAGGCATAGCCGGGCAGGGCAAGGCGTACGGCGACGGGGAGCGGCAGCATCTGGGCGAGCTGCATTGCCAGCGCGACGAGCGCGGGCAGCAGCAGTCCCATCGGCGAGCGCCCCAGCGTGACGGACCGAGTAGTCCGATCGCGGCGAGGGCCAAGGTTGGGGCGAGCACGCAGACCCAGGCGAGCAGCACCTTCCCGGTGGCGTCCGCTGGCGTCAGCAGGTGGCCGTCGAGGCCGACCAGCGGCTCATTGCCGACTGCCACGACGCCGCCGGCCGCGCTCGAACAGGCCAGCCCGGCCACGAGCAGCAGGATGACGGTGAGGCTGGACAGTGCCTTCGCCGAAGATCCGTCGAGGCGACCGGACCGCAACGAGCAGGTAGCGCCAGGTGCCGAGCCGGTCCTCGGAGGCGAACACGTCGCCGGCGACCACCGAGGTCAGCAGCGGAAGCGCTCAGGTGCCCGCGAAACCGAGCGACACCAGCGGACCGGCCCACCCGGTGGCGTGCATCCAGCGGCCGAAGAGGGTGTCGACGGGCAGCGAGCTCTGCTGGCTCACCGCGGCGACGAAGAGCGCCGGCGCGATCCAGCAGGCGAGGAGCAGCAAGCGGATCCGCCATTGCGAGACCAGCTTGACCAGTTCGAAGCGGTAGCCGCGCGCCACCGAGACGCGGCGGGCCCTGGTGGCTTGGTCGGCGGTGATGGTGGCGGTCATCGGCCGGCCTCCTGCTGCTCGGTGAGGGCGAGGAACGCGGCCTCGAGCGGCGACACCACGGGTGCGAGCTCGCGCACCGCGATGCCCGCCTGCACGAGCCGTACCACCAGTTCGTCGAGCGCGGGCACCAGCGCGCGGACGACGAGCATCTCGGCGTCCGGCCGCGCCACGGCGTCGTCGTCAACGCGGATTCCGGCCGTGTCGTCGGCCAGCCGCCGGGCGGCCCCCGGATCGGAGGTGCGCAACCGGTAGCTGAGTTCACGGTTTTCGGCGGCCAGCTTGCCGAGTGGGCCGGAGAAGACGACCCGTCCCGTGGCGAGGGTGGTGACCTCGGAGCACAGTGCCTCGAGGTCGCCCATGCGGTGGCTCGAAAGTACGACACTGGTTCCGCCCCCGGCGAGCCGGGTGAGGACACCGTGTACGTGCTTCTTGCCGGCCGGGTCGAGGCCGTTGGACGGTTCGTCGAGAACGAGCAGTCGGGGCTTGGTGAGCAGCGCGGCGGCGAGCCCGAGCCGCTGGCGCATGCCGAGGGAGAAGCTGCTCGCCCGGTCGTCGGCGACATCGGTGAGCCCGACCTGGTCGAGCACGTCGTCGATCGCCGTCGTCCGCGTGTCGTGGCCGCACAGAACGGCCAGGGCGGCGAGGTTCTGCCTGGCGGTGAGCGAGGGGTAGAGGCCGGGACCGTCCACGAAGCCGGCGACACCGTCGGGAGCGTCCAGCGCCCGGGCGATCGGCGTACCCAGGATCTCGAGGCGGCCGCTGTCGGCGACGGCCAGGCCCAGCAGGAGGCCGAGCAATGTGGTCTTGCCGGCGCCGTTCGGCCCGACCAGGCCGTGGATCTGCCCCTGCGCCACATCCAGATCGATGCCGTCGAGCGCCACGACATCGCCGAAACACTTGGTGATCCTTCGAGCCCGGATTGCGAGGAGTGCGTCCATGAGCCCCTTCTTTCGTCGCCCTAAGCAACCTCGGGACCGCACCCAACCCAGGCATCGACAGCTGGTTAAACGTTCATGGAACGGGAGGCGACGGGCATCCGTTGCCGCCGATGCCCGCCGCCGGCCGTCGATATTCGACGGCACCTCGTCGACGTACGCGGAAGGGCCCCTTGTCGGCAAGGAGCCCTTCCACGTACCTCAGTCGAGCAACTCGGTCACGGTGCCGGCGGCGACCGTACGGCCGCCCTCCCGGACGGCGAAGCCGAGCCCGACATCCATCGCGACCGGCTTGCCCAGCTCCACCGACAGGTCAACGGTGTCGCCCGGCAGGACCATCGTCACGTCGCCGAGGTCCACCGACCCGACCACGTCGGTCGTGCGGAAGTAGAACTGCGGCCGGTAGTTGGCGAGGAACGGCGTGTGGCGCCCGCCCTCGGCCGTGGTCAGCGCATAGAGCCTGGCCCGGAACCGCTGGTGCGGCGTGACACTGCCCGGCAGCGCCACCACCTGACCCCGCTGCACCTGGTCGCGCTTGACCCCGCGCAGCAGTACGGCGGCGTTGTCCCCGGCCTCGGCGGTCGCCAACGACTTGCCGAAGGTCTCCAGCCCCGTCGCCACGGTCGACAGCGTCGGGCCGAGCCCGACCACCTCCACCGCGTCGCCGACCCGCAGGACGCCCCGCTCGACCGCGCCGGTCACCACCGTCCCCCGACCGGAGATCGTCATGACGTTCTCGATCGGCATCAGGAACGGCTCGCCGAGCTCGCGGGGCGGCACCGGGACGTACCGGTCGACAGCGTCGAGCAGCTCCACGACGGACGACACCCAGCGCGGGTCGCCCTCGAGAGCCCGCAGCGCCGAGACCCGCACGACGGGCACCTCGTCGCCGGGGAACCCGTACTCGAACACCAGCTCCCGGACCTCGAGCTCGACCAGGTCGAGCAGTTCCGGGTCCTCGACCGCGTCGGCCTTGTTCATCGCCACCACCAGGTAGGGCACACCGACCCGCCGAGCGAGCAGCACGTGCTCGCGGGTCTGCGGCATCGCCCCGTCGAGCGCGGACACGACCAGGATCGCGCCGTCGACCTGCGCCGCCCCCGTGATCATGTTCTTCACGAAGTCGGCATGGCCGGGCATGTCCACGTGGGCGTAGTGCCGGGTCGCGGTCTCGTACTCGACGTGCGCGATGTTGATGGTGATGCCGCGCGCCACCTCCTCCGGCGCCCGGTCGATGCCGTCGAAGGACACGAACCGGTTGACGGCGGGGTCGCGGTCGGCGAGGACCTTGGTGATGGCGGCCGTCAGGGTCGTCTTGCCGTGGTCGACGTGACCCATCGTGCCGATGTTGAGGTGCGGCTTCGCGCGCACGAACTGGCTCTTGGCCATGATGAACTCCACACTGGAGACGAACTGGCGGGAAACGAACGCGGGCGGGTGCCACTCCGCGGAACCGCGCCAGAACCGCATGCCACGGCGCGCCTCGAAGGGCAGCGCCGGAGCACCGGGCCACCCTCCTCCGTGGTTCTGCCGCAGCGGGAGGAGGGTCAGCCTCGGGTATCAGCCAGCCATGCGCACACGCCAGCGGCGCCCGGCAGGTGGAAACCTGCGGGCCGCACAGAGCCGACGGTGCCGAACATGGCGATCACGCTAGCCTCGAACGTCCGGTGGAGCGACCGATATTCCCTGCCGGTCTGGCTGTACGCCGCGACCCGCCTGGCAGAGCGGCCGACGGAGTCTTTCGGACTCAGCGGCTCACCGCGGTCTTCCGCTCGACACGGGACAGCTTCTCGGGATTGCGCACGGCGTAGAGCCCGGTGATGAGGCCGTCGTCGATGCGCGCCGCGATGACCGTGTCGATCTCGCCGTTGAGCCGGAGGATCAGCGCCGGGTAGCCATTGACCTGTGCCGGCTGCAGCGACACCGCGGCGGTGATCCGGCCCCGCCCGGCGTTCAGCACGCGGGCCACCCGGTCGGCCCCCACAACGGGCTTCAGCACGGCCTGCACGAGTCCGCCACCGTCACCCAGGAGGACTACGTCGATATGACAAGGAGGAACCAGTGAGTGACTTTCAGATCATCGCGGATCGCGTCGAGATCGAGGCGCTGCGCGGGGAGTTCACCGCGACACCGCGTCCGGCCGCGCGTACAGGTCGGAGCTCGGGCGTACCCGCGACGGTCGCCAGGGGCTGAACTACGCCATCTACCACGACCGCTACCGGCGCACCGGCGACGGCTGGAGGTTCACCGAGCGCGTCTACGAGGTCCGATACGAGGACAGCACGCCGCTGGCGGGCTCGCCGCCCCGCCGGGCCGCCCGCTGACCCGGCGTGACGAGTCGACACCGCGTCGACGGCCTCAGCAACGCGTCAAAGCCGGTACCCGTCCGGTCGGGCATCGATGCGACGACGCGCGCAAGATCCCGTTCGGCCAGAAGTTCCGACTTGTTCGGGCCGGGCTTACCGGGCAGGCGCCTGGTGGCCGATGTTCCGCTGCCGTTGGTCCGCTGCTTCCCTGGCATCCCACACAGACGTCACCAAGATCCACGAGCGTCTGCGGCTGCGTACACCTGGGCATTCCTGATGCCCCCTCTGTCAAGGATGCTCACCTTGTCCCACCACGAAGACGGCCGTTCCGCCATTTCCGGGCCGAGCCGGCGTCAGTTCCTGATCCTGTCGGGAGCGGTCGCCGCAGCGACCTCGATCGGCACTGCCATCCCCACCGCCGCCACCGCCGCCCTCGGCGGCGGCATCGGCAACCTGCCCGGCTACCCCTTTACCCTCGGCGTGGCCTCCGGTGATCCATTGGCCGACTCAGTCATCCTGTGGACCCGTCTCGCCCCGGAGCCGCTGGCCGTCGGGTCCGGCATGCCGCCGAAGAAGGTCCCGGTCCATTGGCAGGTCGCCCACGACGAGGCGTTCACCCAGATCGTCCGGGAGGGCGAGGTGTTCGCTCTGCCGGAGTACAACCACAGCGTCCGCGTCGACGTTCAGGGACTCGCGCCCGACCGCTGGTACTTCTATCGATTCCGGTGCGGGCCAGAGTTGAGCCCGGTCGGCCGTACGCGGACCCTGCCAGCCGCCGGTGCGCAGGTCAACTCTTTCACCATCAGTCACGCGTCCTGTCAGACCTGGCAGACCGGCTACTTCACGGCGTACCGGTACCTGGCACAGGACGACATCGACCTCGTCGTGCACCTCGGCGACTACATCTACGAGGGCGCGATCACCGCGGCCGCGCCCCGCGGCGGAACCTTCGTGCCCGATGAGGTGCGCGCCGCCACGAACACGGTCGACCAGTACCGGCTGCGCTACTCCCTGTATAAGTTGGACCCTGACCTGCAGGCGGCGCACGCCGCGTTCCCGTGGGCGATCACCCGGGACGACCACGAGGTCACCAACGACTACGCCGGCGGCATCGACCGCGGGCAGAAGCAGCTCGCCCGACGCGCCGCCGGCTACCAGGCGTGGTGGGAGAACACCCCCACGCGTTGCGCTCCGCCCGTCGGCCCCGACCAGCGGATCTTCCGCCGGTTCACCATCGGTAGCCTCGCGCAGCTGGACCTCCTGGACAGCCGTCAGCACCGCATCGGCGACAACGACCCGCTGGTCTCCAAGCTCGGCAACGAGCAGGAGGCGTGGCTGATCGACGGCATCAACTCGACCGGCGCCACGTGGCACGTGTTCGCGCAGGGCCAGCAGCTCGGCGGCGTCAACCAGAACAGCCCAACCCGGAACCGGATCTACCGCGCGTACCACGACCGCCAGGTGTACCCGGTCATCTTGTCCGGGGACCTGCACTGGACGCTCGTCCAGGATTCGCTGCTCGCGGTTCCGGATCCCACCAGCGCGATCGTGGGCACAGAGTTCATCGTCACGTCGATCACCTCGACCGGCGACGGCCCCGGCGACCAGGCCACGAAGGACAACTGGCTCAAGCGTCCGTGGATCCGGTACGTCGACGGTTACCGTGGCTTCATCCGCACCACGTTCACCCCGACCGGCGCGACGGCGACCCTGCGGAACGTCAAGTTCGTCACCCGGCCCGACGCCCCGACCTGGGACGCGCAGCGGTTCTACATCGAGGCCGGACGCCCCGGCGTGACCCTGGTCTAGGCCCCGCCCACGCCCGAGGTCGGCGCACCCCTCGGCACCGATGCCCGTCCGCGACGCGCGGCGGGACCGCGCCGGACGACACAAGATCGACCCCCCACCCTGGTTCAGCAGGGGTGGGGGCCGACTTCGTGAGCTCGCCGGTGGTGCCCCGCGGTCCCGTGCGACATGGGCCCACGACCAGCAGCAACACGGCGCGGCCGCGGCTTCCGTGCGGCTCGACGGCCCGGCCGGATACGGTGGCAGGCGTGACCGAGGCGGTGCGGGTGTCGGTGTGGTGCAGCTGACCTGGTGCGGGCACAGCACCGTATGGATCGAGGACTCGGGAACCCGGCTGCTGACCGACCCGCTGCTGCGTGACCGGCTCGCCCATCTGCGCCGTCGACGCGGGCCCACCCCGCGACTACCGTCCGCCCCGGACGCCGTACTCGTGTCGCACCTGCACGCCGACCACCTGGACTTCGCGTCGCTGCGCCGGCTGCCCGAGCACACCGCGCTGGTGGTGCCGGCGGGCGCCGCACGGCTGGTCCGGCGGGCGCTCGGCGCGGCGGCCGCCGGGCGCTGCACGGAACTCGCGGTCGGTGACCGGCTCACGATCGGCGGCGTCGGCGTCGCCGCCGTCCCCGCCGCCCACCACGCCGGCCGGGGTCCGTGGTCCCGGCACCGGGCAGCCGCCGTCGGTTACCTGATCGAAGGCCGCGCGCGAACCTGGTTCGCCGGGGACACCGGTCTCTTCGACGAGATGGCCGACCTCGGGCCCCTCGATCTCGCGCTGATTCCGGTCGGTGGTTGGGGACCGACGCTCGGCCCCGGCCACCTCGATCCGACGGGGGCCGCCGAAGCGGTACGGCGCGCGGCGCCGGCGTGGGCCGTACCCATCCACTTCGGCACCTTCTGGCCGGTTGGTTGCGACCGGATCCGGCCGGACCGGTTCGCTCGGCCGGGCGACGACTTCGCTCGCCAGGTGGAGATGGTCTCGCCCGCCACCCAGGTGCGCGTGCTGCGGCCGGGCGAGTCGTTCTGTGCGGACCCACCGTGACGGCCACGCTCGGCGCGCTGGGCTCGCTGATCCTGGTGGTGCTGTTCGGCTCCGTGGTCCCGGTGGTGCCGACCGGCGCGGCGGTCAGCGGCGCCGCGGCACTCGCCGCCCACCAGCATCCGGTGACCGTGGTCCTGGTCGTGATCGCCGGCGCCGTCGGCGCGTACGTCGGCGACCTCGCGACGTACGGCATGCTCGGCTGGGGCGGCGAGCGGGTCGCCCGGTGGCTACCCGGCCTGCGCGGACGGCAGCGGGTCGGCCAGGTCTCGGCCCGCGTGCGCGAGGGCCACATCTCGACGCTGCTGGTGTCCCGGCTCATCCCCGGTGGCCGGATCCCGGTGCTGCTGGCCGCAGCCGTGGCAGGGCTGGCCTGGCGGCGTTTCGCCGTCGCCAACGCGCCGGCCAGCCTGCTGTGGGCGGTGCTCTACGCCTCGATCGGGGTCCTCGGCCGGGCGGTCTTCCCGCAGCCGTGGCAGAGCGTCGTCGCCGCGGTCCTGCTCGTCGTGCTGGTCACCCAGGCACTGGGTTGGCTCAGCCGGCGCCGGCGACTGCCGGACGATCCGTTGACCCCGTAGGCCGCGTCGCCCGCGCTACGCGGCCGGCTCGTGGCGTCGGTCGTGGTCCCGGTCGAAGTCCGGCTCGTTGCCCGCCCCGTCCGGCGTGCCGACGTCGTCGGCCCGCCGCAGGCCGAGCCGCCGCAGCCAGCCGAGCAACTGACGATGTACTTCGTCCGGGCCGACCAGCTCGCCCTCCTGCGGCCAGCCGGCCGGATGGATGAGCAGGGCCTCGGTCTGCCAGCCACCGAGCCCGCCGTGGCACCCCACCAACTCCTCGAAGGCCGCGACCTCCTCCAGGCCCGGCTCCACGGCGCTGATCACCACGAGGTCGCCGACGTGGTCCATCGCCTGATGGCGTAGCAGGTCGTGGCGTGCCCGGGGGCCGTACGGGGCAAGTGGATCGTCGCCGTCGATCTGCCCGTCCCGCAGCCGGTGGCAGCCCCGGCTCCCGATCGCCAGCGGTCCGGCGGCGGAGTCGACCACGACCAGCCCGATGCCGGGGTGCGCGGCCAGGCCGTCGATCAGCCCCGGGACGGCGGCTTCGATCCGCTCGCGGGACAGCCGTCCCGGATGACGGGGCAGGTAGATCATCGCCAGGTTGCCCGATGCCACCACCACGGCCTCCGGATCGGCAGCGGTGGCCGCCTCCTCCCGGTCGGCCGGCCCCAGGCTGACCTCGCCCCCATCCCTCCTGGACCGCAGGGCCAGCCGAGCCGCCGTGCCGGTCGCCCCGCCCCGGCCGCCGACCTCGGTGAGCAGCGTGTTCACCCGGCCCCACGACTCGACGGGATCGGCGGCCTCGGCGGTCGTCGCGGGTTGGGCCGGGACGGTGGGCGCCAGCCGGCCGCCGGGCGCGACCTCCCGCACCGGGTGTGCGGCAAGGCGGGCGACCAGCTCCGTCAACGACTCGCCGTATCGTTGGCGGAACGTGGCGCCCTGACTCTGCCCGTGGTCGCTCAACACCACGATGTGGTAGTCCCGCGTCGCCTCAGCCGCCAGACGCTGCAGGATGCCGAGCGTCTGATCGAGCGCCTCGAGGACCGCCATCGCCTGCGGGCGCGCCGGCCCGGCGTGGTGGGCCACCTCGTCGTAGTCCAGGAAGTCGCAGAAGATGACCGGTGTCCCGCCGGCCATCTGCTCGGCGATGAGCGACACGTTCAGGTCGCTGAGCAGGCTCGCCATCGGGCGCAGCGCCAGGTACGAACCTCGGCGCCGTCCCCGGGGCTGGATGTCGCGCAGCCGCTGCCGCCGCGCCTCGTACAGCTCGCGAAGCACCTGCCCGGCCCCGCGCACCACGGCTCGCGCGAAACCGTACGGGCTGGCCATGAACACCGCGTATCCCCGGGTGGATCGTCCGGGCAGTCCCGCGCGGCTCACCGTGAGCAGGCTGGTCGGGGCGTCGCCGGAGAAGGCGGTGCTGATGCTGACCCCGCCGTCCCGCAGCAGACCCTGTCCGGCGGACAGGCGCTGCTCGATCTCGGCGGCGTCGCGCGGTCGGCTGGTCACCACCATGCGACCCGCGGAGCGTGCCCCGCTGTCGCTCACTGTCGCCTTCTCATACCAGCGATAGGCCGGCACCCGCCGAGTGTCGCCGTACAACAGGCCCGCCTGGGCTGCCGGCGTCGTGGCCGGAAGCCCGGTGTGCCAGCGGGTCATCCGGTGGCTGCCCGAGCGTAGCCACCGGCCGACCGTGGGCAGGTTGCCGGCGCGGATGGCCCACCACACCAGCGGCGCGGCCACCCCGTCGAGTTGGATGATGAGCAGGCCGTCGGCTGCCTGCTGGGCGGGCGCCTCCGCCGGGGCGTCACCTCGCCGCCGTCGTTGCCGCCGGGCGGGGCGCCGCTCCCGCCTGCGCCGCACCCGGGCCATCACCCACAGCATCTCGCTGACGAACGCGTCGTCCGTTCCGGCGTCAGCGAGCCAGTTCACCACCGCCGCGAGCGCCACGGCGAGCCAGGCGGCGGCGAAGGCATCGGCGAACCCCGCCACGTCTGCCTTCGGATCCAGCCGCAGCGCGACATACATGACGACGGCCTGTACGGACACGCCGATTGCCAGAGCGCCGAGCCCGCCGAGCGCGGTGGCCAGGGCGAACAGCAGCGGCCGTAGCACCGCGCCGATCGCGGCGATCAGCCCGACCAGCCACAGGGTCGCGACCAAGCCGCTCGCCGTCACGCCCGGCAGCAGCCACAGCGTCGTGCTGAGCACCACGAAAGAGGTGACCATGTTGCGTAGCAGCGCACGCAACCGAGCGACCGTCGGCCGGTAGTCGCGCAGCACCCCCAGCCCGACGCGCACAGGCTGGGGCGTCAGCGTCCGGTGCTCCCCGGTGGCTGGGTCCGGCTCCATTCGACTCACAATGCCACACCCCGACGGGCCAAGATCGGTCTGCCGAAGGGCCGGAGTGTCCGCAGGTTGGAGCGGACGGGCTCGACATCAATCTTGGGCCAGCGTCGCCGGCGTGGTCCGGGGGCGGCTCTGGTGCATGAGGGCGGCAACGAGCAGGGCGATGCCCGCCATCAGGACGATGTCGCCGACGCTGATCACCACGTTCAGCCACGGCACGGGCAGGGTGTCGCCGAGTGCGGCGAGCCGGGTCGCCGTGGTGCCGACCGTGTGGTGGGGATCCAGGGTGGTGTCGGTCGGGGCGGCGCCGAGGTGGTGCAGTGCGGCTGGTGCGACCGGCATGTGGCCGTTCGGCAGGATCGTGGCCGCGTTCAACGCCGCGCCGGCGAGGGCGACGGCGATGCCGGCGCGGGCTGGGCGGGACAGGCGGGGGAGGTTGATCAGTAACGCGATGCCGACGGTGGTGAACACCAGGGCGGTCAGCCACCGTTGGGCGGCGGCGGAGAGGAGTCGGGAGCCCGGCGGTACGTGGGTGAGCAGTTGTCCGAGCGCGGCGGCGTACAGCAGCCAGATGCCCCGCAGTGGCTGGTCGGCGAGGCGGCGCAGCCGGCCGCCGGTGAGGTATCCGGCGGCCAGGCCGACGAGGACGGGGCCGACAAGAAGTACGGACATCGGCCTATCCGGCCTCGTCGAGGGGAGTGCCGATGGTCGAGTGCAGCGTGGTGGAAGCGACGAGCAGCAGGTCGATGGAGGGCCTCATCTCGAGCCGGGTCAGCCGCCGTGCTGATGTGGTGCGCCGACGGTGTAGAGCAGGGTGGCGAGTGCGGCCAACGCGAGGACGATCCGAAGCTTCATGGCACTCGATGCTATTGATCGGTGAACATCAACTGATTCGGTATTGTCGGCAGTGATCTGGACCTGTCCGTGCAGATGAATCTCAGGCAATCAGGTAAAGCCGCAGCGTGGTTTACACCCGTGGGTGCCTCCGATGCGTCGCCCGATCCAGCCGGCGTGAGTCTGGAGGGCCGGATGCAACGGGCTTGCCTGTCCGGTTCGGAGGGTGGGCCGAGTCCGTTCGAAAGCCTGGGGCGGTGCTTCGGCCCGACCCAACCGGGGACGGCTGATTCGGCGTGATGTCTGGCCGTCGAGCGTTGCGCTGCTGTCCGCCTTCATTCGTCGTCAGGATGTCGTCATGCGGGCCCGGTCAAAAGCTTTAAAGTGAGACGACGGCTCAACCGCTTCGGCCGGCGAATAGTCCTCACGGAAAGGATGAGTGGTCATGGACTCAGATTCAGACGAAGTAGAACTCAGCCCCGAGGAGCAGAAAGCGCAGTACAGGCTGCTGCAAGCCCTTGAGAGGGCGAGAACGATCTCGATGGCGCTCGACCGTGTCGAGCATCTCCTGGATCCCAATAAACCGTTCACTCCAGCCATGAACACGCCTTCGGTGAGGGCGTTGTTGGAAGAGGTGAATCCTGGCAATACGACCGAGACGCGCCGCGAAGCCGTACGCAAACTCAAGGAGAAGCTGAATATTGCCAACAAGGAGTACGACGAGGCAATGAAAGAGGCGGACAGGTTTTCGTGAGATTGGTGCCGTCGCCGTCCCGCCTGTCTCAGGGGAAGCGTGCGTCCTGCCGGGGCACGCGGGTCAGGTGGCGGCGCAGCACGATGCGGGCGAGGCGCTCGAGCAGCCACGGGCCCGGGTTTCGTGGCGTTCATAGCCGAGCAGGCGCCCCCATCGCCCGGCGGTGACGACGAGAGCGGTCACCCGTTCGCGGCCGTCGCTGACACGGGTGGTTTCAATGTCGGCGACCCGTCCGATGATCCGACCTGCCAGGTCGCGAACGGGCTGTCGCAGGAGAGCACCGGCTCGCAGTGGGACGTTGGGCTGGTCAGCTGGCATCGTCTGCTCCCGGGATGCGGTTGTGGCGCGAGTCGGCGGGCGGTGCCGGCCATCCAGCGGCCGAGGACACCGCCGATACGGTCGCCGAGAGCTTGCTGGCCGATGCGCATAGCCGGCCGCGTCCGGTGGCTGCGACACCTCATACGCGAGGCCGGCCCAGAGCCCGAGCAGCGCCGTGGCCGCGATGATCAACCGATGGACCAGTTTCACCCGGAGCTTCCTACCCACCCGGGTACGGCCGCCAATTCTGCGCTGGCATGCCTGCCTGATGCCAGCAGGACAAGCGAGGGAACCCCCAGATAACCCTTTTTGCCATATTGGGGATCAAGTGCCGCAGCCCCGGCCATAGGCTGCAATTCCAGGGTGTGGGAGGGAGGAAGAGGTGCGGCCTGAGGATCTCAGCGGGGCGGGCCCGCGCGGGCACTGCGGCGGGCTGTTCCGATGACGTGGACAGGACCGTCCAGACGCACCACGGTAGTCCTCGCCCTGGTGGTAGCGGCCCTGCTCGTCTCGTCGTACGCGATGGGGCGGGCCTTGGGGCTGGACCAGCTAGGGCACAACCCCACCCGGGCTGCCGGTGACCCGGGCGGCGCGCAGCACGCCGACCAGCCCGAGGCCGGATCGGCTGGCCCGGCGACGCGCGACCACAGCGCGAGCCCACTCGATGCCGGGCAGGACGGCGCGACGCGGAACGCCGCCGGTGCCGGTCTCTTCGGTGCCCACGCCACCACCGGCACCCGCCGGATCGCGCTCACCTTCGACGACGGGCCCGACCCTCAATTCACCCCGCAGGTCCTTGCCGTGCTGCGGCGGTTCGAGGTCCGAGCAACCTTCTGCCTGGTGGGGGAGAACGCGCAGAAGCACCCCGATCTGGTTCGGGCGATCGTGGCCGACGGGCACACCCTGTGCAACCACTCCTGGAATCACAACATCTCCCTTGGCAACCGATCGCCCAAGGACATCCGGGCCGACCTGCTGCGGACCAATGCGGCGATCCGGGCGGCGGTTCCCGACGCGCCGATCGTGTGGTTCCGCCAGCCGGGCGGCGTATGGACCTACCCGCTGGTGTCGGTGGCGCACGAGTTGGGCATGACGTCGCTGCACTGGAGCGTGGACCCCTCGGACTGGCAGGCACCCGGGGCTGACCGCATCGCCTCGATGGTGATGAGCAGGACCGGACCGGGCGCGGTGGTGCTGCTGCACGACGGCGGCGGGAACCGGCAGGGCACGGTGAACGCCCTGGATCGCATCCTGCCGGACCTGGCCGCCCGGTTCGAGCTGACGGCGCTGCCCACCGAGGCCAAGTGATCGGACGAGAGCCGGAAAAGCCTGCCTGAACTTGAGCCGGCGCGATACGTGGACGGTTAGCTGGCTGACCTGCCAAGGCGGCCTCGGTAAATCAACCCGGAGAGGACGACGGTCATCGCCGGTATCAGGGCGGCCAAGTTGTGCCAGGCGGTGTAGGCGGCGGCAGTGGCGAACGCGGCGGCGGGATACCAGGTGACGACGAGGCTCCGCGCTATCTGCCGGTCAAGGGACCGGCTGCGGTCGCGGCGTAGCAGCTCGCCGATGCCCATACTGAGCCCGGTCCAGGTGCCCGTTATGTAGGTGGTGGTGACACCGGGTAAGCGGAGCCGGGCGGCGATGGCGCTCTGCATCCCCATGGCGGTGCCGGCAAGGGCGATGAGCCCGTATCGCGGCGCACCGGTTGGGCGGCCGGTCAGCAGGTTCCACCACACCGCCGTGGCCACCAGCAGGCACACCTCGATGAGAAACGCCGTACGGATGTGGTGCGGACCGGGCCTGTCGGGCACGGCGGCGCCGAGGGCCACTGCGGCCAGCACGTACGCACACAGCGCGGTCGCGGATCGACTGACGGCGGGCCAGTCACCGGTGGCCGCGCCGAGGCCGAGCAGGACGGTGTTGCCGGTCATGTTGGCGGGGAAGACGTGGCCGAGACCGAGGTAGCTGAGTGCGTCGGTGCCGGCCGCGGTGACGGTGAGCGCGCTGATGAGCAGTCTCTGCCGGCCCCGGCCTTCGCTCATGCCTGGTCTTGGTCGTCGGCGCGGTCGCGCAGCCGGCGCGCGGCACCGGACAGAGCCTGACCGAGCCGGTCGGGCACGATGCGGCCCGGGCTGGCCTCGAAGCTGGATTCGTCGAGGATGTCCTTGACCATCTGCAGGGCGATGCGGTTGCGGTTGGGTGTACCGGCGCGAAGTGCTGCCGCCAGCTTCTTGACCTGGTCCTTCTTGATCCGCGCCGGCATCGGGGGTTCGTGCGGGTCCACCACGCACTCGACGATGACCGGGCCGCTGGCAGCCAGCGCCCGCTTCATCTGATCGGGACAGCGGGCCGGGTCCGCAATGCGGACGCCCGTGGCACCGCAGGCTTCGGCGAACTTGACGAAGTCCATCGGGGCGAAGTTCACGCCATATTCGGGGCTGCCGAGAAAGACCATCTGCTCCCACTTGATCAGGCCGAGGCAGGTGGGCGCGCGGGTCCGCGACGTGTCAGGTGGCTGTCCCGTGACCCACGCCGGGGGTACCAGCACCGTGCTCGACCCCCTTCCGGGCAGGCAGCGACCGCTCCGGCGAGCGGTCACCCCGGTGTATCCCGTCCCGCCGGGCGGCCGTAAGTGCGCGCCGACGGTAGGTGACGGCAGCACTCACCGGTCCAGGCGAGGCGTCGGCCGATGCCTGGCGCCGGATGGGCGGGGACGCCCGTCTCGGAAGTTCAGCCGTGGCAGCGCGGTATCTCGTATCCGGCCGGTCCGGGCGGGATGAGCGAAAGTCGGAGCGGCGGCGCCTGCCAGGCGACCGCCGCGCCCCGCAGGATCCGGTACAGCTCCGCGCCCGTCGTCCGCGGTGTCTCACCATGGAGAAACGCGACGAGTCCCTGCTGCACCCGGCTGCGGTCGAACGCGTCCCCGTGCAAGGCGACCACCAGGACGAACGGCACGCCCAACGGGTTGCCCGGCCGATCGGCGAGGGCATCGCTGAGCGTCACGAATGCCACCGTGCGTACCCCCGGGACCGGACAGAACATCTGATCGCGGTAGCGCTGTGGGTTACCCAGGAGCGAGTGGATGAGCGGTTCGTCGGTGCTGATCGGCAGGCCGCTGGACCACCTGGCGACCGTCAGGATCGCCCGCAGCTGCGCGCCTGCGGCCAGTCCCCAACCGCGTCCGTCGCCGGACGGTGGGAAGGCGGCTGCGGATGGGTTGGGCACGGGGCTGAGCAGGATGACCGCGACCACGGCCGGGTGCGGGCGCGTTGCCAGGTAGGTGCGGACGACGAGGGCTCCCTCACTCTCCGCGAGCAGGGCCACCGGCTGACCGGTGCGGTTGTGCACCTCGGCGACCTGTGCGTCGAGCAGTTTCGCGCTGCTCTCCAGCGACTGCTGGGTTTGCTGCGCCCGATACGGCAGCGGCCGCCCGCCGGAGTCGAGGCCGGCGTAGGAGAATACTTCGAACGGGATGCTGTCGGCGATCTGCTGGCCGCCGCCGACTGGCGCGCCGTCGCCGACGGAGTCGTAGCCACCCACGAAGATGAGTGCCTGAGGCGGCCTGCCGCCGGGGCCGATAGCCAGTGGGGGCGGCGGTTGCCCGGCGACCTGGGCAGCGGTTCTGGCCAGGAACCCGGCCGGGGCGATGCCGAGCAGCAGCCCGACGGCGACCAACGGGGCGACCGGGACCCGGACCAGCACGACGCGTGCCGTCAGCACCGCCGCGAGCAGGCGCCGCCAGAGCCAGCCGTTCACGACGCCGGCGAGGGCGGCCAGCACGATGGGCAACGGGCCCGGCGCGGCGGACATGAGCACGGAGGCAATGGTCAGGATCAGGAACGACACCACGGCCCAGAGCACGGCGGCCGGCGGCGGTAGCCCCCGCCACCAGTCGGGCACCAGGCCGGCCCGCTGTCCGACGAGGACGAGCACGAAAACCACACCCACATCGGCAATGAAGAGCCAGGACAGCGAGGTCGCGGCGAGTGCCACCGAGAGCGCGGCCCAGGGCAGCATGACAACGGCCAGGACGGCGATGCCCGCGATGCCGGTGAGCAATGCCCTGCCCACCGCCGGGCGCCGTCCCGCTTGCGGCGGCCAGGCGACCAGCACGATGGCTGCGGTCCACACACCGCGTCCGACCACCGTGGCGATCAGTTCGCCCGTGAACTGCGGCCACGAGTCGTGATAGACGGAGATCCAGCGCAGGTCGTGAAAGGTCGCGAAGGGCACTGGCGCGCTCGCCTGCGGAGCCAGCCCCACCGCGGACCGGAGGCCGAAGCGGCTCGACAGCACCGCCTCCAGGATCGGCGGAAGCGTGGTCAGGGTAAGGAGCGCCAGGAGGCGTACGGACGCCGATCGCAGCACGACCACCGCGCCGACCTCCTGCTCGCCAGGCGTGCCGCCGCCCAGAACCGGGCTGCTCAGGTGAGGATGGACAGCATATTATCGGCTTTCTCCCTCCTATCTCCGGCATTTGGGGTGTGCCGAACACTAGGGCTCAGCAAGTGGCGGGGCGGGGGAGGGGGTCGGGGCGTTCATGCTGCCGTCGTCAACCCGGCTGAACCGCCGTGCGTACCCCCGTGCCGGCCAGCACAAAAGATCTTGAGGCGGTGTCGTATCCGACGTCCCGCCGGTCGTCTAGCAGGTGACAGCACCTCAACGAGACCGACGGGAGTAGATCATGAAACCGGTCATGGACAGCCTGGACATCGTCGTCGCGGACATCGCCGCCGCGATCGGGTTCTACCGGCGGCTGGGCCTGGAGTTCCAGGTTGACCCGAGCTACGCCGAGCACGCCGGATGCGACCTGCCGAATGGGCTGCATCTGATGCTGAACGAGGAGAAGTTCGCCGCGATGGCCCGCCCAGGTTGGACCCGTGGCGCGGGTAGCCCACCGGTCTTCCTGGCGTTCCGGCTCGACAGCCCGGCCGACGTCGACGCCAAGTACGCCGAGCTCAGCGGGGCCGGATACACCGGGGCGCGGGAGCCGTGGGACGCCTTCTGGGGTCACCGCTACGCCACCGTGCTGGACCCGGACGGCAACGGCATCGACCTGTACTGTCCGCTGCCCGGCCACAGCTGAGAAGGTGAGAGCCGTGAAGTACGTGCTGATGTTCGCCGAAACCGAGCAGTTCGCCGCCGACCTGGCCGCGATGGACGAGACCGAACGCGAGCGGGCCTACGGGCGGGTGCGGCAGTGGTTCACCGACAACGCCGACAAGATCACCTCGCACACGCACCTGATGCCCGCCCACACCGCCACCACCGTCCGGCTCGACCAGGCCGAGCCGGTGATCACCGACGGGCCGTTCGTGGAGGGCAAGGAAGTGATCTCCGGTTTCGCCGAGATCGACGTCGCCGACCTGGACGAGGCGTTGCGCATCGTCGCGTCGTGGCCGGCGTGCCCACTGGTGGAGATCCGCCCGATCGCAGGATGAGTCGGGATGCCGGGGTGGAGTTGGCCCGCGTGGTGCGCGAGCACGCGGGCCGACTCGCCGCCTCCCTCGTGTCGCTGATCGGTGACTTCTCCGCCGCAGAGGACCTCGTCCAGGACGCGGTCGAGGCAGCGCTGCAGCACTGGCCGATCGAGGGCATCCCGGCCAACCCGGACGGCTGGCTCTACACGGTCGCCCGCCGCCGGGGCCTGGACGCGCTGCGCCGCGACGCCCGCTTCCGGGACAAGCTGGCGCTGGCCGCGTGGCCGCCGCAACCGGTGCCGGACGACCGGCTACGGCTGATCTTCACCTGCTGCCACCCTGCGCTGCCCCGCACCGCCCAGGTCGCCCTCACGCTCCGGGTTGCCTGCGGCCTGACCACCGCGCAGATCGCCAAAGCGTTCCTCATTCCCGAGACCACGGTGGCGCAGCGGATCACCCGCGCCAAGCGGAAGATCAGCGACGCGGGCATCCCATACCGGATCCCCGCCGCCGACGAACTCGGTGCACGCCTGGTCGAGGTGCTGACGGTGGTGTATCTGCTGTTCAACGAGGCCTACCTACCGACCAGCGGTCAGCGCGCTCAAGCGCAGCACCTTGCTGCGGATGCCGAGTTCCTGGCCACCCTGCTCGCCGGCCTGATGCCGAACGAGCCAGAGGTGCTCGGCCTGCTCGCGTTGATCCGGTTGCACCGTGCCCGCGAAGCCGCCCGCTTCACCCCGGACGGCCAGATCATCCAACTGCCCGACCAGGACCGAAGCCGGTGGGACCGGGACGTCATCGTCGATGCGGCCCGGCTGATCGCCAAGGCCGCAAGCCTCAAGAAGCCCGGCCCCTATCAGCTGCAGGCCGCGATCGTCGCGGTGCACGCCGAGGCCGGCCGGTGGGAGGACACCGACTGGCAGCAGATCCTGATCCTCTACACGATGCTCGACCGGCTCGCACCGTCGCCGGTCACCAAACTGCACCGGGCCGTCGCCCTGCGGTACGTGGCCGGGCCGGATGTGGCGCTGGCGGCAGTCGACGAACTCCGCCAGGCCCTCAACGGCTATCACCTGTGGCACGCCACCCGGGCTGCACTGCTCCGCGACCTCGGCCGCCCCGACGAGGCACACGACGCGGACAGGCGGGCGCTGGAGTTGACCGCCAACCCGGCCGAGCAGTCCTTGTTGCGGCAGCGGATCAGTTGGGCTTGACCGCGTGGACGCGTTCGACGGTGCCGGCCTTCAGCCTTTCTGTCTCGACGATCTCGAAGCCCGCGGCCCGCAGGAGGGGTAGCTGGCGGCGGGTGAAGTGCTCGCCGGCCGCGCGAATGGTGACCCGTTCAAGGAGCCACTGGGCGGCATAGACCGGTGGCCAGGTGCTGCCGATGTGGTCGAGCAGGAGCAGCCTGCCGCCAGGTACGAGGACGCGCTTCATCTCGCCGATAGCCTTCACCGGGTGCGGGATGGCGCACAGCGACAGGGCGCAGACCACAGTGTCGAACGACGCGTCGTCGAACGGCAGGCGCTCGGCGTCGCCCTCGTGCAGGTCGACCGAACGGCCGAGGTCGGCGGCGCGCTGCCGAGCGATGCCCAGCATCGCCGGGCTCAGTTCGATCCCGGTAAGCGTCGCCTCGGCGGGATAGTGCGGCAGGTTCCGGCCGGTGCCGATGGCGACCTCCAGCACCCGACCGCGGGCACGGGCGCCCAGCCACTCCCGGCCGCCACCGAACTGGATCCGCTCCAGGAGAACGATCTGCCTGTCGTAGCTGGGTGCGGCCCTGTCCCAGACTCGCCGCTGCTTCGCGGCCGGGGTCTCACCGGTATTCCCCTTGGCGGTGCTGCTCATGACGGTGGTCCTTCCACATTGGCGGGGTGGAGAAGGGTGCGATCCACATCCGAGGAGACGGCAGCGCCGATCACTTCCGTGACCGTCTGGCGGACCCGGGCGGCGGCTCTGGCGGGGTCGGGCTGCCCGGCGTCGAGCCAGGCGATGATCGCCTCGATCGCCACCACCGGGGCGAGCTGGGCGGCCCAGCGCGCCAGCGCCGCGTCGGGGTACGACCGCCGAGATCTGCAGGTACGCGGCGGCGGTGATGCCGCCACGGAACTTCTCGATGCGCTCGTTGAACTCCGGTTCGCGCAGGGCGTGCTGAAACAGCAGCCGGAACCCGGCTGGGGACTCGACCGCCGCCTGAAGGAGGCCGTCGGTGCTGGCGTCGGTGAACCCACCGACGGGCTCTTCGACGTGGGCGTCCAGCCGGGCGCACATCCGGTCAAGAACCGCCTGGTACAGGTCGGTCTTGGAGTCGAAATGCCGGTAGAGGATCATCCTCGTGATCCCGGCCTCGGTGGCGATCTCGTCCAGGCCCGTCGCCGCGAAACCGGACCGGGCGAACGCTTCGGTCGCCGCGGCGAGGATCTGTTCCCGCCGCTGGGCCCGAGGCAGACGGCGTCCCGGCTCCGGTTTCTCGTCGGCCACGATCACCCTTCCCGGCTTGTCGACTTCAAAGTCTATAAATGCTCACTGCCTTTCTAGTGCCCGATTGGCAGGCTTCGATGGACGACCCGGTCTGAGTTGGCGTGCGCCTTCCCCCGAGTCCCGGTAGGGCCGCCAGAAGTTGCCACCTCCCGCTTCGGCCCGGCACGGTTCGGACGGCCCTGGACGAGCAGTGAACCTGGACGCCGCGAGCCGCGACTGAACAGGCAAAGGAGGGCAGATGGCCGATGAGTTGTTGGTTGTTCGCTGCCAGCTGGGCGAACGTGAGGCCTTCGCCGAACTGGTACGGGCCTGGCATCCGGCGATCGAGCGGTACGTCGGGCGGATGCTGACCGGGCCCGACGACGATGTGGTGCAGGAGGTGTGGCTGGCGGTCTTCAAGGGGCTGCCGCGACTGCGGCAGCCGGACCGGTTCGCCCCCTGGCTCTTCACCATCGCTCGCCGGGCGGTGATGAACCGACTGCGTGACGTCTACGCACGCCCGGAGCCCGAGCCGGTCGACGACGTGCCGGGAGCCGACGAGGCGGAAGCGGTGGTCGATCGGGAACTGCTCGGTGGCGCGTTGGCGGCGCTTCCGGCCAGGGAACGGGAGGTGCTGCTGCTGTTCTATCTCGAGGACCTCCCGCTTGAGGTGTGCGCACAGATCTGCGCTGTGCCGGTCGGCACCATCAAGTCGCGGCTCAACCGGGCAAGGAAGTTGTTGCGCCGCGAGTTGGCGCGGAAGGGGTATGAAGCATGACGCCGGAAGAGTTGCTCAAGCGGCTCGACGCACCGTTGTCGCTGCGTAAGAAGGTCGGATACGTGGCACTAGCGCTCGCCGGGCTCGCCGGCAGCGGCCTGATCGGGTTGCTGTGGGCAACCGAGCCCGGGCTGCCACCACGGACGATGGTGGCGTGCGCGGTACTGGTGGCGATCGGACTGTGCTGGGCGGCTTTCGGCGGCTGGGCCGTGACCCGCAGGACGCCGATGTTCGCCCGGGATCGCGTCGTCGCCGGCTGGCTCGGACTGGGCGCCTGGCTGCTGTTCACCGTCGGTGCGCTGGTGATCACCACCCTGCGGCACAAGCTCGCGCCGTCGTTGATCGTCGCGGTGCTGGCGTTGGGCGTTCTGGCCATCGCCAACCTGCGCACCGCCCGCCGTAGGCGGGCGGCCCTGCTACGACGCAAGGAAGAGTTGAGTCAGCGTCCCTGATCAGCTTAGCGATCTTGAGTCGGATGGGGTTTCCGGGATCGTTTCCCACCGTGGTGGAGATGCGTGGGCGTGGAGATGGAATCCTGCGCCCAGTGCGGCTCCTCGGGGCCGGTGGCCGGTGGTGGTGGGTGTGCTGATCGTGTTCACGTCCTGGTGTCGGTGGGCTGCGCGGGGCAGCCTCGGCCGGTCCGTTGGTGCGTGTCCCTCCGGACGCTTGCCCGCCCGGCCATGAGGCCGGGTGGGGGAGGGTGCCCCGCGTCGCCTGGGCGCGGGGCGTGGGGTGCGGGGCCGGGTAGGGCCGGTCTTCGACCGGTCCCTCCGGCTGGCATTAAAGGTGCTGGGGGTGACGACGGCTGCGGCTTCGAGTTCGTCGACGACCGTGCGGATCACCATGGCGCCGGTGGTCTTGTCGGTGACGGTTTTGGTCTGGTGGGTGAGGCCGCGGGCGGCGATGCGCCGCCAGGCGCCGTGGTCGCGGTCGCCCTGCCAACGGCAGGACTGGTTGGGCCAGATGGCCCACTTCCACCCCGCGACGGTCCGCTTGTCGGGGGCTTTACGGTGCTGTAGCGGGGTTATACATTGGGGGCAGTGTTTGGAGGTGTTGCGGGCGGGGACGGTGACCACGGCGATCCCGTGCTCGGCGGCGAGGTGTCGCATCCGGTCGCTGATTTGTCCGCGGACCTGCTGGGACAGGCGCGTGTTCAGGCTGTGCCCCATGCCCTTGGCTTCCAACGACCGCAGGTCTTCCAGGTAGATGACGGACGCCGCAGCGGCGATGGCCTGGTCGACGGTCCAGCGGGCGGCAGCCCAGGCGAGCGCGTCGTTCAAGTTTTGGCGGCGGGCGGACACGTGGCGGATCTCGCCGGCCAGCACCTCACGTTTCGCTCTCAGATGCTCGTCGGGGCGGCCGCCGAGCAGCCGCGCGTACTGGTCGGCCTTCGCATGCAGCCGCTCTGACAGGCGGCGCAGGCGGCGCTGCTTGGCCAGGACGCCGGCGGCGCGGAACTGTCCACCAGCCCCCAACGCCGTGATCCGCCCGTCCGCCTGCAGTCGCAGGGCGCCCGCGCTGAGGAGGGTGTTGAGACCCCAATCCACGCCAAGCGCCACCGAGTGACCGGTGGCCCGGGCCTTCGGCACGGCATGCGTGTATGCCAGGTCGGCACGCATCGTCCCGTCGGTGAGGCGGAGGGTCGGCAGGTGCAGCACCGCCACGGCGGGAACCGTAGGCGGCAACGTGATCCGGCACGCCACCCACGTCCAGTCCCGATACCCTCGCGGATCCGGGCGAGTGGGCAACTGCAGCCGCAGCAGCGCTTTCGTCGGGTCGGTGTCGCTGCGCTCGATGGTGGCCTGCTGCCGATCACACGCGGCCAGCAACAACATCCGCGGAATTCTCGGGGCGCCTTCGAGTTCGAACACGTCCACCGGCAGCCGGCCGTTGGCCTTGGCGAACGTGGCAGCCTGCCGGGTGCGGCCCTTGATGACATTCGACGGCAGATGCTGCCCGCCGGGGATCGAGGCCCGAACCTGATCCCACTCGGCGGGGGTGCGCTTGCGCGGATCGGACGGCCACGTCGCCAGGACCCCGGCTGTCACATCGGCACGCCACGCCGCCGAGCGCAGAGCACGTCCCGCCTGCTCCTGCGCCATCCGCACGATCCGGTCATTGACCCTCACACCCCCAGGCGGGGCGACCGCCCAGCCCAGCCGCCGCAGCGCCATCCACGCGTGCGACGGCAACCGCCGCCCACCCGCATCCACCCCGCCAGCCAACACCCCCACATCCACGCTGTTCCAACGCTCACCGACCAGGACGCCCACCATGTCCGCCACCAGATCGGCACACCAACCAACCCGCCGCGCCAGCACCGCCGCAGACAGGACCTCACCGGTTGCCTCGTCCACACCGGTACGCAGCACCGCGCGGGCACACGCGGTGCGGGCCGTCTCGCCTTCGCCCAGCCGCAGCTTCCCGCTCACCGACTCAACGACCCACCATCGATCGCGCAGAACCAATGCCCACGGCCGCCCACGTCACCGGAATCCTCCCCGAACCAGCCCAACCACCCACCGTCACCGGTGAACACCGACAGACGCGCCGCGGTCTGCGAGAATCGAAGAAGACCCACACGACCAACCTATGATCACTGATGATCCATAATCAACTTGGTCAGTCTCGGGGTCGTTGAGCACGCGGAGCCACTCGGCTGGCGGCGGCAGTCACGCCAGTTCGGCGATCACTGCGCGAACCATCCGGCGGCCGTGCTCGGCCATTCGCGGGAAGGTGTGCCGGTAGTAGTCGAGGCCGGTCAACGACGGTGCGAGGGCCCAACCGCAGGCTCGGCGCCAGGTAGCGTCGTCGTACCCGATCGCCTCCCGGTAGGCTTCCCGGGCCGCGCCGGTGAAGGTCCATAGCGCCGGCGCCACGTCCGGCGCCGGATCGCCGAGACCGAGTGCGCCGAAGTCGATGACCGCGGCCAGTCGGCCGCAGTCGGTGATCAGGTTTCCCGGTTGCAGATCACCGTGGATCCATACGGGGTCCCGGTCCCAGTCAGGAGCAGCCAAACAAATGTCCCAGGTCGTCTCGGCCGCGGTCACGTCGAAGCCGTCGTCATGCTCGGCGAGCCGGGGCAGCACTCGACGGACGTTCTCATCGACGTGGAGCAGGGCGGACCCGCGGGTACCCGGTGGCTTGAGCGGGCCTCCGGCCGGCTCCACCCGGTGCAGGGCGCGAACGAAGGCCGCCACATCGCGGGCCAGGAGCACGTCGTCGCAGCCAAGCCTGGGAGGTGTGTCCCCCACGACCCACGGCACCACGGTCCACCGCCATGGATACCCCGCGCCCGGCTCGCCCACGTGCAGCGGAACTGGAATCCGCACCGGCAGGTGGGACGCCAGCAAGGGCAGCCACCGCGAATCCGAATCGGCCTGGTCGACCGCCCCGGCAATCTTGGGCATCCGGGCGACGAGTTCGTCGCCGATCCGAAAGAGTACGTGGTCGGTGCCCTCCAACGCGTCGGGTAGGGGTGCCACGGGAAGGTCGACCCACTGCGGACACTGGGCCGCGACCAGGCGGCGCACCTGATCGGCGGTGGCTCGAATCTCGTCATCATGGATGGGCACGGCTGGCACGCTAGTGCGGCCAGACGGTGTGGTGCCAACCGATTAGGCGCCCCGGCACCGGCGCAACCTCACCTGCCGACATGCTCGGCGGCAGGAGCAGGTTAGCTGGCGCTCGCCCCTGTCGCCACGGTTCACCAGTGGTAGACCAGGTTGACGGCTAGCGTGGCCACCGCGGTGGAGAAGAACACGGCCCATCCCACGAGCTGGCGGGAGCCCACTCGCAGGTGCGCGATGAGGGCGCCGAGGAAATACAGCACGAGGCCAGCGGCCGCGAGTGTCCCCAGCAGTGGCACGGCGAACCCGACCAGCAGCCCCAAGGAGCCCGCCGCCAGCAACACGCCCAACACCGGTACCCACGACCGGGGCACGCGCTTCATGTCCGCCTGGGCCTTCGGATAGTCGTGGCCGCTGAGGTACGTGGCGGCGGCGATGCCGTTGAAGACCGAGGCGATGATGGTGACCGTGACGTAAGCGGTGAACATGAACCCTCCTGGTTGCCGGCTTCAAGGACGAGCTGGCAGCGCCGGATGTGACGTGTCGTGCGGTGACCTGAAGCACATGCACTGGCCGGGCCCGGCCTGCTCCAGTGGTCCTGGAGCGGGCCGGGCCCGGTCGGAGGAAGTCAGCGCAAGCGCGGGTCGTTCCCGGCCCGGGTGTCCACGGTCAGGGACAACGCGCGGGCGATGTCGCCCCAGGAGACGTAGGAGAAGTTCGTGGCATCGCGGTCGTCGGCCACGTCGGGCCCGGTTTCAGGCTCGTCGTGCGTGACGAACAGGCCCTGCCGGTAGTTGCCGACGGGGCGGTTCGTCACGGCGAGCCCGTCGGAACCGTTGATGTCGTCGGCGCCGCCGACCCCCTTGACCCGGAAGCTCCCCAGTGCACCGTTCACGCCCTGGCGCTCGTAGACCGCGAACGTGTCGTCGCCCTGGCTCGACACGAGCACATACCCGGTGGCGCCGGGCCCGTAGTAGATGTCGACGCCCTCGGCGTCGGCCGTGAGCAGGTTGCCGCCGTAGCCCTTGTCGTTCGGGTCGATCGGCCGGCATTCCTCGGTCGCGCTGTCGTAGACGTCGTGGATCCCGAAGTCCTTGACGCGGTCGATGAGCTTCGGCTGGTGGCCCGAGCCGAGCGGCAGCTGCAGCCGCCACAGTCCGACGTCCTCCTGCGCGGCGTAGAGCACGCCCGACGCCTGGTCCACCGCGACGCCCTCGAGCTGCGGGGGCACGCCTGGCTCCTCACAGGGAACCCAGGTCGTCCCGTCCGGCAGCGGGAAGGTGCTCGGCATGGTGAGCCGCTGGGTGCCCGTGTAGCCGAGCTTGCCGCCGATCTCGACGATGCGCGCGGTCGCGATGGTGGTCGCCCCCTCCTGGGTGACGACGGCGTACGTCTCGCCGGGCCGCGGCTGCCAGATGGCGAGGCCGTACGCGGTGTGCTCCTCGTCGACGGCCTGACGGTCGGGGTTGAAGAGGAAGCTCTGGTCGGCGGCGGTGACCTCGGTCAGCGGGGAACGCGCCGCCGCGCCGGCCGGGTCGACGAGGAAGAAGCGGAGCTGGTCGTTGTAGCGGTCCGAGACGACGGCGACGTCGACCAGACGACCCGCCAGGCGGATGCCGTAGGCGATGTCCACGTTGTTGTAGCGGCCGGTGGCGGTGTCGACCCGTGGTGCTTCGGTGGCGGGCAGCGACTGGAGCTCGCGCGAGCCCATGTCGTAGACGCGGAGGCCGCCCTCCTTGGCGGTCACGATCACCAGCGACTTTCGGGAGTCGGCCGGGTGCACCCAGATGGCCGGGTCGTCACCGGAAGCGTTCCCGCCGGCCTCGTCGTCGTACAGGATCGGGGTTTCGTTGTCCGTGGTCACCACTGCGGGCTGGGCGGTGGTGGCGCGGGCGCCCCCGTGCGGAGGAGCGAGCAGCGCGGCGACGACTGCGCCCACCGTCAGTGCGGCGTTCAATGTGTACGTCACGGCAGCAACCCTGCGGGACGGAGATTGACGCCGGTCTGACCGCCGGTTGCCGTAGCGGAAACTCGAGGGCTGCCGCCTCGGGTCGGGTCAGCTTCGGTTGACGGCGGGGTAGCCCGCCCACCATCCCGGGTACCGGCCGTCGGCGAACCGGACGTGCGCCACCCCGTTCAACACCGCCTGCCGGTCGAGGTTGACCCTGTCGCCCACCTGGTAGTCGGTGACCACTGACCGCATCGACCCGGCCGCGTCGATGGCGTACGCGGTGAGTGGGGCCACCGCGACCGTCGCCGGCCGCAGGATCCGGTATCCCATCGGGGCGGCCTCGCCGACCTGGTACGAGTGCTGTCTGAGCTCCTTGAGGTGGTAGCCGGCCAGCGTGCCTGCACTGATCTGGTACCAGATCCCGTCCTGCCGACGGACCTTGAGTCGGGCCGCCGACGGCGCGTTGCTCCGCCGCGACAAGCTGATCGTCCGGGTGGCAGTGACGTTGCCGGCGCTGTCGAACCGGTACCCGGTGTGTCGCCCGGGCTGGAGCGCGACGGTGCCGGTGACGCCGTGTGGCGGAAAGTCGGCGTAGTAAAGCTCCGCGATCTGGGCGAACACCGGGTCGCCAGTGATCGCGTAGCACTGGATGTGCTGGGTCATGTGGATGGTGTGGTAGGTGTTCGCGTCCGACCGGTGCCGCAGGCAGTACTTGCTGCGCCAGTGCCGGGTGCGGATGTCGGCGTAGACGTCACGCATGGTGGTCAACGCGCCCTGCAACAGCACCCGGGCGCGTTCGTCCCCGGTCATCGCCCAGTAGTCCCACAGCCCGAAGGCGGCGAAGTTGTGGCCGTTGTAGGTGAGGTCGCCGGAGATCCGCTTCGGGTTCGCGTACTCCTCGAACCAGAGTCGCCCGCCCACCACGTAGACCCCCCAGGGCCTACCGGCGACCGGGGGAACCAGGAACGAGGCGAACGTGGCGTTGGCCGCGTTCCGCCACCGGGCGCCGCCGGTGGTGCGGTAGAGCCGGCAGAACAGGCTCAACGCCTGCCCCTGCGCCATCATCGAGTACCACGGGGGGTCGTAGATCTCCTGGCTGCCGTGGAGCTGGAAACGGAACGGGTACGGGTAGAACCAGCCACCCCCGTACCCCACCCGGCGGTCGATCAGCCGTTGGGCCTGCTTCTTCGCCCGGTTCAGGTAGGCGACGTTGCCGGTGATCCGGTATGACTCGACCAGCGCGAGTCCGTACTGTGCCTGGTCCACCGGATGGTCGTAGAGCCGGCCGTAGCGCACGGTCATCCGAACGCCCGAAGCGTCGTGGACGCCGGTGTCGACGAGCGGCATCGGGTTGCGCAGGTAGTAGGGGCGGATCGTGTCCGGCAGGTCGCGGATCTCGAACGGGTGGTACGAGAAGTCGAACGGTACGCCGCTCACCGCCCTCGACTGGGACCGCGCCGTGACGCCCGGCACGGATGCCCTACGCGGCGCGAGCCGCCGTGCGTCGGCGGCGGACAGTGCGGGTACGTCGTACAGCGCCGTCGGGTCCGGCGTCGGGGAGATCTCGAACGCCGGATCGATGACGGGACCGGCGGAACCCAGGAACGCGCGCCCGGGCAGGAGCGGTTCCGCCCCGGGATCGCCGGGCCGGGCTTCGGCCGGCTCGTCGAGGAGCCACAGCCCGCCGGTGGCGAGCCCGGCACCGAGCACGGCTCTTCGTGACCAACGGTGCGCGCGCAGCGCCTCCGCTGCCGGTCCCTGACTCACCATGGGCACCCCGCTCAACTCAGTGGATCGGGCTACCGGATTTGTAGCACGTCAGGGGCGGGATGTCCGGCCGCTCGCCGGCGTCCGTGGTGTCGGCCGCCGTTGCCCGCCGCGTCGCCCGGTGCTTGCTCCCACGCAGCCGGGTCGCGCGCCACGGCACCGGGATCCTGGCCAGATGGCAACTTTCATTCATTCATCTGAAAGTTGAGCTATTTGAATCTAAAGATTAGAGTGTCGCCATCGATCTTTTGTATTGCGCGCTCGTACTGGCCGGTCCAGGGGAGGAAAGTCGCACGGATCCTTCCCGGCCGGGCCCCGCCGCCACCCACCAGGAGGAACCATGACCGCACCGAACCGCTGGCGCCGGCGCCGCCGAGCCGCGCTCGCGGCCGCTGGTGCCGCTCTGGCGACCCTGCTCGCCGCAGTCCCCGTCACCTCGGCCACGGCCGCATCCGTCACCGCCGATGTCCCGCCGCAGGAGCCGGGCGTCACCCTGCGCTCGTACGACATGGGCACCCCGCTGTCGGCGCTGTGCACCCTCAAGCCCGCACAGACGCCGAACGTCGACAAGCTCATGCCGCAGATCAACTGGACCACCACGGGCGAGTTCGGTCTGTCCGACCGGTTCATCAGCCACGTCATTGCCAACCTCACCGTGCCCACCGACGGCGACTACGCCTTCCGGCTCACCAGCGACGACGGGTCGCGCCTGACGATCGACAACCGGCTCGTCGTCGACCACGACGGCCTGCACGGCGAGACCTCCAAGGAAGGGTCGGTCAGCTTGACCGCCGGCCTGCACCCGTTGTTCGTCGAGTTCTTCGAGAACGGCGGCGGCCAGGTGCTGCGGCTCGAGTGGCGCCCCCCTGGCGCAAGCACCTTCCAGCTCGTGCCGACCTCCGCACTGAGCACCGACGCCGGCGTCGTACGGGTCACCGCCCCCGGCTGGAAGTACTGCGAGGGCGCAACCGACTCGGCCGGCGACGGCCTGCCCCTCGACCGGGTGCACCCTGGCTACACCCTCACCGACCTGCGTCCCGAGGGCTTCCGGCCGCAGGTCACCGGCATGGCCTTCCGGCCCGATGGCGACCTGGTGATCTCGACCTGGGGCGGCACGGACAACGCGACCGGTGAGGTCTACGTGGTCGGGGGCGTCAGCGGAAAGACCGGCCCCGAGCAGGTGACCTACCGCAAGTTCGCGGCGGGGCTGCGGGAGCCCCAGGGCGTGGCGGTGGTCGGCGGCACCGTCTACGTCAGCCAGAAGCACGAGCTGACGGCCCTGCGCGACACCGACAACGATGGCGTCGCGGACGACTACCGGACCGTTGCGACCTGGCCGTGGGGCCGCAACTTCCACGAGTTCGCGTTCGGCCTGCTCTACCGGGACGGGTACTTCTATCTCAACCTGTCGGTCGCCATCAACCTGGGCGGCGCCACCACGGTGCCCCAGCCCGCGCCGAACCGCGGCACCTCGATCAAGGTGAACGCCGCGACCGGCGAGATCACGTACGTCGCCGGCGGGCTGCGCACCCCCAACGGGATCGGGTGGGGCCCGAAGGGTGAGGTCTTCGTCACCGACAACCAGGGTGGTTGGCTGCCCGCGTCCAAGCTGGTCAAAATCCAGGATGGCGCCTTCTACAACCACTACACGACGCCCGCCGGGCCGTACGACGACAAGGCAGTGACGCGCCCCATCGTCTGGCTCCCGCAGAACGAGATCGGTAACTCACCGTCCACCCCCGTGCTGCTGAAGCAGGGCCCGTACGCCGGGCAGTTGGTGGTCGGCGACGTGACCTACGGCGGCCTGCAGCGCGTGTTCCTCGAGGAGATCGAGGGGCAGTACCAGGGCGCGGTGTTCCGGCACACGCAGGGCCTGGAATCCGGCATCAACGAGGTGGCCCTCGGCCCCGACGGCGCGCTCTACGTGGGTGGCCTGGGCGCCGGCGGTAACTGGGGCCAGGAGGGCAAGCTCACCTACGGCCTGCAGAAGCTCACGCCCAACGGCACCTCGACCTTCGAGGTCAAGGAGATGCGCGCCTCGCACGTCGGGTTCGAGCTGGAATACACCAAGCCACTGTCCGCCGAGACCGCCGCGGATCTCGCCGACGCGTACCAGGTGACGCAGTGGCGCTACGGTGCGACGAGCCAGTACGGCGGGCCCAAGCTCGAGCTGGAGACGCTCAAGGTGACCAAGGCCGAGCTGTCGGCCGACCGCCGCACGGTCAAGCTGCACATCCCCGGTCGGAAGGAAAACCGCGTGGTGCACGTGCGCTCCCCGCGTCCGTTCTCCTCCGCCGACGGCGAGGAGCTGTGGAACACCGAAGCCTGGTACACGCTCAACGAGATCCCGGGCCGCGTGGTGCAGCCGCAGACGTTCTTCGAGGCCGAGGAAGGCCGCACGGTCGCCGTCGGCATGGCCACCGACCACGCCGCCTACTCCGGCGCCGGCTTCGCCGCCGGCTTCGCTCAGAACGGCTCGTCGACCAGCATCTCGGTCGATGTCCGGGCGAGCGGGACGTACGACCTGGCGATGCGCTACAGCAACGGCCCGAACCCCTACTCGGGTGAGAAACAGCTGAGCCTGTACGTCAACGGCAAACGGGTGGAGCAGCGGCTCTTCCCCTCGACGGTGACCTGGGAGGAGTGGGGAACGGTCACCACCACCGTCTCCCTGAACAAGGGCCGCAATGTGGTCGAGTACCGCAAGGAGGCCGCGGACTCCGGGCACGTGAACCTCGACGTGCTCGCCGTCCGGCCGCACGGCGAACGCATCACGCTGTTCGACGGTGGCGACCTCACCGAGTGGCAGCACACCGACGGGCGGGAACCCCAATGGCCGGTCGCCGGCGGCGTCATGACCGTCCGGAACGGAGACCTCCGCACGGTGCAGGCCTTCGGTGACTTCCGCCTGCACGTCGAGTTCAACCTGCCGCTGTACCCGCCGGACGTGACCGGTCAGGCACGCGCCAACAGCGGCGTGTTCCTGCAGGACCGTTACGAGATCCAGGTGCTGGACTCGTTCGGCATCGACCCGCCGCGGACCAACGACGCCGCGGCCATCTACAACCAGAAGGCCCCCGACGTCAACGCGGCGCT
Source organism: Micromonospora sp. NPDC047738 (assembly GCF_040642675.1). Classification (NCBI taxonomy): domain Bacteria; kingdom Bacillati; phylum Actinomycetota; class Actinomycetes; order Micromonosporales; family Micromonosporaceae; genus Micromonospora; species Micromonospora sp. NPDC047738. Next base: position 81,902 of record NZ_JBEYSO010000023.1, read on the forward strand.
GCCGCCCCAGACCTGGCAGACGTACGACATCGTCTACCGGCAGGCCCGCTACGACGCGGCCGGCAAGAAGGTCGAGAATGCCCGCGTCACCGTGGTGTGGAACGGCGTCACGGTGCACAACGACGTCGAGATCCTCGGCCCGACCGGCAGCAGCCGGCCCGAGGGCCCGGCGGCCGGCGCCATCCGGCTGCAGGACCATGGCAACCCGGTCCAGTACCGGAACATCTGGATCGAGCCGCTTGACCGGTAGGTCCGCCGGCGGTCAGCACGCGGGCGGCCGGGTTCACCGACCCGGCCGCCCGCGTGGCGGCTGACACAGCGGACCGCAGCTCGTGACCCGGGTCCGGGTCAGGACGGCCCTTCCGGCTCGGCGAGCAGGGCCGGGTTGGCCTCGGTCAACAGCCGGCCGTCGGCCAGCACCGTACGGCGGGTGAGTTCGCGAACAGTGGCGCGCGCCGCCGCGCTGGTGTCCGCCTCGACGTCGGCGGGCGCGGCCCGCAGGACGATCAGCCGACCGTCGTCGGTGTCGACGGTGTCCACGTCGAGGCCGCTGGTGTCGACCGTGGCACCGCCGGTCCTGAACCAGGTCACCACGCCGAAGACTGGCAGGCCGCGCCGCCACCGGTTCCATTCCTGCCGGACGTGCACCATGTCCACCCACGCCTGGTCCGCCTCCCAGATCCGGCCCAGGTCAGCCACCAGGGCGGCCACCTCACCGAGGCGTTCGTCGAGGATCGGCCCGAGCCGGGCGGTGACGGTCACCCTCAGGTTGGCGCGCGAGGTGGGCAGCTCCGCGGCTGGTTGGCTCCAATCCAGCCAGAGCAGGCCCGGGCCGACCGGTTGCAGGAGGATCCGCGCATTGCCGAGCAGGTCACCGCCGCCGTAGCGGGACCGGTCGCGGGAGGCCGCGAGCTGCGGCACCAGGTGCCGGGGCAGGTCGGGGTCGTTGACGGAGAACGGTGGGCCGTCGGCGCCGGCCTGGAACGCGCCCGCGTCGGACGGGAGCGTCCGGGTGATCCGGCGCAGTGACGCCGCGAGGCATGCTGCGGCCTTCTCCAGCGGCCAGTCCTCGCGCGCCGGTCCGTCGGTCCAGATCTGCCACTCGTAGGGCACGACCGTCACAGGCAACCCCCAAAATCCGGGTCAAGTGGTTCCGACTCCCAGTCGAGCAGAGCCTTGTCCTCCGCGTCCAGCCGGGGCTCCACGAAGGCCCGAATCTTGGCGAGCGCCTTCGGCTCCATCACGACGTAACGGAGCCGACCGTTCTCGACCTGGCGGACCCGCGCCAACTGTTCGATGAGCTGATTGGCCAGTTCGTCGAGCTTGGCCCTCGCCCGCTTACTGCCATCGACGATTGCCTTCTGCTGCTCTGGGGTCAGACTCGCCAGTTTAGGATCCTCGTCCAGGAATCGGACCCGGCCGGTCTTCTTGTCGACCTCAGCCGCCCAGAGCAGGAAGTCGTACCGCCCCTTCGCCTCGATGAACACCGGCTTGCCGTTGATCATTCGGAAGCCGTCGAAATCTCGGCCGGCGTACCTGTACTCGTGCGGCCGGCGCAGCCCGGTCACCTGCTCCTGGTACCTCATCCACTCCCTGGGCGGCCCGGCGTTCCGCCGAATCCATTCGCCGGGCCCGGCAGGGCCCCGCCCGAGCGATGGTTCCTCGCACGGGTGCGTCCGGCTAGGGCTGGGACGTGGCGTCGGTCGGCTCGATCCCGGCGTCACCGGGGTGCTCGTGACCGGGGCCGGACGGCGGCGCCGCGCCGCCTCCTGCCGGGCGACGTCCTTGGTCATCCGCTCGATGTCCGCCTTGATCACGGCCCTTGCCTCGGCCTTGAAGCTCGCCCGGACCGTGTACGTCTTTGGATTGCGGGATCGCGGCAGGGTATACGTCGCCGTGCACCTGGCGGTCCCCGATTTGTTCGGGGGCATAGAAATGATCGGCCTACAGGTCTCGAGCGGACGCCCGTCGAGAGTCATCCGGATCGTGACAGCCGCGTACACCGGCCCGTCGTTGCGGAGGTATTGCGAATGGAGCCGCACCCGGTTGGAGAGCCGGTAGGTGGCGACGCACGAGGTCTGCTGGCACGGCCCGAGGGTGCCGTCGCCCTCCAGGTCGAACGTCACCTGGGAGTCGAAAGCCCCGGCCAGCTCGGTGACCCGTTTCTTGACCGCCTGGAAGAAGTCCTCGATCTCCTCCGGCGACAGGCCGCTGAGGTCCACGCCCAGCCAGTTGTCGGCCCCCGCCGCCAGCCGATAGCCCCGCGACCGGCCATCGGAGCCGGTGTAGCCGATGGTCCGGACGGCGGTGGGGGTCCCGGTCCCGTCCGACTCGATCCGGACGATCCGCCGCGGCTGGCCGACGGTGATCGACACCACCGCCCCGGGGATCAGCACCGGACGCACCTTGACGCCGTTGATCGTCGTGACGTCGCCGAGCGTCGCCCTCAGCCCCGGCGGTGGGCCCTGTCCGTCCTCCATGCCGGGCGCCAGCGAGTAGGCGACCGCCGCCGGGGTCAGCTCCCGCGCATCGAATCCCAGCGCGTCGGGGGCCACTCGCACCCAGGCGCTTCCGTACTTCAGCGACTCGAGGCGGGGGACGTCGGTCGCCGCCCAGAACACCCGGTCGCCCTTGGCGTACGTGCCGTTGGTGCCCAGGTCGAGCACCTCGCCCCGGCCACCCGAGACCTCCACCGTCGACAGCGTGGTGCCCTCCTGCGTCACCCGCGCGTCGATTCGTACCCGGGCACCGGAGTAGCTGGTGAGCATGCCCCGGTACCGCTCGGCGCCCGAGTCGAACAGCGTGCCGGCCGCCTCGTACAGGAGCGCGGCCGCCTCCTTGGAGCCGTCGTCGGCCGGGCCCGGACGGTCGTCGGCGAGCCGGAACAACGCCACGGCCAGGCCCGCGCAGAGGGCGAGGACCAGCACCGCGGCCGTCCCGGCCACCCACCACACGGTCCGGTGGGAACCTGGCCGTGCCGGGGATCCGGCCGGAACCGGCCAAGACGGCCGGGGCGGCCCCGGCTGGCCGGCCGGCGGCGGCACCGCGCCGGGCGGGATCCCGGCCCCGGGCGGCGGCACCGCGGGCGGGACCGGCCCATCGGAACCGGGTGGCCGATCTTCCGGCGACGGCGGTACGGGCTGCTCCTCGGACGACATTCGAGCCCCCTCTCGAGGCGTCCCACATGCCGCGGATCCGTCGGCTCGGCGCCCAGAAACAGTGGCGCCGGTCGATCAGCTCCGCCAGCCGCCATGCTAACAATCACGGTCCACGCCACGCGGCCGTCCACATACGACTGACGTGGTCTCGGGCCACCCGCCGGCGCTCCCGACCAGTGGCGGCCCGGCTGGTCAGTGGAAGGCGACGTCGTACAGGCGTGCCTTGTAGAACTCCGCCCCATACGACAGGGAGCGGGTGAACGACCTTGCCCCCGCGGAGTCGAAGAACTGCACGGTCGGGCTGACCCAGTTCCGGTTGTCCCCGTGGTACGTCGCCCCGGTGGCCTGCACCCAGAACCGCTCGCCCGAGCTGTGCTGCGAGTACGACTTCACCGAGTTGTCCGGATAGCTCTGGGTCACGGCGTACGTGGTCTTGTCGATGGTCATCACCTTGCTGCCGTCCGTGGCCAGCATCAGGTTGCCGTCGGCGTAGCTGGCGTCCAGGCTGTGCCCCAGATGGGCGCCGATCGAGATCGACCGGGACAGCGACAGCCGAGTGCTGCGGTAGGTGCCGGACACGGTGTAGATCCGGGCGTAGTCCTGGCCGATCGCCCACAGCTTGCCGGAGACGTCGTCCCACCAGACGCCGTGGGCGCCGGGGAAGGAGATCGTCTGGACCAGCGCCAGCGTGCTCGGGTCGCTCACCGCGGTGGGGCCGTAGAGATAGAGGTATCCGCCGGAGGACGCCACCACAATCGCCCCGATGTTCGGGATGCGCTCGATCGCGTGCGGGTTGTTGCCCGGCGTGGCGTACCAGAGGAGGTCGTTGAGCTCCTGCGCCGCCTCGGTGGTCTTGTTCACGATGCCGACCTTGCCGCCGGACGCCGTGACCAGGGCGACCACGCCGAACGCCGACGTGTTGCGGAACTTGACGTCGGAGAGGTTCGACCAGCCGTTCGCGGTGCCCGGGCTGAAGCTCCACTTCAGCGTCGAAGTGCTCCAGGCCGAGCTGGACGGATAGATCTGGATCTGGTTGTGATACTGCTCGCAGACGGCCACGTCGTAGGTGGCGTACGCCTGCGCGGGCGCCTCGCCGAGCAGCACGGCGGCCGGAGCGGCGGCCGCGGCTGCGGCAGCCGCCTTGAAGATCGCTCTTCTGCGCAAGGTGTCCTCCCGAAGGTCCTGAATGGACCGGTCAGGCCGGATGCTAGCCCGCAACGATTGGTTGTGTGTGCCGGCCGGTCCCCGCTCGTCGTCGCGCCGGTGTCGTCATCCAGATAGTTCGATGACTTGCCGAACCTTCGGCAGTCAGACTGCAGTGGCGCCCGTAGCGGGGACCGGGCGCGCGGACGCCGGCCTTGGCCGACGGTGCCGCCGGTCCCGTGCGGACGATGCAGTCGTCGATGCCGGACCAAGGGAGAGCCGTGCGCCGCAGATCCAGCCGCAGACGCCTCGCCGCCGTCGCCACCGTACTCACCCTCGCCCTTGCCGGGGTGGGGGTGCCCGGTGTCGCGGCGGCCGCGCCCGTACCGTCCCAACAACCCACCGACCTGATGCTCCTCGTCGACGGATCGTTGTCGCTCACCGACACCGACTGGCAGGTGCAGCTCGAGGGCTTCGCCCGCGCCGTCGAGGACCCGCTGATCTTCCCCCGCTCGGACCGGGTCGCCGTCGGGGTCGTTCAGTACTCCGGCAGCGACGTGGCCAAGGGCACTCGCCTGGAGATTCCGCTGACCCGGCTCACCGACGAGGACGCGGTGACGGACTTCGCCACCCGGTTGCGGGCCATCAAGCGGCTTGACGACCTGTCCAACCCGGGCGACGCCATCCACGCCGGCGCCGACCATCTGGCCGCCGCGGGCCGGTCGGGCACGACGTGGTCCATGTGCATGTCCACCGACGGCGAGCCGAACGCCGGGGAGGGCCTCGCCGACGCCGTGACGTACGCCAAGAACAAGGGCGTCGACCGGTACAGCGTGCTCGCGCTCACCAGCACCGTGTTCACCGAGGAGCGGGCCCGCGCCGTGTACGGCCCGCATGTCTTCGGCGGTGGCCGGGTGAACGCCGCCCGCAGCATCGCGGAATTCTCCTCGCTGATCTCCGGCTGCCTGAACTACGCGCTGGACCTGGCGGCGATCGAGGTCAACCAGGCCGTCCAGGACTGGCAGAACAGCGTCCCGCTGATCCGAGCCAAGTCCACCATCGTCCGGACCTTCTTCAAGACGGTGGACAGCCAGGAGGTACGCACCAGCGGCCGGCTGCGCGGCTACCGGGACGGCCAGGAGCTGCCCGGCAGCCCGCTGACCCCGATCGACTCCACCGAGATCGTGGTCGGCCCGGATCCGGCCGCCGGGCGGGAGCGATTCTCCGGCAGCCTGAACTTCGCGCTACCGGTGGGTTGGACCTCAGGGCGGGTCAAGCTGGTGCCGGATTTGCCCGGCGGAGTGCGCTGCGAGGGCGGCCGGTGGACCGCCGACTGCGGCACCGAGGTCGAGTTCCGGCCCGGCGGACGGCTGCGGGTCAACCTCTTCGCGGCGAGCTGGACCGAGAACGGTGCCGTCCAGGAGCCCACCTTCGCCGACCTCTTCGAGCAGTACCGGCGGATGCACGACGTCTTCCCGGTCAGCAACGCGACCGCCTCGTTCCAGACACTCGACCTCGACGAGCGGCCGGAGGACGGCGACGACGGGCTGGAGGACGTCAACGACCGGCTCTGGATCGACTGGTGGTCCAACTTCCGCTCCGGCCAGCTCGACCCGCGGACCATGTACCACGCCGCGCTGCTCGGTGACAGCGGCGGTGGCCTGGCCGCGGGGATCGGCAGCCCGGTCTCCTCCGGCTGGCTCTCCGGCGCACAGGGGCTGTACGGCACGGGATACGCCCGCAACCGGGGCGCCCACGAGGTGGCGCACTCGCTGGGCCGCGAGCACACCGTGAACGCCGACCGCAACGGCCGTACGTTCCCGTTCGTCGGCGCCAAGCGGGGCTGGTGCGGTGAGGTCGCGGGGACCTTCACCGACGACTACCCGCACTGGACCGGCACCAGCCAGGGCGACCGGCCGACCCTCGGACCCAATGGCGACCGGGACCGGGAGATCTGGGGTGTCTCGGCGCGGTACTTCGGTGACCGCGAAGGGCTCGCCATCACGTCGCCGCACGCCACGTACCCGATGATGAGCTACTGCAACTCCACCAGGGCGGACAGCCAGGGGCGCTGGATCGACGCCCGGGACTACCGGGCGCTCTTCGAGGGCCGGCTGTCCCCGGACGCGACTGGCGCCATCTCCAGCGGCGCGCCGGCGGCCGCGGCACCCGCCGCAGCCGACCCGGCCTCGGTGGTGCTGCGCGGCCGGGTCGACACCGCCGCGGGCACCGCCGCCTTCCGGCCGACCATGCCGGCCTTCGGCGCCCCCGTGGCCACCGACGACCCCGAGGGTGGCTACGAGCTGCGGGTGCTCGACGCCGATGAACAGGTACTGCACCGGGTGCGCTTCCAGCCCCGGCTCCCGGAGGGCACCGACGAACCGCCGGGCGGCGACGGGCGGGACGAGTCGACGGTGGGCACCTTCGAGCTGGCGGTGCCGGCCGTGCCCGAGTCGGCCGCCCGGGCGGTCGTCGTGCACGACGGCCGGGTCATCGGCACGCTGACCGCCGAGCGGAAGAAGCCGACCGCCGCCCGGCCGGCGGCCGCGGTCGACCGCGACGGGAACACCGTCCGGTTGAGCTGGAAGGGCAAGCACGCCGGCCCGCACGCGCCGACGTACACCGCCCAGTACAGCGCCGACGGCGGCGGCAGTTGGCGCACCTACGCGGCCGATTCCGGGGCGACCGAGGCGACCGTGCCCCGGTGGATCGTGCCCGGCTCGCCGGCCGCGCTGGTCCGGGTGATCGCCTCGCACGGGCTCGACGCCGCGGTGGTCGCCTCCGAGCCGTTCGCGATGCCCGACGCACCACCCCAGCTGGCCATCCGGAACCCGGCCGCCGGTGCCGCCTACCACGGCACGCAGGCGATCCGGCTGAACGCCGGGGCGTACGACGCGGAGACCGGACTCCTGGACGACGGTGACGTGACCTGGCGGTCGGACCGCGACGGCGCCCTTGGCACCGGCCAGCTGCTACTGACCCGCGCCGACCAGCTGAGCGAGGGGGCGCACCGGATCAGCGCCACGGTGACCGACCCGGCCGGCCAGACGGTCACCCGCGAGATCACGATCAGCATCTCCCGGCTGCCCGCGCCGACCCCGCGGTACGAGTTCGGTGGCTTCCGTCCGCCGATCGACCCGGACGGACTGACCGTCGTCGAGGCCGGCCGGACGATTCCGGTCAAGTGGACCGTGGGCGGCGAAAAGCCGGGCGAGTCGGCGGTCGCGTCGGCAACCTTCGATTCGCCCGGGGCCGACTACCGGTGGATCTCGACCCTCGGGTCGTACCATCTCAACGTCGACACGCCGCGGTCCTGGGCGGGCAGCCGGCACCGGCTGACGGTGACCCTGACGGACGGCACCCAGCACAGTACGGAGTTCGAGTTCAAGTGACCGACCCTCGGGCACGGAGGCCGGTGGCGCTCGTCGCCGCCGGCCTCGGTGCCGTCGTGCTCGTCGCCGCCGTGGTGGCCGCCGGGCTCTGGGCCACCGGCCGGGGCCCGTTCGGCGCACCCCGCCCTCAGCCCGACGAGGTGCTCGGCACGATGCGCGACGCGTCCGACCAGTCGGATGTCGGTGGCGCATCGACCAGGGGCGGCACGGTGCTCGCGGTGCCGGCAGCCGCCGCGCCCGACTTCTGGCGGCAGACCAGCACCGGCGCCCCGCCAGCACCCGACCAGGTGTCATACGCGCCGTTCACCGTGCCGGCGTCCGCAGTGCCGGCCGTCGGCGGGGTTACCGGCGCAGTCGGACGCGGCGGCCGGTTCTCGCTGCGGCCCGTCTCGTCCGGGGCGTACCTGCTCTGCTACGCCAGCAACACCAGCGCGAGTGGCTACCAGGTGCAGGGGTGCCGCGAGGCGTCGCTGCGGGTGCCCGGCCGGATCGACGCGAGCCGGGGTGAGGCGGGCTTCCGGGTGACCGTTTCCGGCAATCGTTGAGCCGACCGAACTCCGGCTCGGTCAGCCCTCCGCGGAGGCGTCGAGTGGCTTGCGCCAGACCGACACGTGGCTCTCGCTGTCGGACGTGAAGGGCGCCCCGTCCCAGCCCGCCACCCGCTGCTCCAGCGTCAAGCCGGCCAGCCGTGCCATGAGGTCGCACTCGGCGGGCCAGATGTAGCGGAAGTTGCTGTAGCCGTAGCGCATGGTCCCATCGTCCAGCCGCCGGTAGTGGTGAGACGTTCCCCGCTGCGTGACCATGTCGTAGGTGTCGAAGCCGGCGTGCCGGTCGGTCACCTCGAACGGCACCGCCGACTGCCCCGGGGGGAACCGCCGGATGCCCGGCACCCACAGCTCGACGACGAAGCGACCGCCCGGCGAAAGGTGCCGGGCAGCATTGCGGAAGCACTGCACCTGCTCGTCCTGCGTGCACAGGTTGCCGATGCTGTTCCACACGACGTACACGAGTGAGAACTGGCCGGGGACGGTCGCTGTGGCCATGTCGCCGATGATGACCGGCAACTGCTCCGCGGGCACCTTGCGCCGCAGCCGGTTGACCATCGGCTCCGACAGTTCGATCCCGGTCACGGAGATGCCGCGGGCGGCGAGCGGGATGGCCACCCGACCCGTGCCGATCGCGAACTCCAGCGCGGGGCCGGAACCCGCCAGCCGGGCAAGGAAGTCCACGGCGGGGTCGAGCACCTCAGGTGCAAACATCTCGGCCGAGAGGTCGTCGTACCGCTCCGCGGTGTCCTCGTCCCACAGGTCGCTGCTCGTCACGGGCCGAGCCTGCTCGCCTCCCTGCGCGCACGCCACCTATTTAACAGAAGGGCGGCCTGCGCCCGTCACCCGAGCGCCGGCAGGATGACCTGCTCCAGCAGCGCCACCGGAGTCCGCCAATGGTCGGGGTCGTCGTAGTTGCCGGCGGTGATGGCCACGGCGATATCCAGGTCGGGCAGGACGATCAGGCGTTGGCCGCCGTTGCCCATCCCGGCCACCAGCCGATGGCCGGCCATGGTCTCGACGTACCACTGGTAGCCGTACTGGCCGCCCCAGTCGGTCCGCAGGCGGGGCTGCAGCATCGTGTGGATCCACCCGGCGGGGACGATCTGATGACCGTCCCACGCTCCCTCGGCAAGCACCAGTTCGCCGATTCTGGCCAGGTCGCGTGGCGCGAGCCGCAGCCCGGACGCGGCCGAGGCCACCCCGTCCGCGCCGGTCATCCACTCGAAGCTGTGGATGCCGAGTGGCGCGAACAGCGCCTCTCGCCCGTACTGCGGCAGCGGCTGTCCGGTCCCGGCGGTGATCAGCCGGCCCAGCAGCGCCGCGGCGCCGCCGCAGTAGGACCAGTGGGCGCCGGGTGGCTCGAGGATCGGCCGCTCCAGCACGTACCGGTACCGGTCCGGCGCCAGTTCCATCGCGATTTCGGCGTTGGCCGGGTTGTCGTACGGGAGGTCTTCGCGCCATTCCAGGCCGAGGGACATGGTCAGCGCGTGCTCGACGGTGAGCCGGGCCCGTTCGGGGTCGGCCGCCAGATCGGTGTACTCCGGGAACTGGCGCAGGAGCGGCTCCGCGGGGTGGGGGACGCTGCCCTGGCCGAGCGCGATGCCGTACAGCAGCGCGGTCACGCTCTTGGTGACCGACCGGACGTCGTGCAGGGTCTCGGGTCCGAACTCGACGACACCCAGCGATGTGCCCCAGCTGAAGTCCTCGCCTGCGCCGTAGTACGCCAGCAGGGTCTCGCCACCACGGACCGCCACGACCGCGTGGAGGCCCCCAACCTTCCCGGCCCGTCGCGTTTCGTGCAGGCGCTCGCGCAACTCGGTCGTCATGGACCCTCCTCGGCGGGGCGACACTGTCCTTACGGGATACCACGGTGCTCATCATCGCTCGGTCAACCGCCAGTATGGTTACCTGCCGCAGAGGCCGGGCCCGTATATTCACTGGGGTGAACATGCCCTTCCCCGGCACGAGCACCCAGATCCCCCCGTACGGCCCACGCCCCAGGGGCCGCCCGGCCTGGCTGCTGATCGGGCCGACACTCGCCGCGTCGCTCGGTGCCTTCCTGCTCGCCGTCACCTTCGGGCCGGTAAAGGCCGAGATCCAGCGGGCCATGCATCTGCCGGCCTCGGTGACCCCCTGGGTCTTCGTCGCCTACCTGCTGGCGGCGCTACTGGCGGTTCCGGTCGGCGCTCTGCTCGGCCGGCGGTGGCCGACCGCGGTCGCGCTGCCCGCGATCGTGCTGCTGGTTCCCGGATCGCTGCTGACCGCGCTGGCCCCGGAGAGCGGAACGCTGCTGCTCGGCCGCGCGGTGACCGGGGTCGGGGCCGGTCTGGCCTGGGGCGTCACGGCCGCGCTGATCACGCAGGTGGGGGCACGGCGCGGGTTGATGGTGCCACTTGTCGCCGGCGCGGTGGTGCTGGCGCTGGGTCTCGGACCCGTGGCTGGGGCGTTTCTGGGGCGGTCGCTCGGTTGGCGGTGGCCTTTCCTGGCGGCCGTGCCGTTCGAGGTGGTGGCGTTGCTGGTCACCGCGGTGAGCGGGATCATCGTGCTGATGCGGCGCGCGTCCCAGCCGGCTCAGCCGTCGGCCGCACCGTTGGCCTGACGAAACGGGCGGCGCAGGGCAGCCGAGCCGCATCCGGCGACGAGCCCTGCTGCCTCCGCGAGGTCGGGCAACGCGTCGAACGGCGAAGCCCCATCGCGGCGGCGGGCGATTGGCGCCGCGACCTAGGATCGGGCCATGCCCTTGACCCCGGACGACGTCGACCGGTTCGAGGCCGCCAGGCCGCGCATGGAGGCCATCGCCTACCGTCTCCTCGGCTCCGCCACAGAGGCCGAGGACGCTGTGCAGGAGACGTTCCTACGCTGGCAGGCCGCCGACGTCGACCGCATCGAGGTCCCCGCGGCCTGGCTGACGAAGGTCCTCACCAACCTGTGCCTCAACCAGCTCACCTCCGCCCGGGCGCGCCGCGAGACCTACGTGGGCCAATGGCTTCCCGAGCCGCTGCTCGCCGGGGACCCGATGCTCGGCCCGGCCGACACCGCCGAGCAGCGCGAATCGGTCTCGTACGCGGTCCTCACCCTGATGGAGCGCCTCGCTCCCAACGAGCGGGCGGTGTACGTGCTCCGGGAGGCCTTCGACTACCCGCACCGGGAGATCGCCGAGATCCTCGACATCACCGAGGCCGCCAGCCAGCAGATCTTCCACCGAGCCAAGAAGCACGTCGCGGACGGCAAGGCCCGCACCGAGATCGACGGGGCCGCCGCTCGGCGGATCGTCGAGGAGTTCCTGACGGCCGCCACCAGCGGCCAGACCGAGCCGCTCGTGCGCCTGCTCACCGAGGACGCCATCTCGATCGGCGACGGCGGCGGGAAGGTCCCGGCCCGCGCCAAGGCGTTCGAGGGCGCCGCCGCGGTCGCGAAGTTCCTGCGGGGGCTGTTCAAACCCGGCGAGGCCAAGCGCGCCATCGTCGGCGGCACGCCCGAGGTCTACGCCTGGACCGCCAACGGCGACCCCGCCGTCGTGGCCGTCCTGGAACGCCGGGTCGTCGGCGTCATGTGCCTGGAGGTCACCGCCGACGGCATCGCCGCGTTCCGCAACCAGGTCAACCCCGACAAGCTCGACCGCGCGACCGCGCACTGGGCGGCCGCCGACCACGGGGAACCCCTGTTCACCGCCTTCTGACCGCCAAGTGAGGTGCTTCACATCGCCTTCCTGTCAGGAAACGGCGGGCCGCCCGGTTCAAGGGGCAAGCCCGCGCAAGACAGGAGCAAGGAAATGCAGCACCGCATCATCGTCCTCGGAGCCGGCTACACCGGAGCCATCGCCGCCGGCCGCCTCGCCAAGCGGCTCCGCCGCGAGGACGTCGCCATCACCCTCGTCAACGCCGAGCCCGACTTCGTCGAACGCGTCCGCATGCACCAGCTGGCGGCCGGCCAGGACCTCAAGCCCCGGCCATTCAGCGAGATGTTCGCAGGCGCCGGCGTCGAACTGAGGCTCGCCAGGGTCACCGGCGTCGACGTCGACCGCAGGACCGTCGCCGTCACTGACCCGAACGGCGCCGGAGAACTCGCCTACGACACGCTCGTCTACGCCCTCGGCAGCGGCTGGAACACCCAAGGCGTCCCCGGAACCGCCGAGCACGCCTATGAGATCGCCGGCCGCCCCGGAGCACTCCGGCTGCGCGAGCGCCTGGCCCGCCTCGACGCCGGGCAGACCGTGGTCGTCGTCGGCGGCGGCCTCACTGGCCTGGAGGCCGCCACCGAGATCGCCGAGGCACGCCCGGACCTCGACGTCGCCCTCGCCGCCCACGGCGGCCTCGGCGACTGGCTCTCGCCCAAGGGCCGCGAGCACCTCCGGAAGGTCTTCGGCAAGCTCGGGATCACCGTGTACGAGCACGCCGCCGTCACCGGCGTCGACGCCGACCGCGTCGACATCGCCGACGGCAGAGCCATCCCGGCCGCGGTCACCGTGTGGACCACCGGCTTCGCGGTCCACCCGATCGCGAGGGCGACCGCCCTGGAGGTCACCGGCACCGGCCAGATCGTGGTCGACGGGACCATGCGTTCGGTTTCGCACCCGAACGTGTACGCCGTCGGGGACGCGGCCTGTGCGCTGGGACCGGGCAACAAGCCGCTGCGGATGTCGTGCGCTTCGGGTACCCCAGCCGCATGGCAGGCCGCCGACGCGATCGCCGCGCGCCTGACCGGCGGGAAGCTCCCCAACGTGCCGATCCGCTACTTCAACCAGTGCATCTCACTGGGCCGCAAGGATGGCTTGATCCAGTACGTCACCGCCGACGACCGCGCTGTGCAGGCGGCCCTGACCGGACGGCTCGCCGCCGTCTACAAGGAGCTGGTCTGCAAGGGTGCCGCCTGGGGCGTCGCCAACCCGATGCTCGGGCTGCCGACCCGACGCCGCCGGGTCACCGCGCAGGGGGCTGCGGCGGGCTCGACCGCCAGTGTGCTGGCGTAGCGCACGAAGCGAAGCGGACGCCCTCGTCGCGGGGGCGCCCGCTTCGCTGTCGGTGGCCGTCACTCGCGCGAAACGTAATTGCAACAGGGCCTCGACAACATGCCACCATGCACCTGAGCATCGAGCGTGCCGACTTCGCTGACCCGCACCTGGGTGCGTTCCTTCGGGCGCATCTTGACGACCTCGCGCCCACAGCCCCGGTGGAGAGCCGGCACGCACTGGACCTCCGTCGGCTGCAGGCACCAGACGTCCGCCTGTGGGTGGCGTCGGTTGGCGACGAGATTGTCGGGACTGGTGCTCTCGCGGCACTGGACCCGGGTCATGAAGAACTCAAGAGCATGCGGACGGATCCGACGCGACGAGGCCAGGGAATCGCGACCCGGGTCCTCGAGCATCTGCTGGGGGATGCCCGTGGGCGCCACATTCGCCGGATCTCCCTGGAGACCGGCAGCATGGATTTCTTCGCCCCGGCGAGAGCGCTGTATGCCAAGGCAGGATTCGTCTTCTGCTCCCCATTCGGTTCTTACCGGGAGGATCCCAACAGCGTCTTCATGACGAAGGCCCTGTCGGGCTGACCGTTCAGGACCAGGTACCGCTGCTTGGACATCCGCCGGCACGGGCAGTCCGGGTGTCGACTGGCCGCCTGCGGGTCGCTCGGCGAGGGTGCCCGCGGCGAGCGCTATCGGATGGGCTCCCGCACGATGGAGCCGACGATCACCGCGGGTTCGATCGTCACGGCCGAGGTGGTGAAGCCGGGCGACTACCAGCCGCGCACCGGCGACGTCGTGGTGTTCGAGCCACCGGAATCGTGGGATCATGGCGAAGGGGAGGCGCCATGGATCTTTCGAGTGGTGGCGGTGCCGGGCGACACCATCGCCGGCTGCGACGCTGAGGGCCGGATCGTCCGCCACCCGCGGGGAAGGGCCGTGAGACTGCCATGCGCGCTGCCCGATCACCGTCAGAGCGCCTGTACTTCGCCGAGTACGGATCGGGGTCGCCGCTCCTGCTCGTGCACGGCTTGATGGTCACCGGCCAGATGTTCGAGCCGGTGATAGAGCATTTCGCCGCCCGTCATCGCGTGATCGTTCCCGACCTGCGCGGCCACGGGCGGAGTCGGGGACTTCCGCCGCCGTACGCGGCCACGCAGCTGGCAGCTGACCTGTCGCAGCTGCTCGACCGGCTGGGCATCGAGTCCACCGCCGTGCTCGGCTACTCGCAGGGCGGTGCGATCGCTCAGCAGCTGGTCCTCGACTTTCCCGACCGGTGCGACCGCCTCGTACTCGCCTGCACCTTCGCGTTCAACATGGCGACCTTGCGGGAACAGGTCGAGGGCCGCCTGCTGCCGCTGGTGCTCCGGCTCCTCGGTATGCGGCTGTCGGCGAGGTTGATCGTTTCACCGGCGGCGCCGCAGCTCGGCAGAGAACGTGCCGACTGGCTCGCGGGACTCATCGCGGACCAGGACCGCACGTTGATGGCGTCCGCCTGGAAGCAGACGATGGCGTTCGACAGCAGGCGGCGGCTGGCGGAGATCACTTGTCCGACCCTCGTGATCGCCGCCTCGGATGATCAAGCGGTGCCGATCCACCACGCGAGGATGCTCCACGCGGGCATCGCCGGTGCGGAGCTGGTGGTCATCGGCGCTGCTGGCCACGCGCTCATCTGGACGCACACCGAAGAGTTCGAGCGGGTGACCGACCGCTTCCTCAGGGCCTGACCGGCCGGGGTGCCGGGGCACCGCGGTCGCGGCGGCGCCCGGCACGGCGGTCACCGGCTAGAGCGCCCCGCCAGCAACTCGTCGACCTCCACGGCGGTGGGGGCGGTCGCGGGCCCGTGCCGCGTGACGGCCAGCGCCGCGGCGGCGTTGGCACGACGTACGGCCTGGACCGGGTCGAGACCGCTCACGAGGGCAGCCACGAAGGCGCCCACGTGGGCGTCCCCGGCGCCGTTGGTGTCCACCACGGTCACCGGGAAGGCCGGCACGCGCACGGATCGGTCGTCGGTGGCGAGGACGGCGCCCTGCGGCCCGGTACGGACCACCACGCCGGCATGCCCGATGCGCGCCGCCAGCGACGCGGCGGCCGCCTCCGGATCGGCGCGATCGGTGAGGATCCGCGCCTCCCGTTCGTTGCAACTCCACCAGTCGGCACGTTCTGAGACGGACGCCAGGATGGACCGGGGTATCTCGGCGACCAGCGGACCGGGGTCGACGACGACGGTGACCTCCGGGACGACCGTCGGAAGCCAGGCCGCCAGCGCCGGACCGTTGGACGGGTAGGCCAGGCTGTAACCGGACACGTACACCACGTCGCCGGGGCTCAGGTCGATCCGGGCCAGGTCCGCCGGCCCGAGTCGCGCCTCCGCGCCGACGCTGGTGGCGAACGTGCGCTCGCCGGCCGGGTCGATCAGCGCGACGCTGAACCCGGTGTCGAGCTCCGGTAGCGCCGGCTGCACGAGCTCGACGCCGGCCTGGGCCAACTGCTCGCGGGCCAGGTCGCCGAACGGCCCGGTGCCGTGCATCCCGGCGTACGCCACGGGCAGTCCCTGGCGGGCGGCGCTCGCCATGACGTTGAGCCCGCCCCCGGCGGTGATCCGGCTGCCGGAGGCGAGCACGTCCCCGCCGACCTCCGGCAGCCGCGGCAGGTACATCACCACGTCGACGACGACGTTCCCGGTGTGCACCAGCCGGGCCGGCCGCCCGGTCACCGCCGGGCCTCCGCGACGGCCCGGTCGCCGGCCGGCGCGTTCCCCTCCGGCCGGGTGGATCCGGTCCGCCCCGCCTCGCCGCCGCGCCGGCCGCCGAGCACGGCAAGCAGCAGGTACAGAGCACCGGCGACGACGAAGGCCGCGACCCAGCCGAGGCCGTTCGTGCCCAGCCAGGAGTCCGCGAGCGGGCCGCTGAACCAGACGTCGTCCGCCGAGGTGGAGGCCGTGGTGAAGAGCAGGCCGAAGACGGTGCCGGCCAGCCACGGCAGCAGGGCCGTCCAGCGGACCCCGCCCCGGTACCAGTAGGCGCTGGTGCGGGTGGTGTCCATCAGTCCACGCGGGTCGTACTCCCGCCGGCGGAGCATGTCGGCCAGGAACACCGCGACCCACGCGGTGATCGGCACGGCGAGCAGCGAGATGAAGGTGATGAACGGCCCGTAGAAGTTGCCGGCGATCAGCATGAAGTAGATCCCACCGGCCAGCGTGAGCACGATGTCCAGGCCCACGGCCACCACCCGGCGGGTCCGGATGCCGAGGGTGATCATGGTCAGGCCGGCGGAGTAGACCGAGAGGTTGTTGGAGAGCAGCAGACCGCCGAACGCGGCGAGCAGGTACGGCACCGCCATCCAGGACGGGAGCAGCACCTGGATCGCCGAGACGGGGTCGCTGGCGGAGGCCAGGTGGCCGTCGCCGGCCGAGAGCAGGCCACCCAACCCGATGAGCAGGAACAGCGGGATTCCGGCGCCGGCCGAGGCGGCCGCGACGATCCGTCCGCCCGAGACGTTCCGGTGCTGGTAGCGGGCCATGTCGGCACCGGCGTTCGCCCAGCCGATGCCGGTGCCGGCGGCGATCACGCCGATCCCGGCGATGACGACGCTCAGCGGGGCGGCCGGCGCGTCAAGCACAGCCTGCCAGTTCACCCGCGTGATCAGGAACGCGGCGACCACGACGTTCAGCGCGCCGAAGACGTACGTCGCCCACTGCTGGATCCAGATCAGCGTGGCGTGCCCCAGGCCCGAGACGACCAGGGTGAGCGCCACGAAGGCGAGCAGGCAGATCACCGTCAGCACGGGGTTCGCCGTGAGCCCGAACGCGATGTTCAGCAACGCCAGCAGCGCGTACGCGGCGGTGGTCGTGTTGACCGTCTCCCAGCCGACCCGCGACAGCCACGAGACCACCGTCGGCCCGTGGTTGCCGCGGGGTCCGAAGACCGCGCGGGACAGTGTCATGCTGGGCGCGCCGCCCCACTTCCCGGCCACGCTGATCAGGCCGACGAGGGCAAAGGAGCCGAAGGATCCGATCGCGGCCACCAGCAGCGCCTGCCAGATGTTCATGCCGCGCAGCGCGACCAGGGTGGCACCGAGCGGCAGCCCCAGGATGGAGATGTTGGCCGCGAACCAGACCCAGAAGAGCTGGCCGGGCCGGCCCGTGCGCTCGGTGGGGGGCACCGGTTCGATGCCTCTGGTCTCGATGGCGCCGACCCGGTTGGTGTCGGCCGGGATCGTGCCGGCCGGTTCCGTCGTGGACATCGTCATCCTGCCTTTCCCTGCGTACCGGCGTCAGCGGGGCTGACGGAGGGCGAGCAGGCGGGTCGCCATGTCTGCCAAGGGGAGGTGGTTGGTTTTCTCGATCGTTTCCAGCGCGGTGTCCGGGAAGGACCCGACACCGTGGCCGGCGCCGGCGATGGCGCCGACCATGGCGGCGATCGTGTCGGTGTCGCCGCCGAGACCCGCGGCCAGCAGGCAGGCCTGCCACGGGTCGTCGGGGTGCACGGCGAGCACCGCGAAGGCCGCCGGGACGGACTCCTGGGTCGCCACACTCGTCCCGACCAGGTGGTAGATCAGGTCGGCCGCCGCCTCCGGCGTCCGTCCCGCGACCAGGTCGGCGGCCCAGGCGATCCGGGCCGAGATGTCCGCCGCCGCCACCCAGTGGCCTCGGCCCGCGGCGAGCTGCGCCGCCCGTACGGCAGTCGCGGTCGCGGTCGCGGTGTCCGCGCCGTCCAGGCCGGCGCTGACCGCGGCGGCGACGGCGGCGGCGCCGGCCAGGGCGACGCCGGTGTTGTGGGTGACCCAGCTCGCCTCGACGACCCGGTCGACGAGCCGGTCCAGGTCGGTTGCGGGTACGGCGACGCCTACCGGGGCGATGCGCATCGCCGCCCCGTTGGTCGTCCCGAACCGGCCGGCTTCCTCGAGCGGGCGGCCGGCGGCCACGGCGGCAACCGCGGCCCGGGTCGATGGGCCGAGCAGGTCCAGCGAGCCGCGTCGGCGCATGTCGTCCTCCCACGCGAGCAGCTCCCGGGCGAGACGATGCCCGTCGATGCGGCCGCGGCCGTCGAGAAGAAGCCGCCCGAGCAGCAGTGCCTGCTCGGTGTCGTCCGTCACCGTCCCGGCGGGCATGCCGGGTGCGATCGGCTGGTCCGCCGGCCCCGGCTCGAAACCGGTCAACCGGCCGTAGCGGGTGACGATCTGCTTTCGCGGCATGGACTGGGTCGGCATGCCGAGCGCGTCACCGATGGCGAGCCCGGTCAGGGCCGCGACGGCCCGCGATTCGAGCGTCGCGGCCCGGGCCGGCGTCGACGTACTCATTCCGACGCCTCCCCGAAGCGCAGGTGCAGCCGGAACCGTGCCGGGTCCAGCAGGCTCTCCACGTGCTCGACGAATTCACCGCGTGCGTCCCGGCTCAGCCGCCGGGTGCGCAGGAAGAGCTTGCCGGCGGCGCAGTCGAGCAGTTGGGCGTCCGGCGGTGCGACCTCGGCCAGCTCCACCCACTCCTCGCCCTGCGTCGGAACGAGGCCGGCCGAGCGCAGCGCCGTGTACAGGGACCCGGTGAGGCCGCGTTCGGGCAGCTCGCGCAACGGGCCGACGGCCGGGATCCGGCTCCGCTCGATCGAGATGGCCGAGCCTCCGTCGAGCGACCGGAGCCGGTCGACGGCGACGCATTCGGCGGACGGCAGATCGAACCGCTCCGCCAGTTCGGGCTCATGGACCAGCTCGAGTCGCAGGACGCGTACGGTTGTCGGGACGCCCTGCTCCGCCAGGGCGCGGGACCAGCCCAGCCGGTCGTCGATCGTCCGGCCGTCGAAGGTCACGAACGACCCCTTGCCGGAGCGGGTCTCGATCAGCCCGCGGCGGCTGAGTTCGGTGAGGGCCTGACGGACGGTGTTCCGGCTCACATCGAACCGGGTCGCGAGCGCGTGCTCGCCGGGCAGTTGGGTGCCGCGGGCGAGCCGGCCGCCTCGGATCTCCCGGGCGAGCTGCTCGACGACCCGCTCGTGCTTGAGCTTGAGCACCTGTCCAAACATGTTCAGAAGGCTAGCTCTGACCTGGGCCTTCGGCAACAACTCGCACTCCGGCGCGGAGGGCGTCCAGCGCGGTGGTCAGCCGTCGAGGCGGGTGCCGACGGCCTGCTCGCCGCCGGCGCCACCCTGCTCACCGGAGGACGGGCCCTGCCCGGCAGCGGGTACTTCTTCGAACCCACCATTCCCGGTCGCCGCCGTGGCGGTCGCCGCCGACGAGGCCGACGCCGTCCGGCTGGCCAACGCCTCAGAGTACGGGCTCGGACTGAGCGTGTGGACCGCCGACCCGGAACACGGCGTCGCCTTCGCCCGACAGATCACCACCGGCGCCGCCTTCATCAACGCCGTCGTCGCCTCCGACGCACGCCTGCCCTTCGGCGGGACCAAGCGCAGCGGATACGGACGGGAACTGGCCGCCGCCGGCCTGCGCGAGTTCGTCAACACCCGCACCTACTGGGCGGCGCGATGACCGGGCGCCTGGCGCACTGGTGGCCGCGCCGGCCTAGGAGGCCCAGCATCCCGCAGGATGACGACGACCTCGCGCTCGGCCCGGATGACGTACGGCAGCGGTGCGGGCAGCGGATCACAGGACCACCCGCCGGATTGCGCACTTTGGAAGAAGCCGCGGGACGACGAACATGACAATCTGTCCCTTTAGCGAGAACTGTGCGTAGGTCCACCTGTGCCCGCTGTGTGGACCAGGAGGGACCCCGATGCACGTTAACGACAACACGCCAGCCCCGCTGGCGGGGCGGCGCGAGTGGCTGGGCCTGGCGGTCCTGGCCCTTCCCACGCTGCTGCTGTCAGTGGACATCAGCGTGCTGTTCCTGGCGCTGCCCCGGCTTGACGCAGACCTCGCGGCCACCAGCACCCAACAGCTGTGGATCATCGACGTGTACGGCTTCATGACCGCCGGGTTCCTCGTCACGATGGGCAGCCTGGGTGATCGGATCGGCCGTCGCCGCCTGCTGCTCATCGGTGCCGCCTGCTTCGGGCTCGTCTCGGTGCTCGCGGCGTACTCGACCAGCGCCGAGATGCTCATCGGTGCCCGCGCGTTGCTCGGCATCGCCGGAGCCACCGTGATGCCGTCAGCGCTGGCCCTGATCAGCAACATGTTCCCCAACCCGAAGCAGCAGGGCATGGCCATCGCCGTGTTCATGAGCTGCTTCATGGCCGGCGGCGCCATCGGCCCGGTGGTCGGCGGCGCCATGCTGACCAACTTCTGGTGGGGGTCCGTCTTCCTGCTGGCCGTACCGGTCATGCTCCTGCTCCTGGTGGCCGGGCCGGCGCTGCTACCCGAGTACCGGAACCCGGAGGGCGGGCGGCTCGACCTGGTCAGCGTCGTCCTGTCCCTCGTCGCGATCCTGTCCCTGATCTACGGCATCAAGGAGCTGGCGCGGGCCGGCTGGGAGCTGGTTCCGGTGCTCAGCCTGGTCGTCGGCCTGGTGTTCGCCGTCGTCTTCGTGCGCAGGCAGCGGACGCAGCGCGAGCCGCTGCTCGACCTGCGCCTGTTCCGTCACCGTTCGTTCAGCGCCGCCCTGGCCATCATGCTGTTCGGCACCGCGATGATGTCCGGCCTGTCGCTGTTCTTCACGCTGTTCCTCCAGTTGGTCAAGGGACTGTCGCCGCTGTCGACCGGGCTGTTGATGGTGATCTCGGCCGTCGGCATGGTGATCGGCGCGATGATGGCCCCCGGGGTGGCGCAGAAGGTGCGCCCCGGCACGGTGCTCGCCGCCGGCCTCGGCATCGCGGCGATCGGCTTCCTGGTGGTCAGCCGGGTCGAGGAGTCGGCCTCGCTGGCTCTGCCGATCATCGGCATCGCCATCGTCTCGCTGGGCGCCGGCGCGTTCGCCTCCCTCGGCACCGGCCTGGTGGTCGGATCGGTGCCGCCGGAGAAGGTCGGATCGGCGTCGGCGGTGTCCGAGACCGGCGGCGAGTTCGGTGTGGCGTTCGGCATTGCCGTGATCGGCAGCGTCGGCACCGCCATCTACCGCAACCTGCTTGAGCTGCCCGCGGACGTGCCGGCCGGCGCCGCGACCTCAGCCCGGGAGAACATCACCGGCGCCGCCGCAGCGGCTGCGGAGCTGCCGGAGGTGGTCGGGACGGCCCTGTTCGACGCCGCCCGGGCCGCGTTCACCACGGCCCTGCACGGCGTGGCAATGGTCTCCGCGGCCATCGCCGTCGGCCTGGCCGTGGTGGCCGTCCTCGCACTGCGCCAGGCGCCGCCGACCGGCGCCGTGCCGGCACCCGACGGCGCGGAGGACACCGCTCCGGCGCCGGCCGCCGCGCCGATGCCGGCCAGCGGCACTGCCAACTGATCACCCGGACTGCCCGAGGCCCGGGCCGGCGTGGCACGCCGGCCCGGGCCGACGCCGCTCGGGGGCGGCGTTGGCCCGGATCGGCGGGTCCGGATCCCGTTGTGCATGGCCCCGGCGTTGGAGAAGCTGACGCCGTAGTGCCGGCGACGGCTGAGCGCCGGGTCCGGCGGGACGCCGTCACGGCCCCGCCGACCCGGCGGCCCCGCGCGGCGATCCGCCGGACCCGGCGCCGCCCCGCTCAGTCGGCGATCTCGACGCGGGTGTGGTCCCCGACGACCAGGCGGTGATACGACCGGTCGCCGCCGGGGGCCACGACCGCCGACCGCCCCACCAACGAGCCGTGCAGGCCCGGGGTCCCGGCGATGGTGGCGCCATCCAGCACGATGGAGTCCGCCAGCCGGGTGCTTCGCAGCACGCAGTGGCTGCCGATGGCGGTGCCCGGCCCGATCCGGCTGTCCTCCACCAGCGTGCCGTCGCCGATGATGGCCGGTCCGTCGATCCGCGACCGGACCACCCGGGCGCCAGGGCAGATCACCACCTGGCCGGTCAGCCGGCTGTCCGCGTCGACCTCGCCGGCCACCTCGCGCCGCAGATCGCCGAGCAGCCGGCGGTTGCAGTCCAGGACGTCCTCGAGCTGGCCGGCGTCCTTCCAGTAGCCGGCGTACTCGCTCGCCCGGACCTCGAAGTCGTGGCTGACCAACCACTGGATCGCGTCGGTGATCTCCAGCTCGCCGCGGGCCGAGGGGCGTACGGCGGCGACCGCCTGATGGATCGCGGCGGTGAAGAAGTAGACCCCGATCAGCGCCAGGTCGCTGCGTGGTTGCTGCGGTTTCTCCACCACGCGCCGCACCCGCCCGGTGGTGTCCAACTCGGCGACGCCGAACGCCCGGGGGTCGGTGACCTTCTGGAGGACGACGTGCGCCGCTGGGCGGCGTCGGCGGAAGTCGGCAGCGACGTCCCGGATGCCGTCGGGGAGCATGTTGTCGCCGAGGTACATGACGAACTCCTCGTCGCCGAGGAAGTCGCGGGCCAGTCGTACGCAGTGGGCCAGACCCAACGGCCGGTCCTGCGGCAGGTAGGTCACCCGCAGGCCGAAGCGGTCGCCGTCCCCGATCGCCTCGGCGATCGCGGGGCCGCCGTCGCCCACCACGATGCCGACCTCGTCGACGCCCACCTGCCGGATGTTGCCCAGCACATGCTCCAGCACGGGCTTGCCGGCCACGGGGATGAGCTGCTTGGGCATCGAGTAGCTGAACGGTCGCAGGCGCGTGCCCGCACCCCCCGAGAGCACCAGGGCCTTCATGGATGTCGGTCTCCTCTGTCGAGTGCTGCTTCGTGGCGATGAAGACACGGCGGTCCGCATATCCGTCCGGGCGGAGCCGGACTGCCCAGCGGCGCTGGTGAACGGCTCCGGGGCGTGTGGTTGCGCTCGTACCGGAGCGCTGGGACGTCGTGCGCGGGCGGACAGCGACGCGCGGCCCGCCTCGCGATGGCGAGGCACGGGCCGCGGGTCACCAGCGGATCGCGACCGCCGCCGGTGCCGGACGTACGCCGGCGGGTGCTGAGCTCCGCTCTCCCCGGCGTCGGTACGGCTGGGAATCGCTCACCGCACCGACGTCAGCGTCACGACGCCCGGAGGGGGGTGTTCTGGTAGGCGGTGATGAGCCAGTCCGGTCCCTGCTTGACCAGCGTCCAGGTGGCCCGGATGGCCCGTTCGGGAGCGACCTCGGTCTCGCCCGGTTGGAGCACGCCGCCCTGGGTGATGACCAGCGCGGCACCCTCGCCCAACTGCTTCACCGCCAGCGGGGTTCCGGTCACGTTGGTGCCCTTGTACGGCCCGGCGTAAGCCTGGCTCATGAAGCCCTGGATCTCCTTGCGACCGGTGAGGAAGACGCCGGGCAGGATCAGCGTGCCGTCCTCGGCGAACGCGGCTGCGAACGCCGCTCCATCGTTGTCGGCCCAGGCCTGCACGATGCGCCCGGGTACCGCCTGGATGGCGGCGGCTGTCTCGTTGTCGAGCGCCGCGTCGATATCCAGCATCGTAATTGTCCTTCCGTGGGGTCGGCGGCTGTGGCTGTATCGTTTCGCCACGGACTCCTCCGGCGCATCTCGGTGATTGCGGTCAACCGAGCTGCGGAATGCGCGCCGCAACTCAGGAGATGCGCCGCCGGCCCGGCGACGGGACGCTGGCATCATGGCCGAATTTGACGGCAGAACCGGATCGATCCCCTGACGGAAACGGCGGTCGCCTGCCGGTGCGCCGAACTCGGCGGACGCCGCAGGGCGTGACCGCGATTGTTGACGGCTGCTTGCCTGCTCGAATCCAGAACTGATGAGCCGGTCGTCCCGGCGTGGCAAGGAGAGACTGATGGAATATGGACCGGATCACGCTGAACTCTACGACCTCGTTTTCCGTAGCCGGGGCAAGGACTTCGGGGCCGAGGCGGAGCAGCATGCCCGCCTGGTTCGGGCCCGGTTTCCCGAGGCGAAGACCCTGCTGGACGTGGCCTGCGGCACTGGTGCCCATCTGGCGGCCTTCGCGAGCCTCTTCGACCACGTGGAGGGACTAGAGCTCACGTCGGCGATGCGGGAGGTGGCGAGAAGGAGACTGCCGCAGGCCACCGTGCACCCGGGCAACATGCTTGATTTCGATCTCGGCCGCACCTTCGATGCCGTGACCTGCATCGGTAACGCCGTGGCCGAGGTGAAGTCCGCCGATGAGCTGGTCACCACGATCGGCCGCATGGCGGAGCATCTTGTCCCGGGCGGAGTCCTGGTGATCGAACCGTGGTGGTTTCCGGAGAACTTCATCGACGGTTACATCGGCAGCCACCTCGCCGAGGAGAGCGGTCGCGTGGTGTCGCGGATAAGCCACTCGACGAAGCAGGGGAACAGAAGCCGCATCGAGATTCATTGCGTTGTCGCGGACCGCACGGGCATCAAGGGATTTACCGACGTTCTCTCCGTAGGCCTGTTCAGTCGCGAACAGTACGAGGCGGCGTTCCGGGACGCCGGCTGCACGGTGGAACTGACGCCCCCGTTGAGACTGGGGGACGGGCGGCCCACCAGCCCGGGAATATTCGTCGGAGTGCGAAAGTGAGACCCGGCGCGTAGCCCCCAACGTCGCGCCCCGGCTTGGACGCTCGGTACCCTTCGGGCGTCCGCGGCGTCAGCCGTTGCCCGGCCGACGCCACGCCCCTGGGCGGCGCCATCCACCGCGATCTTCTCCAGGTCGGCGTGCGGTCGGCGAGTCGGTCGGGCAAACCGGGCCTGAAGGTGGGGGTCGTGCCAGCGCCGTCGCGTCCACGATGGCCGGCGCAGTTGGCCCGCTGCTGGCGGCGGGGGTGTTCACGGTCGCGAGCGTATCCGGGCGCCGGGTGGCCCAGCCGCTGCCGTGCACCCTAGGTCAGCCCCGCATCACCACCCGGCCATCCTCCTGGCCGCTCGATGCCGCTCGGACGAGACGGTCGAGGGTACGGGCATCGCTCAGCAACGGAGCATCGAACTCCCTCGAGTTGTCGTGCACCGCGTCGACGACGCTGGCGAGGAAGATCCGCATGCTGTCGGCCGGGCCCACGTGTCGTACGTGCCTTTCGCCATGAGATTCGATCTGGATGCCGACGGTCATGTCCGGCAGAGCCGAGAAGGGGCGTTCGAGGTCGACGGACAGCTGTCGTCCCAGCAACAGCAGGGAGTTTCGATAGGTCGTGGTGAACCCGAACTGCCCGACGATCGTCTTGCCGCCCGGATAACCCGCCAGGACGCTGTAGGACGTTTCCAGGCCGTCCGCGGTGCGGTCGCCCACAATGACCTGCACCTGCTCCGGTTCCGCGCCCCACAGAACTCTCCCGAGGGACGCCAGGTAGGGGCCGGTGTCGAGGAGGGCGCCACCACCCCTACCGCGGTCGTGCCGGAAATCGTCTGCCGGCACGGGCGGGGTGAACACGGCGACGACCTTGGTGACATCCGTGTCGAGGCCCTCGACGAGTGATCTGACCTCGGCGAACATGGGATGGAACGAATAGCATGTCGCCTCCGCGAGCACGCGGGAGGACGATCGAGCCAGCGACACCATCTCCTCAGCCGTGTCGAGGGTCAGGAACGCCGGCTTGTCCACGACCACGTGGTGACCCTGCTCTATCGCATACCGAACAGCCTGCGCATGCTCGCTGTTCACCAGCGAGACGTAGACGAGACCGGGCGGGATCGCCTGCAGCGCGGCACGCCAGTCGGCGTAGATCTGTCCCAGCTTCGGTAGCGAGCCAGCGGTCGCGGGGTCGGCGTGCGAGCTGGCGATGTTGACCGCCTCGATCTCTTTCATGGCGGCCGCGGCCGGTAGCACGCGGCGCCGGGCGAATCTCGACATGCCGATCAGAAGAAGTTCCATGGGTCGCTCCGGATCGTCGCGCCAGAACTTGCGGTGTGGTTGTGGCGGGATGGGTGGTCAGAGGAGGCAGGCCAGCAGGCTTCGTGCCTCGACGTTGACGTAGTAGCCGTCGTGCACCAGCCGGTTGAGCAGACCGAGCGTCATCCACCGATAGTTCTCGGGCGCGTCAACGGGATGATCCTCGGGAAGTTCGATCACCAGGTGCTTCGTGTCCGCCCGGTGGAATCGGCCGCCATCCTCTGATTGCAGCGACTCCATCCGCACCTGCGACGCGGGTGCGGTGAGGTATTCCACGAGCGGTGGAAGATCCTGCGGCCCGCGGCAATAGCCCGGTGCGAGTTGAATCGTGGCGGCGAGTTCGAGCCGGTCCGTGAGGCCCGGCTGCACCATCGCCTGGACGAGAAACTGGAGCACTCCCGAACGGCGCTGGCAGACGAAGGCCACCAGGTTGCCGGGAACGGGTTCGAGCATCGGCTGCCACCACCTGCCGACCTCCCGGCTGGTCGCCTCCACGGAGAGTCCGATTATCCGGAAGTAGGCGCCGTCGTGGTGCCTGATGCTTTGCCCGTCGGCGATCCAGCCGTCCAGCTCCGACAGGCCGACCCGCCGCACGTCCAGCGTGAAGAGTTCCTTCTGGTCGATGAGCCAGGTCATCGCTGCGGACAGGTCGGCGTCCGATCGGGCCAGGCTGTGCGACGCGATGACCCGAGCCTGAAACTCGTCGGTGGTTCCGCCGTTGACCAGCCCGCCGCCGGCCGCCCCGTAGGAGATGCAGCCCAGCACCGTACGGGCGTTCATGTTCACGTTCCCGCGCGCGAGTTGGCGGCGCAGTTGGCCCAGGGTGAGCCAGGCGAAGTCCTCCCTCATCAGGACTTCCTCATCCGGTGGGATTTCCACGATCATGTTGCGATTTCGCTTGTAGAGGTACCAGGACGCATGCTCGGAGAGCAGCCGGTCCACCACGATGCGCCCGCGGGTGGGTCGGAGAAAGTATTCCAGGTACGGAGTGGACCGCCCGCCGTGGACGCGCTGATAGTTGCTCGGCGTAGCCTGCACCGTCGCCGCGTACTGGACCAGCCTGGTGTTGCCCGGCTCCATCTTCACCTGCATCAGGAAGTGGTATACGCCGTTGATCCGTTTGACCAGGATCCCCAGGATTCCGATCTCGGGCTGCACGATGATCGGCTGGCTCCATTGGGAGGCCGGACCGAAGTTCGTCCGTACGGACAGGCCTTCGACCGTGAAGAAGCGGCCCGAGGAGTGGATGAGGCGGTCGTCGATCCGCCACTCGGGGAGGGTCGCCAACGGCACTTCCGCCACCTTGTAGGAAGAGGCCGCGAAGCGTTCCTTGAGAAAGGTGTCGGGATCAGGCGTCTCCGGGCTGTTCGCCGTCAGGGCCGACAGCAGGAAGTCGTCAGCGCGGCTCACCGAGGGTGGCATGGGTTCTCTCCTCCGGGCGGGCAGGGCGAGCGAGCCGGGTCAGACCGCGCAGATGGCCGGCAGCGGGAAGACCAACCTGCCGCCGCGTGCCAGGAACTCCTGCTCCCGCTCGATGAACCCCCCGCGGTGGACCCAGGGGAGCACCAGCAACTGGTCGGGCCGGCGCGCCTTGGCGTCCTCCTCGGAGACGATGGGGATACCGGACCCGGGAGTGAGGCACCCGTGCTTCTCCGAGCTGACCTCGCCGACGCACGGCAGGTCCTCGGCGCCGATCCCGCAGTACTGGAGGATCACGTTGCCCTTGGTCGACGCCCCGTACCCCAGGGTCAGCTTGCCCGCCGCCCGCGACTCGTCGAGGAAGGCGCGCAGCTTGTCGCGGTGGTCGCGGACGCGGCGGGCGAAGGTCTCGTACGGCGCCATGCTGTCGAGTCCGAGTTCGGCCTCGCGCCGGCGGATCCGGTCAACCTGGGCGGTGTCGATCTTGTGCTTGGTCGGGTCCTTGACCAGCGTGACGCAGAGGCTGCCGCCGTTGACGTCGGTGATTTCGGCCGTCGACACGGTGAACCCGACGCGTTCGGCCATCCACTCGATCTGACGCAGGCTGTAGTACTCGAGGTGCTCGTGGCATATCGCGTCGTAGGCGGGGATTTCGAGCAGGGGGACCGCGTAGCTCATCTCGATCATCCACACCCCGTCGTCGGTGAGGATGTCGCGGACGTCGGCCATGAACCCGACCGGGTCGGGCAGGTCGTAGAACATCGCGATCGACGTGACGATCTTGGCCTTGCGGTCGCCGTACCGTTCCGCGAACGCCGCCTTCGAGAAGAAGTCCGGGATCAGGTCGATGTCGTCGGGGTAGTACTCCCGCCACTTCTCGCCCGTCGGATCGATGCCCACCCGGGTGAGGCCGTCGGCCGGGTAGCCCCGCAACAGGGTGGCGTCGTTGCTGCCGATGTCGAGGACCAGGTCGGTACGGTCCAGGTCGACCATGCCGGTGAGTTGCGCGACCTTCCGGTGCAGGTGATTGACCATGAAGGGGCGGATGCTCGAACGGTATCCGTAGTGGACGCCGAACATGAGCGAGAGATCGGCGGTGTGCCGCAGTTGCACGAGGCCGCAGCCACCCGGGCCGCACTTGACGAGCTCCAGCGGAGCGGTCGGCACGACCTCGCCGGGTCGAGGAAAGATCCCGGTCAGCGCCTGATTTCCCAGATCGAGAATCGGCACCAGCGCGCGGTTTCCGCAAATCCTGCACTCGGTGCACTCGGTGATGGCCAGGTCGCCGGTGATGGTCACGATGCCTCCCACTTGGTTGCCATTCGAGTTCAATTCCGAGCTGCCGGAGTCGAGCGGCGACGCCCCGTCGCGTGGTGTCCGGGCGGGCGGTCCTCGGCGTCGGTACGACGTCGTGCGGGGCAATTCGAGCCGATGATCTGCACTAAATTCTGGCCACGAGTGCGGGCGTGGTCATCTCCTGGATTGCGTGCCTGGCAATCGCGGAGAAATGCCGGGCCGGCGGTTGGCGAGCGCCGCTTCACGACCCCGCGAATGGTGACGTCAGCGCCACAACGTCGCCTCCGCTTCCCTGCACCTCTCGTACCGCGGGAGCAGTCCCTGCTGCTCGGCCTCGGCCAGAGTCACCGCCACCTGGTCCCGCTCGGAGATGATCAGCGGGATGTCCTTCGGCAGCGGCAGGTCGAGGTCGGGGTCCAGTGGGTGGAGCGCATGCTCGTTCTCCGGAACATACTCCCCGGAGATCATGTAGCACATCACCGTGTCGTTCTCCAGCGCAATGAACGCGTGCCCGACGCCGACCGGGAAATAGACCGAACGAAAGTTCTGGGGATCGACCCGGATGGCGTCCCAGCTGCCGAATGTCGGTGAGCCGACCCGAATGTCCACGACGATGTCCAGCGCCGCGCCCTGG
The DNA here is from genome assembly GCF_040642675.1 of Micromonospora sp. NPDC047738. Classification (NCBI taxonomy): domain Bacteria; kingdom Bacillati; phylum Actinomycetota; class Actinomycetes; order Micromonosporales; family Micromonosporaceae; genus Micromonospora; species Micromonospora sp. NPDC047738. Next base: position 111,182 of record NZ_JBEYSO010000023.1, read on the forward strand.
GCGCAGTACACGTACTTGGCGCAGCCGGGTGGGGTCGCCGTGAAATGCACACCGCGCACCACGCCCCGGCGGGACCTGCTGTGATTGGTCTGCGCCACGTTGAAGAGCGGCCGGCCGGTCGCCTTTCGAAACGGCGTCTCCTGAAAGGGGGAGACGAAGAGGCCCCGGTCGTCGTGCAGAGCCGTGGGCGTAAATTCGACGGCACCTTCGACGGAAAGCTCGCGTATCCGCACCGCATCTCCATGTGACGTCAAGGGCGGTGCCCCCGACGTTCGAGGGTCAGCTTTTCGAGGTCGGGGACGATGTCATTCGGTGTGGGCAGCTCGGCGGCCTCCGCGCTCAGCCGGGCGGCGTTCCTGGCGAACGCCGGATCGTTGAGCACCCGCAGGAGGTGGCCGCGCAGTCCCTCCGCGGTCAGCCGGCCCGGATCGCTCACATACGCGCCCGCGCCCTGCTCCTCCAGCCCGTTGGCGACTGCGACCGGGCCCCAGAACTTGTCATTTCCGAACTTCCCGGGCACCAGGAGCTGCGGCACCCCGTGTTCGAGTGCCGTGGTGAACGTGCCGAGGCCGCCGTGATGAACGATGGCCGAACAGGTGGGGAGCAGCGCGGTCAGCGGAACGAAGTGGACCGGACGAACATTCTCCGGCACGCTCGGCAGCGACGCCAGCTGCTCCTTGCTGAGGGTGAGCACCACCTCGGCGTCCAGCCCGGCGACCGCCTCGATCAGTTCAGTGATCGACGCACCGGCGTTCAGCTCCCGGAACGACAGGCCGAGGGTCAGGCAGACTCGCCTGCGCTCAGGCTCCTCCTGCAGCCACTCCGGCACCACCGAGGGGCCGTTGAACGGAATCGGGCGCATCGTGAGGTAGTCCATGCCGGGCGGTTGCCAGGTCCACGGCGGCATGGCGTTGATGGTCCACTGGCCCAGCACCATCTCCTCGTCGAAGTCGAGGCTGAACCGGTCGAGTGTCGGCTGCAGGGAATCCCGGATCGGGTCGCGGTCGGGGTTCTTCTCCCGGGCTGCCGTACGCAGTTGCACCAGCGCATCCGTACTGATCAGGAGACGGGCGTGCGCGGCGCCGCTGGCCCGTGCGGCCACCGGACCGGAGAAGGCCATGGTCATTCCGTCCCAGATCACCAGATCCGGCTTCCAGGTGCGCGCGAAACGCACCGCGCCGTCGATCACCGAGTCCGGGTTGAAGCCGGTGAAATGGTAGCGGGCCAGCAGGTCGAGTTCGTGGTGCGGATCCGCTGCGACGTAGTCGTCCTGCACCGATTTGCGCTGCTGCTCGTACGGGCTGTCGATCGCCGCCTGCGGGGTCGTCTCGGCCACCGCATCGGCCATCATCGCACTCACATCGATCTCGTCGCCGATGGAGACGGCGGTGAGGCCGGTGTGGGCGACGTCCTCGACGGTCAGTCCCGACGGGTCGGGTTGACTGGCGACCCGTACGTGATGTCCGGCCGTCTGCAGCGCCCAGGCCAACGGCGCCATCGCGTAGAGATGGGTCCTGCTCGCACAGGTAAGGAAGAGGATTCGCATGGGAGCCTCCTAGGTAACGAGTGCGCGTCCGAAGCCGCCGCCTCGCGGGCATGACGTCCCGGTTCACGAGCGGGCTGCGGCAGGACGGCGTGCTCAGGCGGCCCGCCGGTGCGTGCGCGCGTCGACGGCGGCGAGGAGTTCGCGGGCCACTCGCTGCACCTCAGCGTCGGTGAGCGCCTGGTGCAGGGGGAGCAGCAGGGTGCTGGCCGCGGCTGCGTCGGTGCCCGGCAGGTCGGCGTCCGAACCGTAGAGCGGGACCCGGTGCAGCGGCGGATAGCGGAACGTGGTGTAGATGCCCCGCCGCAGCAGGTCTTCGGCCACCTCGTCGCGGATCTCCGGGTCCAGCTGCACCCAGTAGAAGTAGTTGGTGGAGACGTGACCGGCGGGCGGCCGCGGGGGGCGCTGGATGCCCGTGGCGTCAGCCAGCAACCAGTCATATTCGGCCATGACGGCCCCGCGCCGCTTGACGAAGTCGGGCAGCCGGCGAAGCTGGACGCGGCCCATGGCGGCGGTGACGTCGTTGCCGATCAGCCGCCGGCCGATCTCGTGGATCTGCTGGTCCCACCAGCGGCGTGGCTCTTTCGCGGCGGCGGCGAAGGCGCCGCGATCCTCCATGCCGTGGTAGGCGAGCCGGTGGGCCCTGCGGGCCAGCTCGGCGTCCCGTACGTAGATCATGCCGCCGTCCCCGGTCGTGATGATCTTGCGGGAGTCGAAGCTCCAGATGCCGATGTCGCCGAAGGTCCCGCAGGCTCTGCCGTTCACGGTCGAGGCCACCGAGCAGGCGGCATCCTCGATCAACGTGATTCCGCGCTCCCGGCACAGCGCGGCGATGGCGATGACGTCGCCCGGCAGGCCGCCGTAGTGCAACACCGTCACCGCCTTGGTCTGCGGCGTCAGGACAGCCGCGATGTCGGCGACCGAAGGGTTCAGGGTGCGGGAGTCGACGTCGCAGAAGACGGGACGGGCGCCGGTGGCGGCGACGGTGCTGGCGTTGGACACGAAACTCACCGCGGGCAGGACGACGTCGTCACCGGGGCCGAGATTCAGCAGTTCCATCGCGAGGCCCAGACCGGAGGTGGCGGAGTTGACGAAGAGCAGCGTCTCAGGCGGTACCCCGAGGTGTTCGGCGAAGTCCTTCTCGAACGCCTTGGTCTGTTGCCCGTATCCCAGCCAGTTGCTGTCGAACACCTTGCCGACGGCCTCGAGCTCCTCGGCGCCGACGCTCGGCTGAAACATGTGGATCATGTGCGTCCTCTCAACAGGCGGTCTGGAGTGCTGTCGGGCCGCGCCGATGGGTGATCGTGAGCTTTCGGATGCTCCCCGCATCAGCCTCGCCATTTCCGGTCGGCACTGGGCGCTACGTCGGAATTCATGGTCGGGCGGCCCCGTCGGCGGTCGCATCTCCACGAGTGCCGACCTGGGGCCGGATCCGCGCTCGTGCGTCCAATGTCGATGGCCCCGCGCAGCTGGTCGTCTCCCGCCGTGCGCGGTCGTCCGCGCCCTCCGGCGATGGGCAATCACGAAGGTGCAGCGGCCGGTCCGGCGGTGATGAGAATCGATTCGCAACCAGCCGCACGGCAGCGGCCTTTGTTCGTCACACCCACCTGGGAGCGGAAATGACCATGGTCGGAACCGGTGTCCGCGTCGATGTCGATGGCGAGACGCTCGGCGTGCCGGATGTGCGCCGCATCGCCGAGGACAACGCGCGGGTTGCGCTCGGCCCGCAGGTGCTGGAACGCGCCGCGTCCAGCCGGGCGCAGTTCGAGGAGACCGTACGGCAGAACATTCCGGTCTACGGGGTGACCACCGGCTACGGCGAGATGATCTACATGCTCGTCGACACGGCCAAGGAGACCGAGCTGCAGACCAACCTGGTACGCAGTCACAGCGCCGGCGTCGGCCCCCTGTTCTCCGAGCCGGAGTCCCGGGCGGTGGTCGCCGCCCGGCTGAACGCACTGGCCAAGGGCCACTCGGCCGTACGCCCGCTGGTCCTGGAGCGGCTCGCCCTCTATCTCAACGAGGGTCTCACCCCGGCCGTGCCCGAGATCGGCTCGTTGGGAGCCAGCGGTGACCTTGCCCCGCTGGCCCACATCGCCAGCTCGCTGATCGGCGAGGGCTACCTGCTGCGCGACGGCCAGAAGGTGCCGACCGGGCCGGTGCTGCGCGCGCTGGGCATCGAGCCGCTGCGGCTGCGCTTCAAGGAGGGCCTGGCACTGATCAACGGCACCTCGGCGATGACCGGCGTCGGCGCCCTGGTGGCCTCGCACGCCCTCGCCCAGGCCCGGCATGCCGAGATCGCCGCGGCGCTGGTCATCGAGGCGCTGCAGGGCTCGATGAGCCCGTTCCAGCCGGAGGGCCACGACATCGCCCGTCCGCACGCCGGGCAGATCGCCAGCGCCGCCAACATGCGCGCGCTGATGCACGGCAGCCGGCTGACCGTCGAGCACGCCGACCTGCGCCGGCAGGTGGCCGCCAGCAAGGAGAAGGCCAACGGCAACGGCTCCGGGGTGCACCGCTCCGACGTCTACCTGCAGAAGGCCTACTCGCTGCGGGCGATCCCGCAGGTGATCGGCGCGGTCCGCGACACCCTCAGCCACGCCCAGCTCAAGCTCGAGATCGAGCTCAACTCCGCCAACGACAACCCGTTGTTCTTCACCGGCCGGGAGATCTTCCACGGCGCGAACTTCCACGGCCAGCCGGTTGCCTTCGTGATGGACTTCCTGACGATCGCGCTCACCCAGCTCGGGGTGCTCTCCGAACGGCGCAGCAACCGGCTGCTGAACCGGCACCTGAGCTACGGCCTGCCGGAGTTCCTGATCAAGGGTGAGCCGGGCCTGCACAGCGGCTTCGCCGGCGCGCAGTATCCGGCCACCGCACTGGTCGCCGAGCACCGGACGATCGCCCCGGCCAGCACCCAGAGCGTGCCCTCCAACGGCGACAACCAGGATGTCGTCAGCATGGGTCTGATCGCCACCCGCAACGCGCGGCGGGTGCTGCGCAACAACAACATCATCCTCGCGCTGGAGTTCCTCGCCGCCGCGCAGGCGGTGGACGTCTCCGGGCGTCTCGACGGGCTCAGCCCGGGTGCCCGCGTCGTCTACGACACCGTGCGTTCGCTGGTGCCCAGCCTCGACGACGACCGCTACATGGCCGACGACCTGGAGCTGATGGCCGCCGCGCTGGAACGCGGCACGCTGCTCGACGCTCTGCGCGACGCCGGCATCAGCCTCAACTAGGGAGGAACTCGCCATGACCGTCTTCTCGGCAGTTCAGCCGATCGGGCAGCCGTGATGGGCGAGCGCACCGCGTACCGCACCTGCCCGCTGTGCGAGACCTCGTGCGCGCTGCGCCTGACCCTCGACGACGACCGGGTCACCTCGGTCACCGGCGACGCCGACGACCCGTTCTCGCGGGGCTATCTGTGCCCGAAGGGGGCCAGCCTCGGTCGCCTGGACGAGGATCCGGACCGGCTCACCGGCCCGCTGATCCGCGAGGGAGCGTCCTGGCGTTCCGCCAGCTGGGACGAGGCCTTCGCCGCCGTGGCCCGGGGGATCGACGGGGTCGTCGCCGAGCACGGGCGCGAGGCGCTCGCGCTCTACTTCGGCAACCCGACCTTCCACACGATGGCCGGAATCCTCTACCGGGGACCGCTGGGCGCGGCGCTGGGCACCCGCAACATCTTCTCCGCGAGCACGGTCGACCAGATGCCCAAGCACGTCTCGGGCGGTCTGATGCTGGGCGACCCGTGGGCGGTGGCGGTGCCCGACCTCGACCGGACCGAGCACCTGTTGATCATCGGTGCCAACCCGGCCGTGTCCAACGGGTCGCTGTGCGTCGCACCCGATTTCGCCGGCCGGCTCACGAAGCTCCGCCGTCGCGGCGGCCGGGTCATCGTCATCGACCCCCGCCGCACCCGTACGGCGGAACTCGCCGACGAGCACGTCTTCGTCCGGCCCGGCACCGACCCGGCGCTGTTGTTCGCGATGGTGCACACCCTGCTGCAGGAGCAACTCACCGCGATCGACGTGCCGGTCGCCGGGCTGGACCGGCTGCGGGAGCTGGCGGCCTCGTTCACTCCCGAGGCGGTGGCCCCGTTCTGCGGGGTCGACGCGGCGGTGATCCGCCGGCTCGCCCGGCAGTTGGCCGCCGCCGAGGCGGCGGCGGTCTACGCCCGGATCGGTACGTGCACCGCGGAGTTCGGCACGCTCGCGCAGTGGTTGGTCGACGTGCTGAACGTGCTGACCGGCAACTTCGACCGGGCGGGTGGGGTGATGTTCGCCCGGCCCGCCACGGCCGAGGTGCACAAGAGCCCCGAGCCGTACGTCTCCGGGCGCTGGCACAGCCGGGTGCGCGGGCTGCCCGAGACGCTGGGCGAGTTCCCGGCCGCCACCATGGTGGACGAGATCGAGCAACCGGGCGCCGGCCAGATCAAGGGTCTGGTCGTCGTCGCGGGCAACCCGGTACTGTCCACTCCGGACGGTGCTCGCCTCGACCGGGCGCTGGCCGGGCTCGACTTCATGGTCGCTGTGGACCCCTACTGCAACGAGACCACCCGGCACGCCAACGTGATCCTGCCGCCACCGCGGATCCTGCAGATGCCCCACTACGACTTCCTCATCTCGACCATCCAGGTGCGCAACTACGCCCGCTACTCCCCGGCGGTGCTGCCGCTGGCGCCCGGGCAGCGTTCCGAGGCCGAGATCCTGGAACGGCTCACGATGATCGCCATGGGCCTGGGGGCCGACGCCGACCCGGCCGGTCTGCCCGAGCAGATGCTCAGCGCGATCCTCGGCGCGGCGGTCACCATCCCCGGTACGCCGCTGACCGGCGCCGACCCGGCCGCCCTGCGGGCCGCCCTGAAGGGCGACGACGGTCCGGACCTGTTGCTCGACGCGATGTTGAGGATGGGCCCGTACGGGCTCGACCGGGACGCCCTGCTGGACCGGCCGCACGGCATCGACCTGGGCCCGCTCGAGCCGCGGCTGGCCGACATCCTGCGTACCCCGTCCGGCCTGGTCGAACTGGCCCCGGAGCCGCTGGTGGAGGACACCGCCCGGCTCCGCGACGCGTTGCGCCGCCCGCGGGCGCCGATGGTGCTGATCGGGCGTCGCCACCTGCGCTCCAACAACAGCTGGATGCACAACGTGCCGCGGCTGGTCGGTGGCAGCAACCGGTGCACCCTGCAGATCCACCCCGACGACGTGGCCCGACTGGGTCTCGGTGAGCGGGCCCGCGTCAGCTCCGCCTCCGGTGAGCTGGAGGTCGAGCTGGAGCCGACCGACACGATCATGCCCGGCGTGGTGAGCCTGCCGCACGGCTGGGGCCACGGGGGCACGGCGCAGCAGGTGGCCGCCGCGCACGCCGGGGTCAACGTCAACGAGTTGACCGGTGGCGGAGCCCTGGACGTGCCGTCGGGCAACGCGGTCTTCAACGGCGTACCTGTCAGTGTCGCGCCGGTCGCGGATTGAGGTGAGCAACCTGAAAGAAGATCGGCACGACACTCGTCGATAACCTCGGCCCGTCCACCGCCGGAGCCGTGCGCGTGCCGGTGACATCAGCTGATGGGAGCCGTGCTGTGAATCGACGAGGCTTACTGCTCATGGGGGGAACGGTGGCCGGAGGGTTGTTCGTCGCCCAGCGCGCCGTGGCGAACGAAACGTCCGCCACCGCCCCCACCGCCGCCGGCCGGTTCGCGCACCAGCACGTCGGGCCGGTGCCGGCCCGCGCCGGCGTCGCGCCGTTGACCGTCGCGCCGTTCCAGGTGCGGATGCCGATCCCGCCGATCGCCGCGCCGGTGCGCCAGAGCACGACCTGCGACGAGTACGAGGTAGAGGTCCGGCGGGCCCAGGTCGAGGTGGTGCCCGGGCTGACCACCGACGTGCTCACCTATGGCGGCGGTCTCGTGGGTCCGACGATCCGCGGCCGCACCGGGCGCCCGGTCAAGGTGACCTTCCGCAACTCGCTCGACGTGCCCACCAACGTGCACCTCCACGGTGGACACGTGGCGGCGGCCGACGACGGGCACCCGATGGACCTGATCCAGCCGGGCGCCGCGCGCGTCTACCACTACCCGAACAGCCAGCGTGGCACGACGTTGTGGTACCACGACCACGCCCACGGGCTGGAGGCCGAGCACGTCTACTACGGCCTGCACGGCTTCTATCTGATCGATGACCCGGCCGAGCAGCAACTGCGGCTGCCGACCGGCAACCACGACGTGCCGATCATGCTCAAGGACGTGAAGCTCGACGACACCGGGGCGTTGGTCTACGACATCCCCGCCGAGCGCACCACGGTACTCGCCAACGGCAAGCCGACGCCGTTCTTCCCGGTCAGCGCGCGCAAGTACCGCTTCCGGCTGCTCAACGCGAGCAACGAGGGGATGTACACGCTGAGCATCGACAAGGGCAAGCTCTGGCAGATCGGCACCGACGGCGGCCTGCTGCCCGCGCCGGTGGCGCGACCCGCGGTGACCTTCGGCTCCGCGGAGCGGGTGGACGTGGTGATCGACTTCACCGGCCTGCCGTCGGGCTCGTCGGTGATCCTGCGCGACGCGGACAAGGGCCCGGTGCTGCGCTTCGACGTGGGGTGGACGGCTCCCGACACCAGCCGGGTGCCGGCCCGGTTGCGTGCGCTGCCGATGCTGCCGCAGGCCACCGTCGAGCGTGACGTGCGGATGAGGTTCGACTTCACCGGGGACCCGGTCGGCCTGATCAACGACAAGGCGTACGACCCGAACCGCGTCGACTTCACCATCAAGCGCGGCAGCACCGAGATCTGGACCATCCACAACGACGACACCGAGTTCGGCCTGCTGCACACCTTCCACATGCACCTGGCCCAGTTCCGGGTGCTGAGCCGCACCGGCGCGCCGATGACCCCGGACGACGCCGGCGACAAGGACACGGTGGTCGTCCCGGCCGGGACCTCGGTGCGGGTGCAGGCCACCTTCGACGGCTATCTGGGCCGCTACGCCTACCACTGCCACTTCCTGGAGCACTCCAGCATCGGCATGATGGCGCAGATGGAGATCGTCCCCTGAGGCGCACGGCGACGGGCCCGGGAAGCTCCTCGGTGCGCCGGTAGCCGGAGGCGGTCGCCCACGCGCACAGGTCAGCGTGCTCGGACGGGCCGGCTGCCCGCCGGTCGAGGCGTGCCTGCCGTCGTCGAGCAGGACGGGCAGGACCCTTACCTTCACAATTGCGTAAAGGGTCGTTGCGGATTCGCTCCGCCGCGGAGCGCATCGACAGAGATGCGGCGCCGTCGGCGGCGGTGTGAGGCTGAGGCCATGACTGTTCACCCAGGTGCGGCTCGGCGACGAGATCAGGTGACCCGCCCGCTGACCGGCGACGAGTACGTCGAGAGCCTGCGCGACGACCGGGAGATCTTCCTCTACGGCGAGCGGGTCAAGGACGTCACCACGCACCCGGCCTTCCGCAATCCGGTCCGGATGACCGCCCGGCTCTACGACGCGCTGCACGACCCGGCGAACCGCGACGTGCTGACCGCGCCCACCGACACCGGCTCGGGCGGGTTCACGCATCCGTTCTACCGGACCCCGCGCACCGTCGACGACATGGTCGCCGACCAGCGGGCGATCGCGGCCTGGGCCCGGATGAGCTACGGCTGGATGGGTCGCAGCCCCGACTACAAGGCGTCATTCCTGGGGACGCTCGGGGCCAACGCCGGCTTCTACGCGCCGTACAGCGACAACGCCGAGCGCTGGTACCGCGAGTCACAGGAGAAGGTGCTCTTCTGGAACCACGCCATCGTGCATCCGCCGGTCGATCGTAACCGGGCGCCGGACCAGGTCGCCGACGTCTACATCCGGGTGGAACGGGAGACCGACGCCGGGCTGATCGTCAGCGGGGCGAAGGTGGTGGCCACCGGGTCGGCGCTGAGCCACTACAACTTCATCGCCCACTTCGGCCTGCCCATCCGTAAGAAGGAATTCGCGCTGATCGCGACCGTGCCGATGGGCGCCAGCGGGGTGAAGCTGATCTGCCGGCCGTCCTACGGGGCGACCGCCGCGGCGATGGGCAGCCCGTTCGACTATCCGCTGTCGTCGCGGCTGGACGAGAACGACACCATCCTGATCCTCGACAAGGTGCTGGTGCCGTGGGAGAACGTGTTCGTCTACGGCGATCTCGGCAAGGTGCAGATGTTCGCCGGGCAGTCCGGCTTCGCCGAGCGCTTCACCTTCCACGGCTGCACCCGGCTGGCGGTCAAGCTCGAATTCATCGCCGGACTGTTGGTCAAGGCCCTCGAGCTGACCGGCACCAAGGACTTCCGCGGGGTGCAGAGCCGGGTGGGCGAGGTGCTCGCCTGGCGCAACCTCTTCTGGGGCCTGTCGGACGCCGCCGCCCGCAACCCGGTGGCCTGGAAGAACGGCGCGTTGCTGCCCAACCCGCAGTACGGCATGGCCTATCGGTGGTTCATGCAGATCGGCTACCCGCGGGTGAAGGAGATCATCCAACAGGATGTGGCCAGCGGGCTGATCTACGTGAACTCCGGCGCCGACGACTTCCACAATCCCGACATCCGGCCCTACCTCGACCGGTTTCTGCGCGGCTCGGACGGCTCGACCGCCGAGCAACGGGTCAAGGTGATGAAGCTGCTGTGGGACGCCACCGGTACCGAGTTCGGTGGGCGGCACGAGCTCTACGAACGCAACTACGCCGGCAACCACGAGAACACCCGGGTCGAGCTGCTGCACGCCCAGACCGCATCCGGGCAGATCGACGCCTACAAGGCCTTCGCCGAACAGTGCCTCGGCGAGTACGACCTGGACGGCTGGACGGTCCCGGACCTGTGGTCCCCGGACCGCGCGGCGGCCTGGCCACGCTGATCCGGGGCTGGCCGCGGCCGTGACCTGGCCGGCTCCCGGCCGACAACGCTCAACGGCTTTCTTCGCCAGGCCGGCACGCGCGAAGAGGACTCGTCCGGCGCACACGACCAGACTTTTCCCAGAACCCGCCCCGGAACTGGAGGTGTCCCCGCCATGACCGCCACCAGCCCGGTGCCGCCCGGCGCCGCGGTGCATCTGCTCGTCCGGGACCGCGCCCAGGCTGCTCCGGAGGCCACCGCCGTGTCCTGGAGCACCGGCCCGGTCACCGCCCGAGACCTCGACCGGCGGGCCGCCCGGATCGCCGCCGCCCTGCCCGGCCTTGCCGGCTGGCCGGTCGCCGTACGGGTGCCCGCCGGCCCCGACCGCTACGCGGCGCTGCTCGGCGTGCTGCGCGCCGGCGCTCATCTGGTCTGGTCCGGCACCGGCGCGGGCGGCGAGCGCGGCCGCATGATCCTCGACAGCGTACGCCCGGCGGCGGTGCTGACCGGAGGCACCGACGACGACCTCGCCGCCTGGTACGCCGAACGCACCGGCGTCCCGCTGCTGGACGTGACCGCCCTGCCGGACGCCGAGCCGGCCGAGCACGACGTCCCGCCGGAGGCCTGGGCCTACATCGCGCACACGTCCGGCTCCACCGGGCAGCCCAAGGGGGTGCCGCAGACGCATGCCGCGCTGGCCCAGTTCAGCACCTGGTTCGCCAGTGAGTTCGGGCTCGGCCCGGGCGTGCGGGTGGCGCAGTGGGTGGCCCCGGAGCACGACCCGGCGCTGTGCGAGACGTTCGCGACGCTGGTGGCCGGGGCGCAGCTGTGCCCGGTGCCGGAGCCGGTCCGCGTGCACCCCGGTCGGCTGCTCGACTGGCTGGCGGCGGAGCGGATCGACGTCCTGCAGACCGTGCCCAGCTTTGCCCGTGAGCTGCTGCGGGAGAGCCTCGGCGGGGCACGGGCGCGGCTGGCGCTGCGGCGGTTGCTGCTGATGGGCGAGGCGGTCCCGGACGATCTGGTCCAAGGTCTGCACGCGGCGGCCCCGGGGATGGAGCTGGTCAATCTCTACGGACCGACCGAGACGGTGGCGGCGACCTGGCACCGGATTCCGCGGAGCAGCCAGGGGCCGGTCCCCATCGGACGGCCGATTCCGGGCCGAGAGGTGCTGGTTCTCGACGAGCTTGACCGGGACTGCCCGCCCGGCACGGTGGGCGAGTTGGTCGTCCGCAGCGCCTACGTGACCCCGGGCTACCTCGGCCGTTCCGGCGACGGCGATCGTGGCCATCCGGCTTTTCGGGGCGTGCCGGGCCGTGGCCCGGGGCCCTGGTACCGCACCGGGGACCTCGGCCTGCGCCGTCCGGATGGGCTGCTGGAGTTTCGCGGCCGCCGCGACCAGCAGGTGAAGATCCAGGGGCACCGGATCGAGTTGGCCGAGGTGGAGGCCGCACTGCTCGGGCACGCCTCGGTCGCCGAGTGCGCTGTGCTGCCGGTGTCCGGCGCCGACGGCATCGTCACCGGGCTGGTCGCGTACGTCGTGCCCCGCGCGGAGCCCGCTCCGGCGCAGTGGCGCGCGCACGTGCGGCAGCGGTTCGGCGGCGTGCTGCTGCCGATGACCTTCCGGGTCGTCCCGGATGCGCTGCCCCGCAACGAGACCGGCAAGGTGGACAGCCGCCGGCTGGCTGAGCTGGGCCAACCGGTGGCGCAGCGGGGCCGCGGCTGAGAGGGCATGCCGGAAGATGCGCCGGCACCGGCTCGGCTGCCAGAGTCGAGGGCAGGCCGGTCTGATCGGCCAGCATCCCCTGCACTAGAGCGGTGGCCCGGCCGGGTTGCGGGTTCTCTGCTGCTTCGTTTCGAGGAGGATCGATGGAGACAGTCACCACGCCGTCGCGCACCGAGCTGGTGGGCCGCGCCGCCGAGCTCGGCAAGCTGCTGCGGGCCAACGCGCTGGCGGCAGAGCAGCAGCGGCGACTCACCGACGAGACGCTCGCCGCGCTCTCCAGCTCGGGCCTGCTGCGCATGCGGGTGCCCCAGCGCTACGGGGGCTACGAGTCGGACATGCGGACCGTCGCCGAGGTGGTGGCCGAGCTCGCCCGCGGTGACGG
>NZ_JBEYSO010000024.1:0-115942 GCF_040642675.1 Micromonospora sp. NPDC047738
GGGCGGTGAGGTCACTTACGGACGCCTCGCCCTCCGGGGCGGACTGGATCAGGCTGAGCAGCCGCAGTCGGGCCGGGTCGGCGAATGCCTTCACCCCACGCGGGTGGTCGCCGGGCCCGCGCCGTTATGGTCAGCCGGACCGGCGGCGGAGGGGGAGACATGTCGGACGCGGAGCTCACCGTCACGGTGACCGGGCCGGTGGCGACCGTGGTGATCCGGAACCCGGCCCGCCGCAACGCGATGACCCCTGGGATGTGGCGGCAGCTCCCCGTGCTGCTCGACGGCCTGGAGGCGGATCCGGCGGTGCGCGCGCTGGTGCTGACCGGCGCCGACGGCACCTTCTGCGCCGGTGCGGACCTCGGCGACCTGGACGAACTGCTGGAGGCCGGGGACGGCAGCATCGCGGTGGCCGCCGAGGAACGGCTGGCCGCCTTCGGCAAGCCCACCGTGGCCGCCGTCGAAGGGGCCTGCGTCGGTGGCGGCTGCCAACTGGCCGTCGCCTGCGACCTGCGGCTCGCCGCGGCGGACGCCCGGTTCGGCGTACCCCCGGCGCGGCTGGGGCTGGTCTATCCCGCGCCGACCACCCGGCGGCTGGCCCGGCTGGTCGGCCCGTCCGCCGCCAAGCACCTGCTCTTCACCAGCGAGCTGGTCGACGCGGAGCGGGCGCTGCGCATCGGCCTGGTCGACGAGGTGCTGCCGGCCGACGCGCTGGCCGCCCGGGTGGCGGCGGTCACCGGGGCCACCGCCGAGCGGTCCCGGCTCACCGTCGCGGCGGCCAAGGAGATCGTCGACGGGCGCGCCGACGACGCGCGGGTCGCCTGGTGGCACGGCCAGGTCCGGGCCAGCGGCGAGGCCCGCGAGGGGGTGGCGGCGGTCAACGACCGACGGCCGCCGCGCTTCGGCTGGGCGCCGCCTGCCGGCCGCTGACCGCCACCGGGCAGCACCGGGCGGGAGTACGGGACCAGGCCGGCGGAGGTGCCGCCGGGCGCCGGTGGGACGGCCGGGCCGCCCCACCGGCGCCGGTCAGGCCGGATCCGGCATGACGATGGTGATCTTGGTGGTCTTGCCGTTGCTCAGCCGGACGCTCTGAGCCGAGTCCCGGTCGGTGCCGCCGTACCAGCCGGCCAACCAGGGGCTGTTCGGCACGTAGCGGATCTTCACCGACTGGTCGCCGAGGCCCTCCACGTGACACTCAAGACCCGCGACGCACGGGGGCGCGGGCGCACGTCGCTGCGGGGGGCCGTCGCCGCACTGGTGCTGGGGGCCGTCGTGCTCCCGCCCGTGTCGGCCGCCGCCGCCGAGCCGCACTTCGTGCTCACGCCCTCTCTGCTGGCGTACACCGACTCCACCACTCCGGACACGGCCGTCTTCTATCCGAGCGGCGGCGACATCCCGGTCGGTTCGTGGCGGGACGACGAGTCCGCCCGCCACACCTCCCGCGTCTATGTCACCTTCGACGTCGGCGGCATCTACGTCGGCCGGCTGAGCACGGCGACGCTGGTGGCGCGGGAGTCCCGGGCGAACGACTGCGCGAAGCCGCGGACCGTCACCGCCCAGCCCACCGCGCCCTTCGGCGGCGACAACAGTTGGTCCAGCCCGCCGAGGACCGTCGGCAAGGAGGTCACCGCCACCGCCGAGGGCAGCGACTGCACCTCCTGGCGGACGACCTGGAACCTGACCACCGCCCTCGCCGATGCGCTGACCCGGGGCGAGCAGAAGTTCACCGCCGAGCTGCGGGTCCCCAAGAAGTACGAGGGTGACGTCGCGTACGGCCGGTGGCTGGAGACCAACGAGTTCCGGTTCGAGGTGGAGCTGAAGAACACCGCTCCGCTCAAGCCGACGAAGCTCTACAACGGCAACACCGACCGGCCCTGCGGCCCGGCGTACTTCGCCGGGTACCCGTTCAGCGCGTACGCCGACATGACGGACCGGGACCGGGACCCGGGCGACCGGCTGACCCCCGAGTTCGAGTTCTGGCCGCTCGCCGACCCGTCGGCGACCACCGCCATGCGGACCAGCATCTCGAGTGGGGGCGACGGGCTCAGCGGCGTGGGCGATGTGCCGGTCGGCAGCCTGCCCGACGGCGAGTACGCCTGGCACGCCCGGACGTACGACGAGCGGGCCTGGTCGCCGTGGAGCGACCCATGCCCGTTCACCGTCGACCGCACCGCCCCGGCGGTGCCGACCGTCGCCTCTCCGGAGTACCCGGAGAACCCCGCCAACCCGACCGGTGGCCGCGACGTGACCGGCACCTTCCTCTTCACCGCGAACGGCGCGCCGGACGTGGTCAGCTTCCGCTACGGCGACAGCCAGTGGAACATGTACAACCAGGTGCCCGCGGACCAGCTCGGCGGCGCGGCGACCATCCAGTGGCGGCCCCGCAGCGCGGGTGAGCAGACCCTCTACGTGGCGAGCATGGACCGGGCCGGCAACAGCTCGCCGGTGCGTGCGTACACCTTCAAGGTGCGCGACCTCACGGTCACCGCCTGGTCGGCGAAGCAGGAGCCGGACCCGTCCGGCACCGGGATCCTGGTGACGATGCGGTTCGGCACCCAGCCGGGCAACGGCATCACCACCATCACCTACCGGGTGGACGGGGGCGACGAGAAGTCGGTCGCGGTGGACGCGCAGGGCGTGGCGCAGCCGGTCCTCGGCCCGCTCAAGGGCGGTTCGCACACCATCGCGTACGCCGGCCGCAGCGCCTCCGGCGAGGTGCTGTACCAGACGGAGACCACCCAGTACGTCGACGACGCTCCGGTGATCACGTCGGACGGGGTCTACCCGATCGACGGCTCGGGCGGCGGGGTCGGCGTGCCCGGCCTGTTCACCGTGACGCCGCAGGTCAGCAAGGACGCGACCGGGGTCACCTGGTTCACCACCCAGAACAGCGCCCACCAGACGGTCGCGCTGGACGCCGACGGGAAGGGCCGGGTCACCTTCACCCCGACCGCGTCGGGCTGGACCTACTTCTGGTTCTCGGTGACGTACGCCGACGGCACCTCGTCCGGCTGGCGTTCGTTCTCGGTCACCGTCAACTGACCGCGCGGGGGTGCGGGGCGATCGCCCTGCACCCCCGCTCGTCCCCGGGACCGGCGGGCGCCGCGCCGGAGGCGTACCCCCGACGCGACCCCCTGTGCCCGCCGGCCGGCCCGTCACCGCCCCGCGAGCGCCGCCCAGGTCGGCGTCACCGGCTCGCGCCGCAGCGGCATGCCCGCCTCGGCCGGCGTCCGGTCGCCCTTGCGCTGGTTGCACTCGTAGCAGGCGGCGGTGGTGTTCTTCCAGGTGTTCCGGCCCCCGCGCGAGCGGGGCAGGAGGTGGTCGATCGTGCTGGCCGGGGCGTCGCAGTACGCGCAGCGCCGGCCGTCGCGGCGCAGCACCCCGCCACGCGACCAGGCCGGACCGGCGCTGAACCGCCAGCGGGTGACCACGTACCGGACCAGGCGGACCACCCGGGGGACCGGGAAGATCCCGATCACCTGGTCCGGCTCGGCCTCGTGGATCTCGGCGACCCGACGGCAGAGCATCCGGATCGCGTGCTGGACGGTGACCCGGTGCAGCGGGCCGAGGTCGGCGTTGACAACGAGGACGGCGTCCACCGGGCTCTCCCTTCACGATCGGTGGCGGGCAGCAAAAAGCCGCCCGGTCCTGGCGACGGGGCGGCTGTGGCGCGTACGGGCGCACGCGTCAGTCGGGCCACCCCGGGCGGGGACCTTCGGCTCGGCAACCGACGTTGAGCAGCCACGACGGCACGGTGGTGCGGTGTGGCAGCGACATCGACGGCTCCCGGAGCGGTGGTTGACCTTGCGCGCTCACGGTAGATCGGGGCCGGAAAGGCGGGCAACGCATTTCGATCCCTGGCGCGGCCAGCGGCCCAGCCCTCCCTCAGCTCAGACAGCGGCGCTCACGATCCGACGGGGGCCAGACGTACTCGAGGTCGGGCGGGACGTCGGCGAACTGGGGGCCGTAGTGCGCCGGGTCCTTGCGCAGCAGCGACGACCGGTGGCTGCGGTGCAGGTCCTCCCGGCCCAGCCAGGGCGGCAGTTCCCCGGCCTCGGCCAGCTCCAGCTGGGTACGGACGGTGGTGACGCCGCAGGCGGTGGCGAGGTCCGTGGTCAGCGTGGCCGCGCAGGTGTCCGCCCGCCCCGGCTCGCCCCACACGGCGCACACGTCCAGCCCGTACCGGGTCAGCGCCTCCTCGTACCCGGCCCACATCTTCACCGCGGGGTGGTTGCGCCAGCCGTAGGTCGGCCAG
The DNA here is from genome assembly GCF_040642675.1 of Micromonospora sp. NPDC047738. Classification (NCBI taxonomy): domain Bacteria; kingdom Bacillati; phylum Actinomycetota; class Actinomycetes; order Micromonosporales; family Micromonosporaceae; genus Micromonospora; species Micromonospora sp. NPDC047738. Next base: position 4,253 of record NZ_JBEYSO010000024.1, read on the forward strand.
GTCAGCCCGCGCAGCACCTGGATGGCCTCCACCCGCTGCTTGCCCAGCCGCTTCTGGTCCAGCGTCCGGGCGCTCGCCAGAAAATCCGGGTACGGGAGGAACGTCTGCATGGCGCTCCATCTACCCGTACCCCGGGACGCCATGCGTTCACGATCATGGGGCTGCGCGCACCGCGAGCGGGTGACTACGATCCGGGCATGGCCGACCCCCTGCGCGACCGCGCACGCCGCGCCGGCTGGCGGCTCCGGATGAACGGCGAGGTCCGTCCGCACTACGTGGTCTGCGGTTCCGACCCGCTGGCGTACTGGGTGGTCCGGTCGTTGCTCGCCACCGACTCGCCCACCGGGCAGATCCGGGTCACGCTGATCGTGCCCGAGCGCCGCCGCTCCGAGGGGCCCGACGGCCGGGACATCGAGGGCGTCCAGGTGGTCCTGGCCGACCGGCTCGACGAGGCCGCCTTCCGCCGGGCCGGGCTGGCTGGCGCGGACGGGCTGGCCCTGCTGCACCAGGACGACGTGGGCAACATGCACGCCGCGCTCTGCGCCCGGGAGGTCGAGCCCCGGCTCCGCCTGGTGGTACGCATGTTCAACACCAGTCTCGCCAACGGCCTGCGGCAGCTCTTCCCCGACTCGGCGCTGCTCTCCGACGCCTCGATGGCCGCCCCGGCGTTCGTCGCGGCCGCGCTCGGCGAGCTGGCCCCCACCCATTTCCGGCACGCCGGACGCACCCTCTACGTGGCCCGCCGCGCCGACGTACGCCCGCAGGACGTGCTCACCGGGCTGGCCGTCACCACCGACCCCGAGCTGATCCGGGTGCTGCCCGCCGATGAGGCGGCGGCCGACGTGGTGCTGGCCGAGGCGACCGGGCAGCCGGCCGGTGCCGAGCTGGCCGCCCGCCGGCTGGTCCGGGCCCGGCGGCGCCGGCAGCCCGCCGTGGTGCTGCTCCGCGCGGTCCGCAGCTTCGCCACCCGCAAGATCGGCGTGGCGGTGCTGGTGCTGCTCGCGATGATCGCGGTCCTCGGCTGGCTGAACTCCGGCGCCGCGCACGTGAACTGGTCCGACGCCCTCTACCTCACCCTGGTCACCTCGTTGAGCGGGCAGGACCCGGACCTCGGCAAGAGCGTCGCCGCCCAGATCATGCAGGTGGTGCTCACCCTGGCCGGGCTGGCGCTGATCCCGCTCATCACGGCCGCCGTGGTCGACGGCATCGTCAACGCCCGGCTCGCCCTGCACAACGGCCGGATCCAACCCGACCGTACGGGCCATGTGGTGGTGGTCGGGCTGGGCAACATCGGCACCCGGGTGATGGCCCAACTGCACGACTTCGGGGTCGAGGTGGTCGCCATCGACCGCAACCCGGACGCCCGGGGCGCGGCGCTCGCGCACCGGCTCGGGGTGCCGCTGATCGTCGGGGACGCCGGCGAGGAGGAAACGCTGCGGGCCGCCTCGGTGGCGACCTGCCAGGCGCTGGTGGTGGTCTCCACCGACGACGGCGCCAACCTGCGCGCCGCGCTGAACGCCCGCAGCCTCGACCCCGATCTGCGGGTGGTGCTGCGACTCTTCGACGGCGACTTCGCCGAGCGGATCCAGCAGGCGTTCGGCATCGGCATCTCCCGCAGCGTGTCGTACCTGGCCGCGCCCGCGTTCGCGGCGGCGCTGCTGGACCGCGCGGTGATCGCCACCATCCCGGTCGACCGGCACGCGCTGCTGGTCACCGACGTGCCGGTCATGGCGGGTTCGTCGCTGGACGGCCGCCCCCTCGCCGCGGTGGCCCGCCCCGGCGAGGTGCGGCTGCTCGCGTACACCCGCGCCGGGCAGCGCACCGAGTGGTCCGCCGACCCGCGGATGGTGATCAACGCGGGGGACCGGTTGACCGTGGTGGCCCGGCGCGCCGGGCTGAGCGCCCTGCTCCGGGAGACCACTCCGCTCCCGCCCGAGCCGCCGGGCACCCCGGTGCCGCGTCAGCCGGAGGAGTGACCGGCTACGAGGCCGAGATGACCGGGCGGTCCCACCTCCGCAGCGCCCGGGGTAACGGCAGGCTGTCCCAGGGCGCCCGGTGCAGCAGCCGGTCCAGCAGCAGGCCGAGCAGCAGCCCGGCGACCGAGTCGGTCAGCCAGTGCCAGCCGAGGTACGTGGTCGTGCAGAGCACGATGAGCGGCGGCAGCACCCGGACCACGGTGACCAGCCGGGGCGGGACGGTTCGGCCGACGGTGCGCAGCAGCGGCGCCAGGAGCAGGGCGAGCACGCCGTACCAGACGATCGCGTTGGCCACGTGCCCCGACGGGTACGACTGGGCGAAGCGCACCGGCAGGTCGTGCTGGAACAGCGGCAATGTCTGGTCCGGCGGCAGGAACGGCTCCTTGACGCTGGCGCTCGGCGCCGGCCGCGCGGTCCACACCTTCAACGGCCCGACGGTCAGGTAGGTCAGCACGAACCCGGCGACCGGTGGCAGCACCGGGCGGACCGAGCGGAGCCGGATCGCCACCAGCACCCCCAGCCCGGCCGCGAGCAGCGTCAGCGGGGTGCCCTGACCCAGCAGGTTGAGGAGCATGGCGGTCCATCGGGCGGCGGTGGGGCGGTGGTCCGCGGCCCAGTCGGCGACCGCCCGGTCCACCCCGAGGAGGTGGCCGGTGGCGAGTGTCACGGTCAGCGCCACCAGGGCGGCGAGCAGCAGTCCGTCCCACCCCCAGCCAGCCGGCCGGACGGGCCGGAGCCGCAGCTTCTCGCGTACTCCCGTGGTCTCCCGCACGCGACCACGCTACCGGCCGCTGCCCACGTCGCCCGGGCGCGGGCGGGCGGCGCGGCTGTGGGCCGGCCCACGATGGGAAGCGCCGCACCGGGGGAAGCGTCACACTTGTCGCCGTGCGCATCACCTCGGCCCTCGTCGACCCGGCGCTGCTCGACCTCCCCTGGTCGACCCCGCTGGAGGAGTGGCCTGCCCAGCACCTGGTCGCGCTGCCGCAGGGCATCTCGCGGCACATCGTCCGCTTCGTCCGGCTCGGCGATTACGTCTACGCGGTGAAGGAGACCGGCGAGCGGGTCGCCGAGCGGGAGTACGACCTGCTCCGGGCCCTGGAGCGGATCGACTTCCCGTCGGTCGAGGCGGTCGCGATCGTGGCGGACCGGCAGGGCGACGACGGCCAGCCGCTGGACCCGGTGCTGATCACCCGGCACCTCCAGTTCTCCCTGCCGTACCGGGCGCTCTTCTCCCGGACGCTGCGGCCGGAGACCATGAACCGGCTGCTCGACGCGCTGGCGGTGCTGCTGGTCCGGATGCACCTGACCGGCTTCTTCTGGGGCGACTGCTCGCTGTCCAACACCCTGTTCCGGCGGGACGCCGGGGCGTTCGCCGCGTACCTGGTGGACGCCGAGACCGGGGCGTTGCACCGCTCGCTCTCCAACGGGCAGCGCGGCGAGGACCTGGAGATCGCCCGGGTCAACATCTTCGGCGAGGCGCTGGACCTGCAGGCCGCCGGGCTGCTGCACGAGTCGATCGACCCGGAGATGGTCTGCGAGGAGGTCGTGCAGCGGTACGAGCGGCTGTGGCACGAGATCACCTACGAGCAGCAGATCGAGCGGGACGCCCGGCACGACATCGAGGGGCGGATCCGCCGCCTCAACGAGCTGGGCTTCGACGTCGCCGAGGTGGCCATGTCCACCGCCGACGACGGGCGGTACCTGGTCCGACCGAAGGTGGTCGACGTCGGCTACCACACCCGGCGGCTGCTCCGCCTCACCGGCCTGGACGCCGAGGAGAACCAGGCCCGCAAGCTCCTCAACGACCTGGACGCCTACCGGGTGGAGAGTGACCTGACCGACGAGCAGCAGGCGGCCCACCGCTGGCTGACCGAGGTGTTCGAGCCGGTGGTTCGGGCGGTGCCGGCGCACCTGCGCAGCAAGCTGGAGCCGCAGGAGCTGTTCACCCAGATCATCGAGCACAAGTGGCTGCTGTCCGAGCGGGCCGGCCGGGACGTCGGCATGCGCCACGCGGTGCAGTCGTACCTGTCGGACGTGCTGGTGCACCGCCCGGACGAGCAGGCCGTGCTCGGCGTCGAGGTCCCCACCGCCGGCTGACGCCGCTACGCCCCGCGCCGCGGCCCGCGGCGTCACTCCACCCAGGCGCCGCCGCGCATCACCCGGACCACGTTGAAGTCGTCGTCGAGCACGACGAGGTCGGCCCGGAGCCCGGGCTGGAGCGCACCGATCTGGTCACCCAGGCCGATCGCCCGGGCCGGGGTGGTGGCGACCATCCGGCAGGCGTCCGGCACGGCGATGCCCGCCGCGATGGCGTGCCGCAGGGCGGCGTCCATGGTCAGGGTGCTGCCGGCGATCGCGCCGTCCCGGCTCAGCCGGGCCACCCCGCCGGACACGGTGACCGCCTGCCCGCCCAGCTCGTAGTCGCCGTCGGGCATGCCGGCGGCGGCCATCGCGTCGGTGATCAGGGCAGCCCGCTCCGCGCCGGCCACCGAGGTGGCGAAGGCGAGCATGCCGTCGTGCAGGTGCACCCCGTCGGCGACCAGCTCGCAGACCACGTTCGGCGCCTCGAGCAGGGCGATCACCGGTCCGGGTTCCCGGTGGTGCACCGGGCGCATCCCGTTGAACAGGTGGGTGCCGACGCTCGCGCCGGCGGCCACGGCGGCCCGGGTCTGCTCCCAGGTGGCGTCCGTGTGCCCGATCGCGGCCACCACGCCGCGCGAGGCGAGCAGCTTGATCGCCTCCAGCGCACCGTCCCGCTCCGGGGCCAGGGTGACCATGCGGACCGCGCCGCCGCCCAGCTCGATCAGTTCCGCCAGCTCGTCCGTGGACGGGTCGCGGAGGAACTCCGGGTTCTGCGCGCCGCAGCGGTCCGCCGACAGGTACGGCCCCTCGAAGTGGACGCCGGCCAGCACGCCGGACTCGACCAGCGGCCGGTACGCGGTGGTCGCCTCCCGCATCAACGAGAACGGGGAGCTGACCAGGCTGGCCAGCAGGGTGGTGGTGCCGTGCCGCAGGTGGAACGCGGCGGCCTCGCGGGCCGACTCGACGTCGCCGGTGGTGAAGGTGTGCCCGCCCCCGCCGTGGGTGTGCATGTCCACGAAGCCCGGCACGATCCAGTGCCCGTCGCGCACCGACGGGTACTCGGCGACGGCCCGGATCCGGTCACCCACGATCTCGACGCAGCCCTGCCGGGTCACGCCGGTCGGGGTCACCACCTTGCCGGTCACGCGCAGGGTCATCGGCTCTCCTTCTCCACGGTCAGGGTCGGGCGTCCAGGGCGAGCAGGGCGGCGCCGAGGCAGCCGGCCTCGTCGCCGAGGGCGGCCGCGACCAGGCGCGGCTCCCGGTGGAAGGTCAGCCGTTCGCGTAGCGCCCCGCGCAGCGGGTCGAGCAGTCGGGGCCCGGCCTGGGCCAGCCCGCCGCCGATCACGATCGTCTCGACGTCGAAGAGCGCCTGGGCGGTGGCGAGCCCGTCGGCGAGCGCCTCGACCGCCTCCCGCCAGACCCGGCCGGCCAGCGGTTCACCGGCCGCCGCTCGGTCCGCCACCTCGGCCGCCGTGGTCGGGGCACCGGACAGCTCGGCGTACCGGCGGCCGATGGCCGAGGCCGACGCCACCGCCTCCAGGCAGCCCGGGCGGCCGCAGCCGCAGCGCGGGCCGTCGGGGCGTACCAGGATGTGGCCGATCTCCCCGGCGGCGCCGTGCGCGCCGACGGCGGCCGACCCGTCGACCACGTGGGCGGCGGCGATGCCGGTGCCGATCGCGACGAAGAGCACGTGGCCGCCGTCGCGGCCGGCGCCGAGGCGGGCCTCCGCCAGGCCGCCCGCCCGCACGTCGTGGCCGAGCGCCGTCGGCAGGCCGAGCCGGGCCTGCGCCAGCTCCCGCAGCGGTACGTCCCGGAAGCCCACGTTTGCCGACCAGACCGCGACCCCGCGGGCCTCGTCGACCACCCCGGGTACGGCGATTCCGCAGGCCACCGGGGTCAGTCCCGCGGCGGAGGCCTTGCCGGCCAGTCCCTCGGCGACGTCGAGGATCGTCCCGATCACCGCCTCGGGGCCGCGCGCCGCCTCGGTGGCGTGCCGTTCGGCGTGCACGGTCCGGCCGTCGGGGCGGACCAGGGCGCACTTCATCCCGGTGCCGCCCACGTCCAGCGCGACGACGACCTCGTCGCCTGAGCTCACGCCGTCGTCTCGCTTCGCTCGCCGACGCCGTGAGCCACCAACGCACTGAGTTGATGATTCGCTCGCTGGCGCTCGCTCATGCGAGCACCACGGAGCGGGTCAGGTGGCGGGGGGCGTCCGGGTCGAGGCCGCGGCTGGTGGCCAGCGCGACGGCGAAGCGCTGGGCGAGGATCAGGTCGGCCATCGGGTCGACCGGGGTACGTCCGGCCGCCCAGCTGGTCAGCACCGTGTGGCAGCCGTGGGTACGGCTGTGCACGAAGGTGGCGCCGGTGGCCGCGACGTCTTCGGGCAGCCCGTCGGGGATCCCGCCGAACGCCCAGACCAGCCGGCCCGGGGCGGCGATCGAGATGGGGCCGTGCCGGTAGTCCATCGCCGGGTACGCCTCGGCCCAGAAGGTGGCCGCCTCGCGGCACTTCAGCGCGGCCTCCTGGGCCAGCCCGACCGTCCAGCCGCGCCCGAGGAAGGTGACCTGCTCGACCTGGGCCGGGTCGAGCGGCAGCGGGGCCCGGACGGCCACCTCGGCGTCGGCGGCCAGTCGGCCCAGGTCTTCGCCGAGGTGGGCGCGGAGCAGCGCGAGCGCGGTGGTGGCGAACCGGGTCTGCACGACCGAGCGCTCGTCGGCGAAGGGCATGGTCACCGCGGCGTCGGCCAGCTCGACCGCCGGGGAGGCCGGGTCGCCGACCAGGACCGTGGTGGGAAGCTGGCCGCGCAGCGCGGCGAGCAGGTTCAGCACCTCGGTCGTGGTGCCGGAGCGGGTGATGGCGATGAGCCGGTCGTAGCGGCGGCCGGCGGGGAACTCGCTGGCCTGGAAGGCGTCGGTCTCGCCCTGGCCGGCGCGCTCGCGCAGCCCGGCGTACGCCGTCCCCATGAACCACGACGTGCCGCAACCGACGACGGCGACCCGCTCGCCGGGGCGCGGCAGGCGGTCGGCGACCGCCGGGACGAGCCGCGCGGCCTCCCGCCAGCAGTCGGGCTGGCTCGCGATCTCCGCGTGCACGTACGCCATGACAACTCCTCGCCAAGGGAGACCTTGCGCAATACGGCGCGTTATGGCCGCCTTTCGCGCGTCATTCTGCGCGAACCGGGGTGGCTGTGGCAACCGCCTCCCAGATTGCGCAGGTCAGGGTTTTGCGCCTTGGTAGTTTCGCGCACTACTGTGCACGCAATCAATCACCGTTCGTGCAGAGTCAGGGGAGGCCCCCGAGGTGGACCGGTACGCCCGATGGAACGCCCTGCTCGAGATGCTGACCGACAGCGGCCGGGTCAGCGTCGAGGAGGCGGCCGAGCGCCTGGACGTCTCCCAGGCCACCATCCGGCGTGACTTCGACCAGCTCGCCCAGCAGCAGATGATCACGCGTACCCGGGGCGGGGCGGTCGCCAACGGGGTGTCGTACGACCTGCCGCTGCGCTACAAGACCGCCAAGCACTCGGCCGAGAAGCAGCGGATCGGGGCGGCCGCCGCCGCGCTGGTGTCCCCGGGCACCGTGGTCGGCCTGAACGGCGGCACGACCAGCACCGAGGTGGCCCGGGCCCTCGCCGTCCGGCCGGACCTCAACACCAGCGCCGAGGGCGCCCAGCTCACCGTGGTCACCAACGCCCTGAACATCGCCAACGAGCTGCTGGTCCGCTCCCGGATGAAGGTGGTGGTGGCCGGCGGCGTCGTCCGGCCGAAGTCGTTCGAGCTGGTCGGCCCGCTGGGCGGGGCGCTGCTGCGCGAGGTGACCCTGGACGTCGCGCTGCTCGGCGTGGACGCGATCGACCCGCAGCTCGGCGCCGCCGCCCATCACGAGGGTGAGGCGGCGATGAACAGCCTCATGGTGGCCCGGGCCAAGCGGGTGGTGGTGATCGCCGACTCGTCCAAGCTGGGCGGTCACGCCTTCGCCCGGATCTGCCCGGTGGACCGGGTGGAGACGCTGGTCACCGACTCCGGCGCGGCGCCCGCCGTGGTGCAGGCGTTCCGGGACGCCGGGGTGCAGGTCATCTGCGCCTGACCGGCCGGGAAAGCCCCTCTCGACAACTCGGTTGAGCGAGTCGTGCATACCCGGTATTGCAGCCGGCTGCATACCAAGTATGGTGTGCGCTGTCACCTATACATCGGGGGAGGTCAGCTTGTCGGCTGTCCTGGAGATCGAGGGTCTCCGCAAGACGTACCGGAGCCGCAAACGCGGAGTGCGACACGCGCTCGACGGCTTCGACATGCGGGTCGAGGCCGGGCAGGTGCACGGCTTCCTGGGCCCGAACGGTTCGGGCAAGACCACCACCCTGCGTACGCTGCTCGGCCTCATCCGGCCCAACGACGGCCGGATGGCCATCCTCGGCCACGAGCTGCCGCAGGCGCTGCCAGCCGTGGCCGGTCAGGTCGGGGCCATCGTGGAGAGTCCGCAGTTCTTCCCGCACTTCTCGGCCCGGGACACCCTCGGCCTGCTCGCCCAGGCGGGCGAGCTGCCGCGGCAACGGGTCGACGAGGTGCTGGAGCTGGTCGGGCTCCGGGACCGGGCCGGCGAGCGGGTCAAGACCTATTCACTGGGCATGAAGCAGCGGCTGGCGGTCGCCTCGGCGCTGCTCAAGAACCCGAAGCTGCTGATCCTGGACGAGCCCGCCAACGGCCTCGACCCGGGCGGCATCCGGGAGATGCGCAGCCTGATGCGGGACCTGGCCGCCGCGGGGATGACCGTGGTGCTCTCCAGCCACATCCTCGGCGAGATCCAGCTCATCTGCGACTCGGTCACCATCATCTCGCTGGGCCGGCGGGTCGCGTTCGGGCCGGTCGAGCAGGTGCTCGCCGCCCACTCGCAGGGCACCGTACGGGTGCGGCTGGAGGCGGTCACCGACCTGCCGCAGGCCGCCGACGCGCTAACCCGGGCCGGCATCCGGGTGAGCGCCGCGGAACCGGACCACCTGCTGCTCACCGGCGTCGACAAGCCGGCCACGGTCAGCCGCCTCCTCGCCGAGCAGGGCCTGTACGTCAGCGAGCTGACGCCGGTCGCGGTCGACCTGGAGAGCGTCTTCCTCGAACTGACCGCCACCGCGCCGGTTCCCGGCCAGCACCGGCAGGTCGACCAGTCCACGAAGGTCGGTGAGCCGGGCTCCGCCGGCGCCGGAGGAGGTTGGGGCGCATGAGCCTGTACGTCACGGAACTGCGCCGCCTTTCCAAGCGCCGGCTCACCCGGCTGCTGCTGGTCCTGCTGCTGCTCGGGCTGGCCGGGGTGGCCACCGCCTTCAGCTTCTCCAGCCACAAGCTTTCCCCGGCCGTCGTTGCCGAAGCGCAGGCGAAGGCGGACGCCGACTACCGGCAGGCGGTCAAGGACTGGGAGCGGTCCGTCACCGAGTGCGACGCCGCTGCCGCGCGTGGCGAGAAGACCGAGGATCGCTACGGACCGGACTGCGGTCGTCAGTGGCAGCCGCAGCCGGAGATGTTCGACCCGAAGTGGAACCTGCCCTACCAGTTCGACTTCCGGGCCGAGTTCCCCATGTTCATCGCCGTGTTCGCCGGCGCGGTGGCGCTCTTCGCGTTCATTGTCGGCGCCTCCTTCGTCGGGGCCGAGTGGAGCACCGGCGGGATGATGAACCTGCTGCTCTGGCGGCCGAAACGGCTCGCCGTGCTGGGCACCAAGCTGGCCGCGCTGCTGACCACGGTGCTCGGGGTGAGCGTCGTGCTCGGCGCGTTCTGGACGCTGGCCTTCTGGCTGATCGGCACCTACAAGGGGACCACCGCCGAGGTGACCGCCGGGGTCTGGCGCTCGATCGGACTCGACGGCCTGCGGGCGGTCGGGCTCGTCCTGGCGGTCGGCGCGGTCGCCTTCGCGCTGGCCTCGCTCGGCCGGCACACCGCGATGGCGCTCGGCGCCGCCGTGGCGGTCTTCGCGATCAGCGAGGTCGCCATCCGCATCGCGGTCGGCGTCCTCGGGGTTGCGTTCGGCGACCGGTTCGTCCTCTCCACGTACGCGCAGGCGTGGTTCATGAAACAGGTGCAGCTGTTCGACTACGACGCGTGCGAGTTCACCAAGGGTGAGTGCAAACCCGCTGAACTGCTGATCACCTGGCAGGACTCGGCCCTGGTGTTCGGCCTGGGCTTCGCGGTGGTGCTGGTCGGCGCGTTCTGGATGATGCGCCGGCGGGACATCTCCTGACCGCCGGCCGGTGTCCGCGGCGCCGGCCGGCGCGGACCCCGCGTCCGATGCGGCCGGGGCGGGCCCTGGTTACGCTGGGGTCCCCCCGGCCGGCGGTCGCCGTGCCGGCCGCCCGCCTCCCGAGGAGCGCCATGCCCGCCGACGCCTCCGCGGCCGCCACCGACCGGCCCGAGCCGTCCGGGCCCGCCGACGTCGCCCGCCGGGAGGCCGGCGTCACCGTCCCCCCACCCCGCTCCGCCCCGGCCGTCGAGGCCGATCCGGCCCCGCCCGCCGTCCCGCCGTCGGCCGCCGCCGCCCCGCCGGACGAGGCCGCCGACGGCCAGCCGGCCGACGTCGCGGCCGGTCTGACCGAGCGGGAGCGGCGGATCCTCACCTTCGAGCAGCAGTGGTGGAAGCACGCCGGTGCCAAGGAGCAGGCCATCCGGGACACCTTCGGGCTCTCCGCCACCCGGTACTACCAGTTGCTCAACGCGCTGCTCGACCACCCGGCCGCGCTGGCCGCCGAGCCGGTGCTGATCGGCCGGCTGCGCCGGTTGCGCTCTTCCCGGAGCCGCAACCGGCGGCGTTGACCGGCCCGCTTCTCCTTGCGGGCCGCCGCTTGCCGGCTGGCAGCGGCCCGTGGTGGGGTGCCTGGGCATATCGGGTGCGTTGCGGGATGCCGTCCCGGTCTGCGCCCGCATGGCGTCCGCCGCTCCGGGTAGGCCGGGGAGGCGACGGCGACGTCAGCGGCGCGGAGCTGGGGCGTACGGAGGGAGCTGACGGATGGGGGCACCAGATCACCGGTACCTGACGGGGAGCCGGCCGGCGCGACCGGTCGGGACGGCGCCGATGATGCGGGTCCGGTCCGCCTCCGATCCGGCACCGGGCCGGGCGGAGAACGAGGACGTCGTCTTCCAGCTCGGGCCGCTGGTCGGGGTCCTCGACGGGGCCACCGTGCCGGAGGGCTTCGACACCGGCTGCGTGCACGGTCCGGCCTGGTACGTCCGCCACCTGGCCGCCCGGATCGGCCTGGCCATCGCGGCCCGGCCGGCGGCCACGCTGATGAGCAGCCTCGCGGCGGCGATCCTGGCCGTCCGGGCGGACCACAGCGGGGAGTGCGACCTCGACCACCCGGGCACCCCGTCGTCCACGGTCTGTCTGCTCCGGGAGGGCGGCGACCAGGTGGATTACCTGGTGCTCTGCGACAGCCCGCTGGTGCTGGACGCCGGCGGCGAGGTCAGCGTGGTCTCCGACGAGCGGCTGGACGCGGCGCTGGCGGACCTGCGCGGCACGGCCGCCGCGCTGCCCGACGGGGACGCCGACCCGGTGACCCGGTTCCGCCGGTCGGTGACCGTGCAGCGGGCTCGGATGAATCGGACCCACGGCTACTGGGCCGCGGCCGCCAATCCGGACGCGGCGTACCACGCGGTGACCGGGACGCTGCCGCTGCGCGGGCCGGGGGCGGTGCGGCGCGCGGCCCTGCTCAGCGACGGCGCATCCTGCGCGGTCGAGCAGTTCGGCCTCTTCGACTGGGCCGGCCTGCTCGAGGTGACCGCCGCGGAGGGGCCGGAGGGGTTGATCGGCCGGGTACGGGCGGCCGAGCGGGACCATCCGGACCGGCTGCGCCGGCACAAGCGGACCGATGACGCTTCGGTGGTGTTCTGCGAGTTCGGCGCGGCGGACTGAAGCCGGCGGACTGAAGAAGGTCCGGTCGGCCGACAACGGAGCGTGATGCGGAACACCGAGGGGGTACGACCGGCCGGTACCCTCCGCCGGACCGCCAGTCCGGGGTCAAAGGGGTGGACTTGGGCCGGTACGACCGGCAGACTGCGGCTCGTGACGCGTGCCGTACGACTGGAGCCGGTGAACGAGGGAAACCTGGAGCCGTTGCTCTCCGTAGCAGCCGCCGAGGCGGAACCGGAGGACGTCATGCCCCCGGTGGAGGCCCCGGCCGGCTGGTCGCTGGCCCGTCGGGACGCGTTCCGGGAGTTCCACCGGGCCAGCTTCGGCGGCCTGGACGGCCCCACCCGCACCCTGATGTTCGCGATCGTGGCCGGCGGCGAGGTGGTCGGCATGGTGCGGATGGCCCGCCGTGACGACCCCGGCACGGTGGAGACCGGGATGTGGCTGGGGCGCTCGGCCCGGGGTCAGGGTTTGGGTGCGGCAGCCCTGCGGGAATTGCTGAACGCCGCCGCGGCGGCCGGCATGCGTACCGTGGTCGCGGAGACGACCCCGGACAATCACGGTGCCGTATCCGTGCTGAAGAAATGTGGCGCGGAATTGCGCGAGAAAGACGGTAAGTTGTACGCGGAAATGTGCCTCGATTCCGCACTTCCCGCCAGCTGAGCCTTTCCTCTCCGTTCTGCGCGATATCACCTTCTCCCTGTTCACAGCGGCCCGTCTGTCCGGTTTGCCCGGCCAGTGCCGGGCTCTGCCCGGCTGTCCGGTCGACCGGTGACGCACGTCTCGCGAATTGCGTGGAGACGTTTTGCGGATGGGGTCCCGGGTACTGCCCGCCGGGTCCGCTGATACGGGACACCCGGTCGCAGGCCCAATTCCGCTGGTCCCCGGTAGCTGTTTTCCGGCCTGCTCCACACAAACGGTGTCCGCGTCCGCCGGGGAGCGAAGGAGAACGTATGAAGAGCGGAGCACGGGTAGCGCTGGCGGTGGGTTTCGGCTACCTCCTCGGCCGCCGCCGGAAGCTGCGTACCGCCCTCACCCTGGCCGCCGCGGTGGCCGTCGGGCGGGCCAGCAAGGACCCCGGTGGCCTGCTGAGGTACGGCAGCGACCTGGTGAACTCCTCGCCCCAGTTGAGCAACCTCAGCAAGCTGGGCGGACCGCTCGCCACGGCCGGCCGGGCCGCGGCGACCGCCGCCGCCGGCAGCGGCATCGACGCGTTGAGCGGCAAGCTGCGCGGCAGCGCCGACGCGTTGCGCCGCCGGTCCGGCGGCGACCGGCAGGACGAGGAGGCGGCGACCGGCGAGCGCTCGGCCCCGGACGAGGAGCAGGAACTCGACGAGCAGCCCGAGACGTGGGACGACGAGGACCGCGCCGAGACCGGCGCCCGGCGGCGGAGGCGGTGAGCATGGCGACCAGCAACGTTGCCGACAAGGCACGGGACCAGCTCGGTGAAGACCTGCGCGACCTCGCCGCGGCGATCGGCGAGCGGGCCGTGCAGGTGGTCACCGAGCGGATCACCGCCGCCACCGGCCGGCTCAGCGACTACGCCCGGCAGGGCGGCGGCCCCGGCCTGATCGCCGCCGCCACCGGGGTGCAGAAGCTCGCCGAGGGCCACTCGCCGCTGAAGGCCATGTTCCACGCCGGCCTGGCCGGCGGTAAGGAGAAGTTGATGTCGGCGGTCGGCGGTGGCGGCGGCAAGGGCGGCAAGAAGGTCAAGGTCACCAACATCGTGGAGACGATCGAGGTCGGCGTGCCGGTCCGGGTGGCGTACAACCAGTGGACGACCTTCGGCGACTTCCCGAGCTTCATGAAGAAGGTGGCGCGGGCCGACTGCGAGTCGGACGAGAAGATGACCTGGAAGGCGCAGGTCTTCTGGTCGCACCGGACCTGGGAGTCGACCATCCTCCGGCAGATCCCCGACCGGCTCATCCACTGGCGGTCCAAGGGCGAGAAGGGCTACGTCGACGGGACGGTCAGCTTCCACGAGGTCGGCCCCGAACTCACCCGGATCCTGGTCGTCCTGGAGTACCACCCGCAGGGCCTCTTCGAGCGCACCGGCAACCTCTGGCGCGCTCAGGGCCGCCGGGTGCGGCTGGAGCTGAAGCACTTCGTCCGGCACGTGATGACCCGGACCGTGCTCGACCCCGACGCGGTCGAGGGCTGGCGCGGTGAGATCGAGGACTCCCGGGTCGTCAAGGACCACGAGACCGCCCTCCGCGAGGAGCAGCAGGCCCGGGTGGGCCGCGAGGAGGAACACGCGGAACAGCGGCCCGCCGAGCGCGGCCGCGGTCGTACCCCGCAGCGTCGGGTTCCCCCCGAGCAGGAGGAGGAGTACGACGCCTACGACGAGGGCGACGACTACGACGAGGACGAGTACGCCGAGGAGCCGGCGGAGCAGTCGCGGCGCCGGCAGCCTGAGCGGGCCCGCCGCCCGCAGCCCCGCGGGGAGCGGGAGCCGCGCCCCGAGCCGCAGCGGTCCCGACCGGCCCGGCGTACCCCCGAATCCCCCCGACGGCCGGTGGTACGCCGCCGGCGAGAGGAGCGTGAGGAATGACGGTGGCGACGGCAACCGGAAGTCAGCCAGGTACCGCCCTGGAGCGCAGCAGCGGTGCCGGCGGAGGCACCCTCGCCGACGTCGTGGAGACAGTGCTGGACAAGGGTGTGGTGATCGACGCCCAGGTGTCGGTCGCCATCGTCGGCATCCAGCTGGTGGAGATCAACGCCCGGATCGTGATCGCCAGCGTGGAGACGTACCTGCGCTTCGCCGAGGCGGTGGACCGGCTGAGCATCACCCCCAAGGGCGCGAAGGGCCTGCCCGACATGGTGGGGGACGCGGCCGGGGCGGCGACCAAGGGCAAGGCGGTGTCCGGCCTGAGCAAGGCGGCAAAGGAGATCAGCGGTGCGGTGGTGGACTCGCTGGGTGACGGCGACTCCGACCGCGAGCGACCGCGCCGGCGCCGGGACGAGGAGCGTTGACATGACCGACGAGCGGAAGACCGGCGGGACCGGACTGTTCCTCTACGGCATCGTGCCGTCCGACGTGGAGCCGACCCCTGATGCGGAGGGGGTCGGTGACCCACCGGCCGAGGTGACCGCGATTCGGCAGGGTGACCTCGCCCTGCTGGTCAGCGAGGTCCGGCTGGAGGAGCCGATCGGCCGGCCGGCCGACCTGACCGCGTACCAGCGGCTGCTGGACTCGACCGCGGCGATCGCGCCGGTGCTGCCGGTCCGGTTCGGCACGGTGGTCACCGGCGAGGACGCGGTCGACGACCTGCTGGACGCGCACCACGACCGGTTCGCCGGCGCGCTGGCGGAGCTGGCGGACCACGTCCAGTACACCGTGCAGGGGCGCTTCGACGAGGAGGAGTTCATCCGCGGACTGCTGGCGCAGAACCCGCCCGCCGCCGCGCTCGCCGACCAGGTGCGCGGCCGGTCCGAGGTGGAGTGCCGGGATGAGCGGATCCGGCTCGGCGAGCTGATCGCCCAAGCCGTCGAGCTGCGGCGGGAGGCGGAGAACCGCGACCTGATCGACGCGGTGGACCGGTACGCGACGGCGAACGCCGCCCGCCCGCCCAGCCACGAGCTGGACGCGGTGAACGTCGCCTTCCTGGTCGCGGTGGACGACGAGGACGCGTTCATCGGGGCGGTGGAGGACTTCGCCGACCGGCGGCGGGAGCTGATCCGGATGCGGCTGCTCGGCCCCCTCGCGCCGTACGACTTCGTCAGCGCGCACCAGTTGGTGGAGTGAGCCGTGGACATCCTCTGGGGGCTGCTCACCCTGCCGTACGCCCCGGTGCGCGGGGTCACCGCGGTGGTCAAGGTGATCGCCCGGGAGGCGGAGTCGCAGCAGTACAACCCGGTCAACATCCGGCGGGAGCTGGAGGAGCTGGACCGGGCCGCGGCGGCCGGCGAGATCACCCCGCAGGCGCGGGACCTGGCCCAGCAGCGGGTGCTGGAGCGGCTGACCACGCCAACCGGCGACCCGGGTCGTACCCCGCCCCGGAGGGCCGCCACCGCCGGCCGACGCCGGTCGCCCGTCCGGCGGCGGACCGGCGGCCGGCGGGGCGAGCACGGCGGGCGAGGGAGCTGACATGACAGCAGGACGGATCCGCGGCGACGGCGACCGCGAACGCCGGCGCGAACCGGACGACCGCGACGCCGGCCGGTACGCGGACGAGGAGGAGTACGAGGAGATCTCGGCCGCCGAGGCGGCCCGGGAAGGGCTGCGCCAGATCGTCGGACTGACCGGCCGGGACCCGCTCGGGATCACCTCGATCGAGCCCACCGACGACGGCTGGCTGATCGGGGTGGAGGTGGTCGAGGACCACCGCATCCCGGCCTCGACCGACCTGCTCGGCCTCTACCAGGTCGAGCTGGACCTGGCCGGCAGCCTGCTCGCCTACCGGCGGACGCGCCGCTATCAGCGGGGCAAGGGGGACTGAGATGACGGTTGGGCGGACTCCCGCGGTGGTGCAGAACTCCGGTCAGGTGCTGCCGGCCGGGCACGAACCGGCGAACCTCGGGGACATCCTCGAACGGGTCCTCGACCGGGGCATCGTCATCGCCGGTGACATCCGGGTCAGCCTGCTCGACATCGAGCTGCTGACGCTCAAGCTGCGGCTGGTCATCGCCTCCGTGGACACGGCCCGGCAGATCGGCATCGACTGGTGGGAGCACGACCCGTGGCTCAGCTCCCGGGCCCGTCCGCCGGTCGAGCCGGGCCCGCGGGACCCGGAGGAGGTCGAGGCGGCCCGGCGGCCGCGGGTCGCCGGCCGGTCCGAGCGGGCCGCGAGGGAGGAGTGGGATGAGTACGACGGCTGACCCGGCTGCCGCCGCGCGGCACACCGGAGTCTGGCTGCACGGCGTGGTGGCCGAGGCCGACCCGGCCACGCTGGCGGGGCTCACCGGGATCGCCGGCACGCCGGTGCGGACCCTGGCCGCGGCCGGTCTGCTCGCCGTGGTGAGCGACGCCCCGCTGGCCGAATACGGCGAGGAGGCGCTGCGCCGCAACCTGGAGGACCTGGCCTGGCTGGAACGGGCCGCCCGCAGCCATCACGCAGTGGTCGACGCGCTGTCCCGGGCCGGTGCGGTGGTGCCGGCCCGGCTGGCCACCGTTTACCACGACGACCAGCGGGCGGCCCGGGCGCTGGTCGAGCGGCGCGACGAGCTGACCAGCACGCTGGCCCGGCTCACCGGCCGCGAGGAGTGGGGCGTCAAGGGGTACGTGGTGCCCGGGGCGACGCCGCGCGCCGAGGAACCGGTGGGCGGGGGCGGGGCCGGGGCGGCGTACCTGCGGCGGCGCAAGGCCCAGCTCAGCGCCCGCGAGGAGGGGCGGCGGGTGGCCGCCGAGGCGGCAGCCACCGTGCACACCGCACTCGCCGGGTACGCGGTGGCCGCCCGCCGGCACGCCCCGCAGGACCGGCGGCTCTCCGGCGCGGCCACGGCCATGGTGCTCAACGGCGCGTACCTGATCGACCGGGACGGGCTGGCCGCCTTCTCCGCGCTGATCGGCGCACTGGCGGACCGGCACCCGGAGATCCGGCTGGAGCTGACCGGCCCCTGGCCGCCGTACTCCTTCGTGGCGGAATCGGGGACGGAGCCGCAACCGGTCGGGGGGGCGGCATGGGCGTGACCTCACTCGTTCCCAGCAGCGCCGACGACCCGCTGACCTACCGGCCGGTGGCCCTGGTCGACCTGCTCGACCGGGTGCTCGCCACCGGCGTGGTGATCACCGGGGACATTACGCTCGCCATCGCCGACGTCGACCTGGTCCGGATCTCGCTGCGCGCGCTGATCGCCTCGGTCGGCGCGCTCGCCCCGCCCGAGGTCGGGGGCGCGCTCGCTCCGCCCGAGTTAGGGCACGCGCTCGCCCCGCCCGAGCTCGGGGAGGTCGAGCGGTGACCGGCCGGGACGACGCGACCGACGGCGGTGCGGCGGTGACCGGCCGGGACGAGGCGGCCGAGCTGGCGGCGGCGCTGGGGGAGCCGCAGTGGCAGGCGCCCAGGGTCCGGCCGCTGGACCGCCGGCTCGCCGTCGACCAGGACTCCGTCGAGCGCGGGCTGGCCAGCCTGGTGCTCACCATCATCGAGCTCCTGCGGCAGCTCATGGAACGGCAGGCGCTGCGCCGGGTCGACCTGGGCGACCTCACCGAGGAGCAGGTCGAACGCATCGGCACCACGCTGATGGCCCTGGAGGAGCAGATGATCCACCTCCGCGAGCACTTCGGCCTCTCCCCCGAAGACCTCAACCTGGACCTCGGCCCCCTAGGCCCTCTCCTCCCCACCGACTGACCGCACCCCCCTCCACTCCGTCGATCATGAGGTTGGCGACGTTGTGGATCTCCGTGACTGCCGCCAACCTCATGATCGACGCGTCACTGGTGGGTGGCGGCGTAGGCGGTCAGGGCGGCTAGTTGGGTGGGGTCGAGGGAGGGGCGGATGCGGGTGCGGGCCGTTGCGACGTGGGCCCGCGTGACGGTGGCGGCGGACAGGGACTCGCGCATCGCGGCGAGCGCCGCCTCGCGGACCAGCGCCGCGCAGTCGGCCGCCGAGAAGCCGTCCAGCTCGGCGCCGAGCGCGGCCAGGTCGACGTCCGGGGCGAGCGGCACGTTCCGGGAAGCCGCGCGGAGGATCTCCGCCCGGGCCGGGCCGTCCGGCGGCGGCACGTACACCAGGCGTTCCAGCCGGCCGGGGCGCAGCAGCGCGGGGTCGACCCGGTCCGGCCGGTTGGTCGCGCCGACCACCACCACGTTGCGCAGCGCCTCCACCCCGTCCAGTTCGGTGAGCAGGGCGGCCACCACCCGGTCGGTGGTGCCGCCGTCGGTGGCCTGGCCCCGGACCGGGGCGAGTGCGTCCACCTCGTCCAGGAAGACCAGCGTGGGTGCGGCCTCGCGGGCCCGGCGGAACAGTTCCCGGACCGCGCGTTCGCTCTCGCCCACCCACTTGGAGAGCAGCTCCGCGCCCTTCACCGACAGCACGTTGGCCCGCCCCGAGCCGGCCAGCGCGGTGACCAGGTAGGTCTTGCCGCAGCCGGGCGGCCCGTAGAGCAGCACCCCGCGTGGCGGCGTCACGCCCAGCCGGGCGAAGGTGTCCGGGTAGGTCAGCGGCCAGAGCACCGACTCGGTCAGCGTCTCCTTGACCTCGTGCAGGCCCCCGACGTCGTCCAGGGTCACCGAGGCCAGTTCCAGGGTGGACGCGGCCATCGTGGTGGGGCGGACCACCTCCAGCGCGGCGGTGAAGTCGGCCATCGCCACGGTCGGCGTCTCGGCCGCCTTCTGTCGCAGGGCGGCCCGTACGCCGGCCTCGCGGACCAGTGCGGCCAGGTCGGCGGCGACGAACCCGGGCGTACGGGCGGCTACCTCGTCGAGCCGGACGTCCTCGGCGAGCGGCACCTGCCGGGTGAGCACGGTCAACTGTTCCCGGCGCAGCGGCTGGTCCGGCAGGGGCACGGTGATCCGTAACGAGAGCAGGTCCGGGGCGCGCAGGGCGGGGTCCACCGCCTCCGGCCGGCTCGTGGTGCAGACCACCGCCGCCCCGGATCCGACCGCCTCGGCGACGACCTGCCGGAACACCGTGGCCACCGGGCCGGGCTCGTCCGCCGGGGCGATCGCCTCCACGTCGGTGACCAGCAGCACAGCCGCTTTGTCGGCGCGTACCGCCGCGGCGGCCTCGCGCAGCCGGCGGGCGGCCGCGTCGTTGCTCAGCGCGGCCAGCTCCGGCGCCCAGAGCGGGCAGACCCGGGCGCGTACCCGGGCGGCGACCGCGCGGACCAGCGCCGACTTGCCCGAGCCGGCCGGTCCGCTGACCAGCACGCCCAGCGAGACGGTGGTGCCCAGCCGCCGCAGCACCTCGCGGTGGTGGAAGCCCAGGTCGAGCAGCTCGGTCAGCTCCTCGGCCTGGGCCCGCAGCCCGGGCAGCTCGTCGACGTCCGGCGCCTCGGCCGGCTCAGCGAGCTCGGGCTCGGGGGCCGGTGCGGCCCATTCGCTCCCGGCGCCGGCTGGTCGGTTGACCGGGGGTCGGCCGCCGGCCGGCCGGCCGTTCGGGTACGGGCCGGCCGCGCCGGGGCCGTGGGTGGCCGCGCCGTGCTCCCAGCCGACCACCGTGTCCATGGTGACCAGTGCGCCGGCCCCCGGTTCCGCCGTGACCACGGTGAGCAGGGTGCTGGTCCAGGCGTACCCGACGGTGTTGGCGAGGCTGCGCCGGGCGGCCTCGACCAGGCCGCGGACCGCGGCGTCGGGCAGCACGTCCTGGGGCAGCAGCGAGACGTCGTCCCCGGCGGTGACGACCTTGCCGAGCAGGGCGAGGCGGAGCATCTCCGGGGAGACCGCGGCCACGACCGCGACCGGCCCGGACAGGGTCACCCGGCGGGCGGGGACCACCGGCAGCGGGCCCACCGTCACCTGCCCGCCGTCCCGCAGGCCGAGGTTGCCGAGCAGCAGGTCGTCGGCGTAGAGCAGGGCGGTGCTTGCGGTCGGTTCGGCCGCGGCCGCGATGCCGGCGGTCGCCCGCCGGCCGGTCAGGCGTACCGGGTCGCCGGGGCGTAACGCCAGCGCGGTCAGCACCTCGGGGTGCAGGCGGACGACGCCGCGCCGGGCGTCCAGCGCCGCCGGGCGCAGGCTCGCGGTCAGGGTCAGCTCGGGTTCCGCCACCCGCCCGACAGTAGCCGCCGGCACCACCTGGTGCCCGCGGCGCGTCCCGCCCGGTCAGCGCTGGCCCGGATCCTCCAGCAGCGAGGGATCGCGCCGGACCATCTCGGCCAGCCGGGCCGCCGGGTCCGGACCCTCCCGGTCGTGGCCGGGGGCCGGCACGGGGGTCGGCGGCATCGGCCAGGCCGGCGGGGGCGGGGGCGGCGCGGGCACGGGGCCGACCGTCACCTCCCGGCCCGTCCAGGCGACCCGCAGCGGGTACGCCCGCCCGCCGTGCTCCACCCGCAGGGTGACCGCCAGCCCGGGGTGCTCCGCCACCACCTGGCGTACCGCCTCGGCCACCTCCTCGATCGGGTCCACCTGTTCGGGCCGGGCCCCGCCGCGCAGCCGGTACGCGCCGTGCCCGTCCCGCCGCGCCACCGCCGGCGACACCTCGTCCCGGTCGGCCTCGTCGCCGGTTCCCCGGCGGCGCAACGCCTCCTCACGGCGCGCCAGCCGGGCCAGTGTCTCGTCCAGATCACCCCTCATCGAGTCCACCCCTTTCGTCGAGAACGGGTCGGGCAGGCAGCCGCGGATCCGGGTAGCCGGTTCCGCGCCGGCCACCTCCAGCATCACTGATGTACCGAGTTCTTCAACTCGGCGATCAATCGCGGGCTGAGCGTCCCGCCGGCCCGGTCGGTGAACAGCCGCATCTCGTACGCCACGGTGCCCAGGTTGGCCGAGCGGTCGGCGACCACGCCGAGCAGGGCACCACTGCTGATCGGGCCGATCAGCAGATAGCCCTCGGCCAGGTCCACGACCACCCGGTTGAGGCCGCCCAGGGCGTACCAGTTCGCGGCGCGCCCGGCGAGGCCGGTCAGGCCGGAGAGCACGGCGGCGAGCCGCTCCGCGGTGGACCGGTCCTTGCTGGCGGACGCCGCCAGCAGCACGCCGTCGGCGGAGACCGCGACGGCCTCCAGTACCCCGGTGGTGCTGGAGGTGAACGAGTCGAGCAACCAGTTGAAGGTGCAGACCTCGGGCCGGCGGCCCCCGGCGGGGTTCGGTCGGTCGACGTTGCCGTGCGCAGCGGGGCTGGTCACCGTGATGAGTCCTCTTCGTAGCGGCGGTCCGGACTGACTTCGCGCAGAACACGGGCGATTTCGGACCGGAACGTAGCCCAGGCCGGCCCGGTGTGATCGCCGTCGCGGAGTCGGCTTGGTGTCACTTCCGAGTGGGTGACGGGTCGTCGACCGGTCGGGCACGCTGCGTCCCCGGGTAGTCGCCAGGATGGCGGGATCGGCGGCGGTTTGCGAGCGTAGATGTGATTTCCCGCGATCCGAATTCGTCCCGCTCAGCCGGCCTGGCCGGACCACGGTCGACGGATCTCGCGCACCGAACGGCGCAGCCGGACGAACGTACGGCGGATCTCAGGGAACGCTCAGCGTCCGGGCCGTACCGTGTGCCGCATGAGATCACCGCTCACCGCCGCGCGGATCCGGCGTGCCCTGGCCACCCGCCGTCGCCGGGTCGTCGCCGCGGTGGTGGTGGTCGGCCTGGTCGCCGTCGCGGTGACCTGGGCGGCCCGGCCGCAGCGGCCCGGCTTCCGGACCGAGTCGGCGCTGGTGACCGTCCGCTCCGGACCGGCCGGCGACCAGCCGGTCGACCTGGACACCACGCTCTACCTGCCCGGGGATGCGTCGGCCGGGCACCGGGTGCCGGCCGTGCTGCTGGCGCACGGCTTCGGCGGCACCAAGGAGTCGGTCCGCTCCGACGCGGAGGACCTGGCCGACCGGGGGTACGCGGTGCTCACCTGGACCGCGCGGGGCTTCGGCCGCAGCGGCGGCGAGATCCACCTGGACAGCCCGGACTACGAGGTGCGGGACGCCCAGCGGCTGCTCGACCGGCTCGCCGCCCGCCCGGACATCCGGCTCGACGCCGCCGGGGACCCGCGGGTCGGCGTGGTCGGCGGCTCGTACGGCGGCGGCCTGGCGCTGCTGCTGGCCGCGCAGGACCGCCGGGTCGACGCGATCGTTCCCATGATCACCTGGAACGACCTGTCCCGGGCCTTCCTGCCCGAGAGCACCGGCAAGGCACCCACCGAGGGCGTGTTCAAGAAGGGCTGGGCCGGCCTGTTCTTCGGTGGCGGCGGCAACGCCGGCTCCGGCCCGGCCGGCCTCTCCGGCACCACCGCCGGCCAGCCCGAGGGCGCCCCGGCGTCGGCCGGCGCGCCCAGCCCGCAGCCCGGCGCCGGCCCCGGTACCGGCTCCGGGCGCGCCCCCGGCGGCGCCGCCGACCCGTCCTGTGGCCGGTTCGCCGCCGACGTCTGCGCCGCGTACCTGCGGATCGCCACCACCGGGCGGGCCGACGCCCAGGCGGTCGACCTGCTGCGCCGCTCCTCCCCGGCCGGGGTGCTCGACCGGATCAAGGCGCCGACCCTGCTCGTGCAGGGGGAGGCGGACACCCTCTTCCCGCTCACCGAGGCGGACGCCAACGCGCGCGGCATCGCCGCCGCCGGCACCCCGGTCCGGGTCGCCTGGTTCACCGGCGGCCACGACGGCGGCACGGGCCCGACCTCCGACTCGGACCGGGTGAAGTTCCTGACCGCGCAGTGGCTCGACCACTACGTCAAGGGCGAGGGCGCGGCACCGGGGGAGTCCTTCACCTTCTCCCGGATCGCCGGCTTCGACGCGCTCGACCGGGGCCTGGTGGCCACCGGCTACCGCACCACCGACTACCCCGGCGTGGCCGGGCAGACCCGGCAGGACATCACGCTCGCCGGCCCCGCCCAGTCGGTCGCCAACCCGCCCAACGGCAACCCGGCGGCGATCTCCTCGGTGCCGTTCGCCGGGGCGATCGGCTCGCTGCTGGACGGGGTGGCCGGCGACATCCCCGGCCAGCACGTCCGGTTCGAGTCCGCCCCGCTGACCGACGCGGTCGACGTGGTCGGCGCGCCCACCGTGCAGATCAGGGCCGCCTCGCCCACCGGCGAGGCGGTGCTCTTCGTCAAGCTCTACGACGTCGACCCGCAGGGCGCCGCCACCCTCCCCGACGGCCTGGTCGCCCCGGTCCGGCTGACCGGCCTGCCGAGGGCGCTCGACGCCGCGCAGCCGGTGACCGTCACCCTGCCGGCGATCGTCCGCCGGATCGAGGCCGGGCACCGGCTGCGGGTCGTCGTGGCCACCTCCGACCAGGCGTACGCCACCCCGGCCGAGCCGGTGGTGCACACCGTCGCCCTCGGCGGCGGCCCGCTGGTGCTGCCCACGGTCGACGCCCAGCCGATCCCCACCACGGCCACGATCTGGCGCTGGGTGCTGGTCGGCCTGCTCGCCGCGATCGCGGTCGGGCTCGCCGTGGTCGTCCTGGTGGCCCGGCGCCGGCACCGCCGCCAGGACAGCTCGATCCACCCGGCGTACGCGGGCGTCCCGCTCGCCGTCCGCCAGCTCCGCAAGGAGTACGCGGACGGCTTCGTCGCCGTCTCCAACGTGGACTTCGATGTGCACCCCGGTCAGGTGGTCGGCCTGCTCGGCCCGAACGGTGCCGGCAAGACCACCACCCTGCGGGTGCTGATGGGGCTGACCCAGCCCACCGCAGGCGAGATCTACGTCTTCGGTCACCGGCTGGTGCCCGGCTCGCCGGTGCTCTCCCGGATCGGGGCGCTGGTCGAGGGGCCGGGCTTCCTGCCGCACCTGTCCGGCCTGGAGAACCTGAAGGCGTACTGGCGGGCGACCGGGCGGCCCTGGGCGGACGCGCACTTCGACGAGGCGCTGGAGATCGCCGGGTTGGGCGATTCGGTGCACCGCAAGACCCGGAAGTACAGCCACGGCATGCGGCAGCGGTTGGCCATCGCCCAGGCCATGCTGGGCCTGCCCGAGCTGCTGGTGCTCGACGAGCCGACGGACGGCCTCGACCCGCCGCAGATCGCCGAGATGCGCCGGGTGCTCCAGCGCTACGCCAGCGACGGCCGGGCCGTGCTGGTCTCCAGCCACCTGCTGGCCGAGGTGGAGCAGACCTGCACCCACGCGGTGGTGGTGAACAAGGGGCGGATCGTCGCCTCCGGGCCGGTCGAGGAGATCGTCGGCGAGTCGCCGAGCGTGCTGTTCGAGGTCAGCGACCCGGACGCGGCACGCGGCGTGCTGAGGCGGCTGCACGGCGTACGGGTGCTGCCCGACGGCGACGGTGGGCTGGTGGTGGACACGAACGGCACGGCCCGCAGCGAGGTGGTGGCCGAGCTGGTCCGGGCCGGCATCGGGGTGGACCGGGTGGTGCCCCGACGTCGCCTGGAGGACGCGTTCCTCGCCCTGGTCGGCGAGAACTCTCGGGGAAGCGGGGACCGGTGATGGGACAGTCGTCATCCGTGGCCACGGTGGAGCGCCGCGGGGCCGCGCCGGGCTACCGGCCGTCGGCGACCCTGCCGTTCCTGGCCGAGTTCCGCCGGCAGGCGTCCCGGCGGCGTACCCAGCTCGCGCTGGGGTTCATGGTGCTGCTGCCGTTGATCATCCTGGTCGCGTTCCAGTTCAACTCGGGTGAGGACGACCGTGGCGGCCGGGGGGAGTTCTCCAGCCTGGCCGACCTGGCCACCTCCGGCGGGCTGAACTTCACCCTGTTCACGATCCTGGTCTCGGCGTCGTTCCTCCTGGTCGTGGTGGTGGCCCTGTTCTGCGGGGACACGGTGGCCAGCGAGGCGAGCTGGGGCAGCCTGCGCTACCTGCTGGCCGTCCCGGTGCCCCGCGCCCGGCTGCTCACGGTGAAGCTGCTGGTCGCGCTCGCGTACTCGGGGCTGGCCCTGCTGCTGCTCGCCACCACCGCGCTGCTCGCCGGCACCCTGCGGTACGGCTGGTCCCCGCTGCGCAGCCAGGTCGCCGCCGAGCTGGCCCCGGCGGACGGGCTGGTCCGCCTGCTCGCGATCCTCGGCTACCTGGCGGTCGTCCTGCTGGTGGTGGCCGGGCTGGCGTTCCTGCTCTCGGTGAGCACGGACGCCGCGCTCGGCGCGGTCGGCGGGGCGGTGCTGCTCTGGATCCTCTCCAGCATCCTGGACCAGATCACCGCGTTGGGCGGCCTGCGTGCCCTGCTGCCGACCCACTACAGCAGCGCCTGGCTGGGCCTGCTCTCCACGCCGGTGCAGACCGACGACGTGGTACGCGGTGCCATCTCGGCGATCGTCTACGCCACGATCTTCTGGAGCCTGGCCTTCTGGCGGTTCACCCGCAAGGACGTCACAAGCTGACTCCACTTCGGCGACGTGGCGGTATCCGGTCGTCCGGACACCGCCACGTCGGCGGCCTGGCGCTGGTTCACCCAGACCCAGACCCAGACCCAGAGCGGGCCGGGGCGGTGAGGACCGCGTCGAGCAGGCCCGGGTAGAGGCGGTCCAGTTCCTCCCGCCGCAGCCGGACGTAGCGGCTGGTGCCGGCGACCCGGGTCCGGGTCAGGCCGGCCTCGCGCAGCACCTTGAGGTGGTGGCTGCGGGTCGCCTTGGAGACGCCGAACTCGAAGGTGCCGCAGGCGTACTCGCCGCCCTCGGCGAGGGCGCGCACGATCTGCAGCCGGACGTCGTCGGCCAGGGCCGCCAGCACGGCGGTGACCGGCACCTCGCGCAGTTCGGGTTCGTGCAGCTCCATGTGACCAGGGTAACCCATGTTCGACTTTCATCGAACAAGCTCCTAGAGTCGGCGATGCTGGTTCGACAATACTCGAACATTGGAGCTGTCATGCGCTCTCGTCACGCCGCGTTCCCGCTCTTCGCCGTGCTCAGCTGGGGCGTCATGTTCCCCGTCCTGGCCAGCGCGCTCACCCGGGTGGACGCACTCAACCTGACCGCCGCCCGGTACGTCCTCGCCGCCGCCGTGCTCGTCGCCCTGCTGCTGATCCGGGAGGGGTGGACCGCGCTGCGTGCGGGCCGGCGCGGGGCCGAGGTGCTGCTGCTCGGCGTGGTCGGCTTCGCCGGCTTCAACGTGCTCACCAACCTCGCCCTCGGGCACGCCGCCCCGCAGCAGATCGCCCTGTTCGCCGCCACCACGCCCCTGGTCACCCAGCTCGTCCGCTGGGCCCGGGACGGCGTACGCCCCCGGCCGGCGCTGCTCGGCCTCTCGCTGGTCGCCCTGGTCGGCGTCGGTCTGGTGATCACCCGCGGCCGGCTCGACGGGCTCGGCCAGTTCGGCGTCGGCGGGTTGCTCATGATCGGTGCGGTGCTCGCCTGGGCGATCTACACCCACGGCGCCGGCCGGTTCCCCGAGTACTCCGCGCTGCGCTACACCACCCTGACCGCCGTCGCCGGCACGCTCGCCATGCTGGCCGCCAGCGCCGCCGCCGACCTCACCGGGCTCCAGCACGCACCGGCCGCCGCCGACCTCGTCGCGGTCGCCCCGCAGCTCGCGTACGCCGTGGTGGTCGCCGCCGTCCTCGCGGTGCTCGCCTGGAACACCGGGGTGCGCCGGCTCGGCGCCGCCGACGCCGCGCTGTTCATGAACCTGGTCCCGGTGACCACGTTCGCGGTGCAGACCCTCCGCGGCTACCGGCTCGGCGCCGTGGAGCTGGCCGGCGCGGGCCTGACCATCGCCGCCCTGATCGCCGCCAACCTCGCCACCCGTACCCGCGCCGCGACTCCCGCCCCGGCCACGCCGGTCTCCGCCGTGACCGACCGCCAGGCCGTCGTCGACCCCGCCGCCGTCCTCGCCCGCTGATCCAGCGCGCCGGTAGCTCACAAAATGGGAACCCCCGTTGGTGCGGGCGGTGGACCTGCATAGACTCGGTGCCACAACTGCATACCTCATCCAGAGGGGCTGAGGGATACGGCCCGATGACGCCCCGGCAACCACCCGCGCGCTCGACGACGAGCGTCGCCGGCAGGTGCCAATTCCGTCCCCGCCGCACAAGGCGATGCGGGGGAAGATGAGAGGACACCTCGCCATGACGTCGACGCTTCCCGCCAGCTCCGGCATCGACACCACCCTCAGCCCGGCCCGCGCCCTGGTCTGTCGCGGCTGTTCCGCGCGCTACCCGCTCGCCGCCCAGCACGCCTGCTACGAGTGCTTCGGGCCGCTGGAGGTCGACTACGACACCGCCGCCCTCGCCACGGTCACCCGCGAACAGATCGAGGCCGGCCCGAAGAACCTCTGGCGGTACGCGGGCCTGCTCCCCGCCGGCCAGGACCCGGCCACCCGGGTGACCCTGAACCCAGGGCTGACCCCGCTGGTCGCGGCCCCGCACCTCGCCGCCGAGCTGGGCCTCACCGCCCCGCTCTGGATCAAGGACGACAGCGCCAACCCGACGCACTCGTTCAAGGACCGGGTGGTCTCGGTGGCGCTGACCGCCGCCCGGGCGCTCGGCTTCACCCGGTACGCCTGCGCCTCCACCGGCAACCTGGCCAACTCGGTGGCCGCCCACGCGGCCCGGGCGGGGGCGCCCTCGGTGGTCTTCATCCCCGGCGACCTGGAACAGGGCAAGGTGGTGACCACCGCCGTCTACGGCGGCGAGCTGGTCGCCATCGACGGCTCGTACGACGACGTGAACCGGCTCTGCGGCGAGCTGGTGGAGACCGACGAGTTCGAGGACACCGCGTTCGTCAACGTCAACGTGCGGCCGTACTACGCCGAGGGCTCCAAGACTCTCGGGTACGAGGTGGCCGAGCAGCTCGGCTGGCGGATCCCCGCCCAGGTGGTCATCCCGATGGCCAGCGGCGAGCTGCTCACGAAGATCGACAAGGCGTTCTCCGAGCTGGTCGAGGTCGGGCTGGTCGAGGCGCCGGCCGGGGGCTGGAAGGTGTTCGGCGCCCAGTCCGCTGGCTGCAACCCGATCGCCACGGCGCTGCACGCCGGCAGCGACACCATCGTCCCGGTCAAGCCGACCGGCATCGCCAAGTCGCTGAACATCGGCGACCCCGCCGCCGGGCTCTACGCGCTGGAGGCGGTCCGCCGCACCGGCGGCTGGATGGAGTACGCCGACGACGACGAGATCCGCGCGGCCATCCGGCTGCTGGCGCGTACCACCGGGGTTTTCGCGGAGACCGCCGGCGGCGTCACCGTGGCGGTGTTGCGCAAGCTGGTCGAGTCCGGGCGCCTCGACCCGGCGGCCGAGACCGTCGTCTTCAACACCGGCGAGGGCCTCAAGACCCTCGACGCGGTGGCCGACCAGGTCGGCCCCACCCACCGGATCAAGCCCTCCCTCCGCGCCGCCCGCGACGCCGGCCTCCTCAGCTGACCGCGCCGCCGCTCTTGTCGATCAAGAGGTTTGGGTCCAGAACGACGCGCGCTGGGACGCAAACCCCTTGATCAACTCGACGATGCGGGGGAGGGCGGATCGCCCGGACGGGGGATCGGGTCGATCCGCCGGGTAACTGGCTTTTCGCTGTGAGTGTGGAAAACCCGCCGACAAGGACTTGACGGCAGGAATTGGACGGCGCAAGATGCTCGGTGCGGGAGGGCATCCGCCGGAGACTTTTCAAGTTCTTGCGACCCAACGCCGGAGGCGTTGTGCGGACGTCCCTCCCGACCAGCATCCGAAGGGGCCAGCGGAAAACCGCTGG
The DNA here is from genome assembly GCF_040642675.1 of Micromonospora sp. NPDC047738. Lineage (NCBI taxonomy): Bacteria > Bacillati > Actinomycetota > Actinomycetes > Micromonosporales > Micromonosporaceae > Micromonospora > Micromonospora sp. NPDC047738. Next base: position 33,341 of record NZ_JBEYSO010000024.1, read on the forward strand.
CCCCTTCGCTGTGCGGTGGGCCACGCTCGGGGGCATGGGCATCTCCGTCTCTCCCCTCGATCCCGCCGACCAGGCGACCCTCGACGCGGTGTACCGGACGGCGGCCGCGGCCCAGGCCGTGGACGAGCCGGACCTCCCGCCGCTGTGCCGGCGGCGGTTCGAGGCGCCGCTGCGGCACCCGATGCCGGGCATCGACACCCGCTGGTGGGTCGCCCGCCTCGACGGGGTGCCCGCCGGCTGGCTCCGGCTGTACCTGCACACCCTCGACAACACCGACAACGCCAGCGTCGAGCTGGTGGTGGACCCGGCCTACCGGCGGCGCGGGGTGGGGCGGGCGCTGCACGAGCACGGGCTGCGGCTGCTGCGGGAACGCGGTGGCAAGCGGCTGGTCGGTTCGACCGTCACCGCCCTGCCCGGCGAGGAGGCCCGGGAGCTGCCCGGGGCTGCCTTCGCCGCCACCGTCGGCGCGAAGCCGGCGCTCGCCGACGTCCGCCGCCGGCTGGACGTCACCGCCCTCGACCGGCCGCGCCTGGCCGGCCTGCTCGCCGGGGCCCGCACGTCCGCCGCCGGCTACCGCACCGTCCGCTGGTCGAACCACACCCCGGAGGAGTACGTCGCCGACGTCGCCTACCTGGAGGGGCGGCTCCTGGTGGACGCGCCCCTCGGTGACCTCGAATGGGAGCAGGAGAAGGTCGACGCCGAGCGGATCCGCGGCACGGAGCGGGCGCTCGACGCGCGCGGGGTCCGCCGGTACAACGTCGGAGCGGTGCACGAGGCGTCCGGCCGGCTGGTCGCCTGGAGCATGGTCAGCCTGGCCGCCAACACCACCTGGCACGCCTGGCAGCAGATCACCATCGTCGACCCGGACCACCGGGGCCACCGGCTCGGGCTGCTCACAAAGATCGAGAACCTCGACCACGCGCTGGCGCACGAACCGGAGCTGCGCGTGATCGACACCTTCAACGCGGCGACGAACACCCACATGATCGCGATCAACGAGCAACTCGGCTACCGGCCCGCGGCCGGCTCGACCGACTGGCAGCTGACGATCTGACTTGTGACACGCCCCTACTGATCTGGTGGCTCGCTGTTGCATGATGGCGGGCATGACGGAGACCCCGCACCCCCTGTACGACAGGCACGCCGACACCCTCAACCGAGCGCTGACCGCCATCACGGAGCGCGGGTACTGGTCCGCCTACCCCGAGTCGCCCAGCCCCCGGGTGTACGGCGAGACCGCCGCCGCGGACGGCAAGGCGGCCTTCGAGGCGTACCTCAAGGCCGACTTCCCCCTCGACCAGGCGGGTGACGGGCAGAGCGTCGCCACCGAGGTCAGCCCGTTCGGCCTGGAGCTGGACGTGCGCTACCCGCACACCACCGCCGACCAGCTCGTGGCCGCCGCCTCCGCCGCCCTGCCGGCCTGGCGCGACGCCGGCCCGCAGGCCCGGGCGGGCGTCTGCCTGGAGATCCTCGACCGGCTGCACCGGAACGTCTTCGAGCTGGCCAACGCGGTGCAGTTCACCAGCGGCCAGGCGTTCGTGATGGCCTTCCAGGCCGGCGGCGCGCACGCGCTGGACCGGGCGCTGGAGGCGATCGCCTACGCGTACTCCGAGATGACCCGCCACCCGGCCACGGCCGGCTGGGAGAAGGCCGCCGGCAAGGGCGACCCGCTGCGGATGACCAAGACCTTCCACGTGGTGCCGCGCGGCGTGGCGCTGGTGATCGGCTGCAACACCTTCCCGACCTGGAACTCGTACCCGGGGCTCTTCGCCTCGCTGGCCACCGGCAACCCGGTGATCATCAAGCCGCACCCGCGCGCGGTGCTGCCCCTCGCGATCACCGTGAAGTACGCCCGCCAGGTGCTCGCCGAGGCCGGGTTCGACCCCAATCTGGTGCAGCTCGCGCCGGAGGCGCCGGGCGAGAAGCTCGCCTCCACCCTGGCCCTGCACCCGGCCGTGAAGATCGTCGACTTCACCGGTTCCACCGAGTACGGCGACTGGCTGGAGGTCAACGCCCGGCAGGCGGCCGTCTACACCGAGAAGGCCGGCCTGAACACGGTGGTCATCGACTCCACCGACGACTTCGCCGGGTTGTGCCGCAACCTGGGCTTCACGCTGACCCTCTACAGCGGCCAGATGTGCACCACCTCCCAGAACCTGCTGATCCCCCGGGACGGCATCGAGACCGACCAGGGGCACAAGAGCTTCGACGAGGTGGCCGCCGGGATCGCCGGGGCGGTCGGCAAGCTCACCGCCGACCCGGCCCGGGGCGTCGAGCTGACCGGCGCGATCGTCAACGACGGCGTGCTGGAGCGGCTGGAGGAGGTCACCAAGGTCGGCGAGCCGGTGCTGGAGTCGCGGACCGTCGAGCACCCGTCCTTCCCCGGCGCGGTGGTGCGTACGCCGACCATCGTCAAGCTGGACGCGGCGGACACGGCGACCTACTCGCGGGAGTGGTTCGGGCCGATCTCGTTCGCCATCGCGACCGACTCGACGGCGCACAGCCTGGCGATCCTGCGGACCACGGTGGGGGAGAAGGGTGCGCTCACCGCCGGTGTCTACTCCACCGACGAGGCGGTGCTGGACGCGGCCGAGGCGGCGGCGATCGACGCGGGCGTGCACCTGTCCTGCAACCTGACCGGCGGGGTCTTCGTCAACCAGTCGGCGGCGTTCTCCGACTTCCACGGGTCGGGGGCGAACCCGGCTGCCAACTCTGCTCTTACTGATGGCGCCTACGTGTCGAACCGGTTCCGCATCGTGCAGTCGCGTCGGCACGTCTAATCGTCTGTTGCTGTTGGGGTTTCCGGGGCGGGCCTTGTTGAGGTTTCCGGGGGCCTTGTTGGGGTTTCCGGGGCAGGCCACCTCGCTCCGGGCGGTCAGGCTTGATCCCTCCGCGAGGCGGCCTGCCCCGGAAACCCGTCCGGGTCGCCCTGCTCCCGCGGCTTCGGCCCGGAGGTGGGTGATCTTCGGGTGCTGCCCCTGGGTGGGGTCCTTGGTTCGGGGGCGTTCTCCGGCGCTGCCTCGGGTGTTGTCGCCGGGTGGCGGGGTCAGGCGGGGCGGCGCATCTGGAGTTCGTTGAGGGCCGGGATCTTGGGGTGCGGGACGCGTACGCCGGTGTCGACGAAGCCGAGCTTCCGGTATGCCCGGTAGGCGCGGTCGTTGCCCACCACCACCTCCAGCATCAGCTCGGGCCGGCCGCAGGCGCGGGACCAGGCGGCCACCTCGTCCACCAGCGCGCCCAGCAGCCCGTTGCCGCGCCATGTCGGCGTGACGTAGACGGCGTAGATCACGGTCAGCTGGGGCTCTCCCGGGACGACCGTGCCCCCGGCGTGGCCGACCAGCCGACCGCCCGGATCGGCCACGAACTGGGCGGTCACCGTGCCGTCGGCGACCGAGGCGATCCGCGCCGCGTAGTCGGCGTGCGGGCGGGCGGCGGCCTCGGCAACGGTCTCCAGGAACGCCAGCGGCGAATCGGCGAGCATCTCCAGCCGGAGCGCCCGCATTCGCGCGGCGTCCTCGGGCCGGACCCGGCGGACGGTCCCGGGGCGGGTCACGGTAGTGGTCGGCGCGCTGATCATCAGAACTCCTTCGAGGAGACCTTGCAGTTTAGGGCGGGGCGGAATCGGACTCCTGAGGACCAGGGCCCGCCACCCGCACCCCGGTATGCCGGCTCTGCCCGTCCGGGTCGGCTGCTGGCCCGAATATGCCCGATTTGTGGTCGTGCGCGGTCGTCACGCCTCGTGTAGCGTGCGATTTCGGTCACCGATTCAGCGGTCGTCGCCGATCGCCGAACCGGTGGTCCGCCGGTGCCGGTCCGCCGGTTTCCGGGTTGTGGAACGCCGCGCAGAGTGAGGAAGTGCACCGTGGCACAGGGCACCGTCAAGTGGTTCAACGCCGAAAAGGGCTACGGCTTCATCGCCGTCGACGGCGGGCAGGACGTCTTCGTCCACTTCTCCGCGATCGAGATGGACGGCTACAAGGCGCTGGACGACGGCCAGCGGGTCGAGTTCGAGATCGCGCAGGGCCAGAAGGGTCCGCAGGCGGAGCGGGTTCGCCTCATCGCCTGACCCGTCGCCGCCCGACCGGCGGCTTTCCACCCGATCAGGGGCTGCGGTGCCGGCGCGCACCGTGAAAGATCATGAGCCATTCCAGCCGTCACGCTGAGGAGGGTTCATGTCCGACCAGCCCCCGTCGGGTTCCACCGAGCCAGTGCCCCCGGCGTCGTCCGGTCCCCCGGCCGACCCGACCCGGTCGACGTCGCCAGCCTTCGAGCCGGGCTCGGCGGCGGGGCATACGGGCGAACCGGCCACACCCGGACAGTCCACCCCGACAGTTCCGGGTGTGCCCGCCCAGCCCAGCGCCGGTGACCCCGCAGCGCCGGCGCAACCCGGCCAGCCTGGATATCCGGCGGCACCCGGCCAGCCGGTCTTGCCCGGCCAGCCCGTCCTGCCGGGCCACCCGGTCCCGCCCGGGCAGCCTGTCGTGCCGGGCCAGTTTCCGCCGCCCGGACCGCCGATCGGGCCCGGCCAGCCGGGGTACGAGGTGCCCGGCGGGCAGCCCTGGGAGGCGTACCCGACGGATCCGGCCGCGCAGCCGCAGGGCTGGGTGTGGCCGGCCGCGGGCGGTCCCGTGCCGGCCGGCGCCTGGCCGGGTGCCCCGATGCCCGGCCAGCCGTACGGCTGGTATCCGGGCGCGGACCCGGGTGACCCCCTGGTCACGCCGCCGTACGCCGGCATCGGTGGCTGGTTCGCCCGGTGCACCGGGGCGGTGCAGCGCGGCTGGCGCCAGTTGCTGCCGATCATGCTGCTCACCCAGACGGTCCCGGCGGCGGTGATGTCGATCCTCACGCTCGTCCTCCTCCCGACGGCGCAGCCCACCACCGCGCCGGACGGCGCCCCGGTCCTGCCGGACGGTTACTTCCAGGACGTGTTCGCCCTCTACGGTCTGGTGCTCCTCGCCGCCCTGATCTTCGGCCCGCTGCAGAGCGCGGGTTGGGCCGCGGGCACCTGGGTGGTGGCCCGCCAGGCGGCCGGCGAGCCGGCCGGTGTCGGGGCCGCCCTCCGGTACGGATGGCGTCGGGCCCTCGGCGTCTGGGGCTGGACCATCGTCGCCACCCTGCTGATCTCGGTCGGTTTCTGCCTCTGCGTGCTGCCCGGGATCTACGCGGCCTTCGCGGTCGCCCTGTTCGGTCCGATCTACCTGTTCGAGCGGCAGGAGCCGATCGGCCGCGCCTTCCGGTTGTTCCACCAGCGGTTCGGGATGGTGCTGGGCCGGGTCGCGCTGGTCGCCGCGGCGGTCGTCGTCGGGTCGCTGGCCGGCGCCGTGATCGAGGGTGTGGGCCAGCTCCCGTTCGGGGCGGAGCCGATGGCCACCCCGGGCACGGCGGCCGGAGCCGTCGCGGTGTCGCTGGTCGCCGCCGTGCTGGTCACCCCGGTGTACCTGGCGCAGCTGGTCGGACTGGTCGTCACGTACGCCGAGCAGCGGGCCCAGGAAGGGCCGGTGAACGCCGCCCGGCTGGCCGCGGAACTCGGCTGAGCGGGGGCATCGTGCTTGCACTCGGCTAGGGAGAGTGCTAAACAGGTCATTGGCACTCGCATACGTTGAGTGCCAATGGTCGGGGCGGTAGGGCCACGGCCACGCCGGCGTCTCGATGGCGCCGGAGTGGCACGAGGCCGGTCGTCGCGGGCTATCCGGCCCGGCCTGCGGACGTCGCCGTCGCCAGGTGGCGACGTCCCAAGGTGCGTACACCAGGCGGCCCATCCGGGGGGCACACACTCGGGTGGCCCGTGAGTGTCCAGGAGGACAACGCCGTATGGCCAAGATGATCGCGTTCGACGAAGAGGCGCGCCGCGGCCTCGAGCGGGGCATGAACCAGCTCGCCGACGCCGTGAAGGTGACCCTCGGCCCCAAGGGCCGCAACGTCGTGCTCGAGAAGAAGTGGGGTGCCCCCACCATCACCAACGATGGTGTGAGCATTGCCAAGGAGATCGAGCTCGAGGACCCGTACGAGAAGATCGGCGCCGAGCTGGTCAAGGAGGTCGCGAAGAAGACCGACGACGTCGCCGGTGACGGCACGACGACGGCGACCGTCCTGGCCCAGGCCCTGGTTCGCGAGGGCCTGCGCAATGTGGCCGCCGGCGCCAACCCGATGGCCCTGAAGCGGGGCATCGAGGCGGCCGTGGCCAGCGTCTCGGAGGAGCTGCTCAAGCTCGCCAAGGACGTGGAGACCAAGGAGCAGATCGCCTCCACCGCCTCCATCTCCGCCGGTGACACCAGCGTCGGCGAGATCATCGCCGAGGCGATGGACAAGGTGGGCAAGGAAGGCGTCATCACCGTCGAGGAGAGCAACACCTTCGGCCTGGAGCTGGAGCTCACCGAGGGTATGCGCTTCGACAAGGGCTACATCTCCGCGTACTTCATGACCGACCCGGAGCGTATGGAGGCCGTCTTCGACGACCCGTACCTCCTGATCGTCAACAGCAAGATCTCGTCGGTGAAGGACCTGCTCCCGATCCTGGAGAAGGTCATGCAGTCGGGCAAGCCGCTGCTGATCATCGCCGAGGACATCGAGGGCGAGGCCCTGGCCACCCTGGTGGTCAACAAGGTCCGGGGCACCTTCAAGTCGGTCGCCGTCAAGGCGCCGGGCTTCGGTGACCGCCGCAAGGCCATGCTCGCCGACATCGCCATCCTCACCGGTGGTCAGGTCATCAGCGAGGAGGTCGGCCTCAAGCTCGACGCCGTCGGCCTCGACATGCTGGGCCGCGCCCGCAAGGTCGTGGTGACCAAGGACGAGACCACCATCGTCGACGGCGCCGGCGACGCCGAGCAGATCCAGGGCCGGGTCAACCAGATCCGGGCCGAGATCGAGAAGAGCGACTCCGACTACGACCGGGAGAAGCTGCAGGAGCGCCTGGCCAAGCTGGCCGGCGGTGTTGCGGTGATCAAGGTCGGCGCGGCCACCGAGGTCGAGCTGAAGGAGCGCAAGCACCGCATCGAGGACGCCGTCCGCAACGCGAAGGCCGCCGTCGAGGAGGGCATCGTCCCGGGTGGTGGTGTCGCGCTGGTGCAGGCCGGCAAGACCGCCTTCGACAAGCTGGACCTGGCCGGCGACGAGGCGACCGGTGCCCAGATCGTCAAGATCGCGCTGGACGCCCCGCTGCGGCAGATCGCCGTCAACGCCGGCCTGGAGGGTGGCGTCGTCGTCGAGCACGTCCGCAACCTCAACCCGGGCCACGGCCTCAACGCCGCGACCGGTGAGTACGTCGACCTGCTCGCGTCGGGCATCATCGACCCGGCCAAGGTGACCCGTTCCGCGCTGCAGAACGCGTCGTCGATCGCCGCGCTGTTCCTCACCACCGAGGCCGTCGTGGCGGACAAGCCGGAGAAGACCCCGGCCGCCCCGGCTGGCCCGGGTGGCGGGGAGATGGACTTCTGAGTCCAGCTCCACCAGCACGCCGAACGGGGGCGGGCCGCGTCAGCGGTCCGCCCCCGTTCCGTGTCTCACGTCGGCAGCCGCCGCTGGTTTCGCCGCTTGTGCACCCGCTCGTACGGCGGCGGGATGCGGATCGGCTCGTCCACCAGTTGCAGCGGTTCGTCGCTGGCCGGCTCGTCGATGCCGGCCATCTCCACCAGTTGCTCGGCGTCGCCGTAGTCGAGCCGGTCGAACGGCAGTTGGCCGGAGACCTCGCCGACCGGGTGCCAGCTCGTCGGCTGGTCGTCGGTCCGTTCGTCGTCCGTGGTCATGGCTGCCTCCTTATGACTCGACCGTAGGGGGCGGTCAATGGCCACGGGCCGGAATGGCATTATTAGCGTCTATGCACTTTTCGCCCCATTAGTCATTCCTGTCCACCCAGCGCCTTCCGGTACAGAAAGAAAACCCGCTCGATCCTGGCCCCCGCCGCGCCCGCGTAGAACGGCACCGGACCCACCCAGCCGATCTGCGCCGTGCCGATTCCCGCTACCGCCTGGTCGCGCAGGCAACGCCGGAGCAGCACCCCACCGATGCCCGAGCCCTCGGCCGCCGGGGCCGTACCCATCGGCCCGAACCAGCTCGGCCGGGATGAGCCGTACGCCGCGAACCCGAGAACCTCGCCGTCCCGTTCCGCCAGGTGCGCGCCAGCGCCCGACCGCCCGAGCGAACCGGCCAGCTCGCCGTCCCACGTCCCGCCGAACGTGGACCGGGCGAACGCGGCCAGCGCGGGCAGGTCCGCCGGCTCGGCCCGGCGTACCGTGACGCCCTGGTCGGCCAGCCGGCGCTCGGCGGGCTCGGTCGTACGCACCGCCGGTGCGCCCTCGGCCAGGTCCACGGTCATGTTCCAGGCCGTCCGGTCCTGCCGGTAGCCGAGCCGTAGCGCGAGGCAGACCGCCGGGGTGTACCGCACGTCGATCCCCGGCCAGGCGTAGTACGGCGGGTTCCCGGCGAGCAGCAGTTCGGTCGCGCCCAGCCCGGCGAGCCGCCGTTCCGCCTCGGCCAGCAGGGCCCGCCCGACGCCCCGGCGCCGTTGCGCCGGCGCCACCGCCAGCAGGTCCACGTGGCCGAGCTCGGGGTCCCGTTGGGACCGCGACCCGACCAGCACGCCGATCAGCTCGGTGCCGCGTACCGCGCCGAGCCGCAGCACCGGCCGGTCGGCCGCCGCGCGGGCGGCGAGGGTGTCCACGATGGCCGGCGCCTCGGCCGCGTCCTCGGGCAGGTCGAGGGCCCGCCGGCAGAGGTCGACGATCGCGGGCAGGCGGTTCGGGCCGAGTTCGATGATCTCCGCGTCCATGGTCGCCGACCCTAGGTCATCCGTCCGCCGTCCGGCACCGCCCGACCGGTCCGGGTGCCAACGGCGACCCGGGTGTCAGGAGGGTGATCCGGCGCGCTGCGCGGCGCGGACCGCCGCGTACGCGTCGACCACGCCGGCGCCGACCTCGTCGGCGGGGCCGCCGCAGCGCGCCGCGTCCGGCGGCACCCTGGCCGGCGCGGCGGTGTCGAGCAGGATCCGCCGGGTCCGGGCCAGATCGCCGACGAGTGCCGGGTTCGCCGACCACATCAGCGCCACCACCCCAGCCACCTGCGGCGTCGCCATCGAGGTGCCGTCCAGGGTGGTGTAGCCGCCGCCGGGGTACGCCGACAGCACCCCCGCGCCGGGCGCGACCAGATCCGGCTTGGCGATGCCCGCTCCGGCCGGTCCCCGGCTGGAGAAGCGGGTGAGCTGCCGGGCCCGGTCCACCGCGCCGACCGTCAGCACGTCCGGGTACGGCGCCGGCGGGTCGGACACCGAGCCGCAGTACGGGCCGGAGTTGCCGGCCGCGGCCACCACCAGGATGCCGGCCGCGGCCAGCGCGGCGGTCGCCGGCCGCAGCGCCCCCGGGTCACAACCCTCGATCGGTGGGCAGCCCCACGAGTTGGTCAGCACGTCGGGTGCGCGTTGCGGCCGACCGTCGGTGAACGGGTCCCCGCCCGGCGGGAACGGCGCCAGCATGAACTGGAGGCAGTCGAGATAATGCGCCGGGCTGCCCAGGTTGCGGTCCAGGTTGACGCAGCCGACCCAGTCCGCCCCGGGGGCCACGCCGATCCCGTTCCGGCCCACCGCGCTGCCGATCGTGTGGGTGCCGTGGCCACCTCGGTCGCCGGGCGTGCGGCGGTGCTCCCACGGGTCGTACCAGGAGTCGTCGCCGCCCCGGAAGCCGGCGGCCAGGGCGGGGTGCCGACCGTCCACCCCGGAGTCGGAACTGCCGACCACCACGCCCGTCCCGGTCACCTTCAGCTCCGACCAGACCCGGTCGGCGCCGATCAGGGACACGTTCCAGACCGGACCGGCGGGCGCCGGCTGGTTGCCCCGGGCCGGGGGCGCCGCCGCCGGTAACGGGCGCAGCCGCTGGCTGATCAGCACGCGGCCCACCTCGGGGCGCCCGGACAGCCAGGCCCGTACCGCCGGCCCGCCGTCCGTCTCGATGGCGTTGATCAGGTAGTACGGCGTGGGGTGCAGGCGCAGCCGGGTCAGTTCGCGGCGCAGGTCACCCTGGGTCCGGTCGGCGGTGGCCACCAGCCGCCGGTACACCTCGGCCGCCCGCGCGTCCCGGCCGGCCCGCCCGGGCGCCCCGGCCGGGACGCCGGTCAGGTCGGCCTGTTCGCGCAGCACCACGAGCAGCCGCTCGCCGTACAGGCCGGGTTGGCCGGGGACGACGTAGACCACGGCCACGGCGGCGAGCAGGGCCGCGGCGGCCAGCCCGGCCGCGTTGCGGCGCGGGGCGCGGGCGCGGGGCCGGGCCAGCAGCACCCCGTACCCGATGGCGAGCAGGACCGCGACGACGAACGCGGCGCCGGTCGCGACCGCCACCCAGAACGGGACGTCGCGGCTGGTGGCCAGCAGGACGGTGATCTCCTCCGGGTCGGTGAACGCCAGCGGCCCGAGCAGCGCGAGGCCGACCAGCCAGCGGACCGGGCGGCGGCCGGCCGGCGCGCCGGCCCGCCGGGCCGCGACCTCCAACGCGCCCAGCACGACGCCGAGCGGCGGCAGCACGACCAGCGCCGGCAGTTGCGCCCCGGACTGCCCGGCCCCGGCGGCCAGCAGCACCAGGGTGACCCCGGCGACCAGCCCGCCGACCAGCACCAGCCGGGCCGGCCGGGGCGGTGCGCCGACGGCGAACCGGGCCCAGAAGGCTGCGTCGAGCAGGGCTGCGGCGAGTGCGCCGAGCGCGGCGGCGGCGAGGCCGGCGAGCACCGTTTCCAGCACCCCGCCGAGCGCGCCCACCCACGCCCAGGGCAGCAGCGTGACCAGCCCGGCGGCGACCGCCAGCAGGGTCACCGGGTCCGCCCGCCGGCCGCCCGCCGGCCCACCGCCACGAGGTGGCGCGGGAGCCGAGCCCGGCGGCACGCCGGCCGGGCCAGCCGGGGGGTGCTCCGGGCCGGTCACCACGTCGGGGGGCGTGGCGTCCGCGCGGCGGCGCGCCAGCCGGCCGAGCACCAGCGCGAGCAGGGCCCCGGTGGCGGCCAGCGCGGCCAGGTACGCCTCCTCGTGCACCGGCGGCACCGTCCGCAGCAGGGTCAGCGCGCCGAGCGCCAGCGTCCCGGCGAGCCAGGCGCGGCCGGTGGCCCGGACCGCCGGGGAGCGGGGCAGCAGCGCGAGCGCGAGGGTGGGCGCGCCCACCAGCAGCACGGTGACCAGCACGACCACCGGCCAGGTCAGCACCGCCCGGTGGAGACCCGAGGTGAGCACCACCTGGTCGACCACCCAGCCGGCGACCTGGCCCGGCACGGTCACGAAGACGGCCCAGGCGCCGGTGAGCACGGCGGCGACCACCGGCCAGGGCCCGGACCGACGGGGAGCGGGAACCGGTGGCGGGACCGGGGCTGCGGGGGGACCGAAGACCATGACCATCACCGTACGGCCCGGGCGGCGCGTGCCGCCGTGGCGTGCGGACGGTTACCGTGGACGGGTGCGCGACCCGAACGTGTCCCGATCCGCGGCCGGTCAACTCTCCGCCGAGCGCCGCGCCGACGACCTGCGCCGCCTCCGGGCCGAGCGCTTCGACGTGCTGGTCATCGGCGGTGGGGTGACCGGGTCGGGGGCCGCCCTCGACGCGGCGTCCCGCGGGCTCAAGGTGGCCCTGGTGGAGGCGCGGGACTTCGCCGCCGGCACCTCCAGCCGGTCCAGCAAGCTCATCCACGGCGGCCTGCGCTACCTGGAGCAGTTGGAGTTCCACCTGGTCCACGAGGCGCTGACCGAGCGCGGGCTGCTCGCCACCCGGCTCGCCCCGCACCTGGTACGCCCGGTGCCGATCCTGGTCCCGCTTCCTGCCGAGGGCCGGCTGAGTGACCTGCCCGGGCGCTTCTTCCGCCGGTCGTACTACGGCGCCGGGGTGGCTGCCTACGACGCCTTCGCCGGGCTCTTCGGCGGCGGGCGCGGCATGCCGCTGCACCGGCACCTGACCCGCGAGGGCACCCGTCGGGTCTTCCCGAGCCTGCGCGCCGACAAGCTGGCCGGGGCGATCCGCTACTACGACGGGCAGGTCGACGACGCCCGCCTGGTGGTGACGCTGGCGCGCACGGCGGCCAGCCTCGGGGCGACCGTGGTGACCAGCGCCCAAGCCGTCGGGCTGCTCCGGCAGGCCCGCGAGGTCACCGGGGTCCGGGTCCGCGACCTGGAGGCGCCCGCCGGCTCGCCCGACGCCGAGTTCGAGGTACGCGCCCGCACGGTGATCGCCGCGACCGGGGTGTGGAGCGACGACATGTCGCGGATGCTCGACGACGTCGGGCTGCGCCCCGGCCTGCGGGTCCGGGCCTCGAAGGGCGTGCACCTGGTGGTGCCCCGCTCGGCGATCACCGGCGAGGCCGGGCTGATCCTGCGGACCGCCACCAGCGTGCTCTTCGTCATCCCGTGGGGCGGCCACTGGATCATCGGCACCACGGACACCGACTGGCGGCTGGACCGGTCCCACCCGGCGGCCACCGCCCGGGACATCGACTACCTGCTGGAGCAGGTCAACACCGTGCTGGACCGCCCGCTCACCACCGACGACATCGAGGGCGTGTACGCCGGGCTGCGCCCGCTGCTGGCCGGCGAGGCGGACTCCACCTCGAAGCTCTCGCGCGAGCACGCGGTGGTCGAGCCGATGCTCGGGCTGCTGCTGGTGGCCGGCGGCAAGTACACGACGTACCGGGTGATGGCGTCGGACGTGGTCGACCGGGCGGTGCACCGGCTGGGCGGGACGCGCCCGTCGCGTACGGCCGACCTGCCGCTGCTCGGCGCCGACGGGTACGCGGCGATGTGGCGGGACCGGGCCGACCTGGCCCGCCGGCACGGGGTGCCGGTCGGTGTGGTCGAGCACCTGCTGGAGCGGTACGGCACGCTCACCCTCGACGTGCTGGCCCTGGTCGGTGCCGACCCGCTGCTCGGCTCGCCGCTCGCCGGTGCCCCCGAGTACCTGGCCGCCGAGGTGACCTACGCGGCCCGCGCCGAGGGGGCGCTGCACCTGGAGGACGTGCTGACCCGGCGTACCCGGATCTCCATCGAGACCAGCCACCGCGGCCTGGAGTCGGCGGAGCACGCCGCGGAGCTGATGGGTGCGGTCCTCGGCTGGGACGCGGCGACCCGGGCTCGCGAGGTAGCGGTATACCGGGCCCGGGTGGAGGCCGAGCGGCGGTCGCAGCTGATGCCGGACGACGTGGCCGCCGACGCGGCGCGGCTGGGCGCTCCGGACGTCCGCGGCTTCGCGGCGGACCGGGGCGGCGAGGGCGACGCCGCCGAGTTGCCGTCGTCCTCGCGGTGACCAGCGGGTAACGTCGTTCGGAGGGTATCGGGCGCTACCTACGGAAGTGTAGGTTCCCTCCGTGCTCCGCCCGTCATGGTCGCGCGTTCCGCTCATGTCCGCCGGCGTCCTGCTGGCGACCGCCCTGACCGGTTGCTCGCTGTTCGGCCAGGCCGAGGGCGGCACCAACCCGGGGGCGGGCAACGCGACGGCCGTCGCCGGCGAGTCCCGGCGGGTCTCGCTGATCCAGAAGCTCGGCACCGACGGCCCGGTCCGCACGCTCGAGGTGGACCCGAGCGGGCGGTGGCAGTGCCGGGACTGCGCCGGCGACGGGGTCGACTCCACCGGGTCGCTCAACCCGGAGCAGACGCAGCGGTTGCAGCGGATGCTCGCCGACCCGGCCCTGGCGCAGGAGACCGACCAGGCCCGCCACTACAAGCAGACCTGCATCGACGCGTTGACCTCCACCCTGCTGATCTCGCCGGAGCTGACCATCACCTCGCAGGACTGCCCGGGCGAGGAGAAGCCGCCGGTGGCCAACGAGATCCTGCTGCTGCTCACCCAGACCACCCCGGCCGAGGACAAGGGCTGAGCGTCAGCACACCTTGCCCGGGTTGAACAGGCCGGCCGGGTCCAGCGCCTGCTTGATCGCCTGGTGCACCCGGATGCCGACCGGGCCGATCTCCCGGGCCAGCCAGTCCCGCTTGAGCAGCCCCACGCCGTGCTCGCCCGTGCAGGTGCCGCCGAGGTCCAACCCGAGTCGCATGATCTCGTCGAAGGCCCGCCGGCCGCGCGCCACGCTGGCCGGGTCGGCCCGGTCGACCACGATGTTCGGGTGCATGTTGCCGTCGCCGGCGTGCCCCACCACGCCGATCGGCACGCCGCACTCCCCGGCGATCCGCGCCACCCCGTCGAGCAGGGCCGCGAGCGCGCCGCGCGGCACCGCCACGTCGTCGATGACCAGGCCGCCGTTGCCGCCCGGGAAGGTGTCGGCGGCGAACTTCTCCATCGCCGGATGGGCCAGCCGCCGGGCCTGGAGCAGCGCCGCCGCCTCCGCCGCGTCGGTGGCCGCGTAGACCTCGTCGGCGCCGGCCGCCGTGCACACCTCGGCGAGCCGGGCCAGGTCGTCCGCCGCCCGCCCGCCGGTGTCCACCGCCGCCAGCAGCAGCGCCTGCGCGTCGGTCCGCAACCCCATCGGCCGGTACGCCTCGATGGCCCGCAGATGGGTCTGGTCGAGCAGCTCCAGCAGGCTCGGAGTGAGCCCGCGCTCGGCGATGCCGGCGACCGCCGTGCCGGCCGCCGCCGTGGTGGGGAAGACCGCGACCAGGGTGAGCGACTCCTCGGGTGCCGGCCGCAGCGAGACGGTCACCTCGGTGATCACGCCGAGGGTGCCCTCCGAGCCGACGAAGAGCCGGGTGAGGTCGTACCCGGCGACGCCCTTGGCGGTCCGTCGGCCGGTGCGCAGCACCTCGCCGGAGGCGAGCACCACCTCCAGGCCGAGCACGTACTCCGTCGTCACGCCGTACTTGACGCAGCACATGCCGCCCGCGTTGGTGGCCACGTTGCCGCCGATGGTGGACGACTCCCACGAGCCCGGGTCCGGCGGATACCACAATCCCTGCTTCGCCACCGCGCCGGCCAGCGCCGCGTTGACCACGCCCGGCTGCACCACGGCGATCCGGCTCACCGGGTCGATCTCCAGGATCCGGTCCATCGCCACCGTGCTCAGCAGCAGCGCGCCGTCGACCGCGTTCGCCGCGCCGGCCAGCCCGGTCCGCGCCCCCTGCGGCACCACCGGTACGCCGTGCCGGGCCGCCGCCCGGACCACCGCCACCACCTCCTCGGTGGTGCGCGGACGGACCACCACCAGCGGCGTACCCGCCGCGCAGAGGTCGGCCTCGTCCCGCTCGTGGCTGCGGAGCAGATCCGGGTCGGTCAGCACCGCGGTGTCGCCGAGCGCGGCCCGCAGATCGTCGAGGAGGGGGGTACCGGCCATGCCGGGAAGGCTAAGTCGTGCCGGTCGTGATCATCAACCGGGCGTACCGTTGGTCGCCATGCTGTACCTGGACCGGCCGGTGGTGCCCTCGCAGGGACGGCTCTGGTCGCACCTGATCAGCGACGTCTCGTACGCCGAGCTGCACGCCTTCGCCGAGGCGTTGGGCGCACCCCGCCGCGGCTTCGACCGGGACCACTACGACCTGCCGGCGGAGCGGTTCCCGATGGCCGTCTGGCTCGGCGCCCGGGTGGTCCCTTCCCGGGAACTCGTGCGGCTGCTGCGGGACGCCGGGCTGCGCCGCCCCAAGCACCTCACCCGCCTTCCAGGGCAGCGAGTTCCCGGGTGAGGTTGGCCCGGGCCGGTTCCTCCCAGCGGGCATGCGGCTCGGGGAGGCGGTAGAGGGCGGGCAGGGCCAGCAGGCCGGCCAGCACCGTCGCCCGGCCGGCGCGGAAGGCCGGTTCGGGGACGTGGGCGTACTCGCGCCGGACGGCCGCCGCGTAGCGGTCGTAGCGGTCGGCCGGGGCGGCCAGGATCGCCAGGTCGGCGTCGCACAGCAGTTCCCCGTCGGGGTCGTCCGCCCGCACCACGTGCCCGGCGGTGAGCAGCACCAGCCGGCGTACCTCGGCCACCGCGTCCGCCGGCAGCCCGAGGTCGGCGAGCAGTTCGCCGGCCAGCTCCGCGCTGGCCCGTTCGTTGGCGTCCCCGCCGGCCCGCGGGTCGTAGACGGCGTCGTGGCACCAGGCCGCCAGCCGGACCAGCTCCGGCCGCCGGGCCTGCCCGGCGTACGCGTCGACCACGTCGAGCACCGCCCGCAGGTGCGCCACCGTGTGGTAGTGCCGGTGCGGCTCCCGCCACCCGGCCAGCAGCCGCACCCCGGCTCCCGCCACGGCGGCCGGGTCGACCGCGCCTGCCGCGCGGGCCGCGTCCCGCCACCGCTGCATCAGTTCGTCCACCCGGTGCAGTCTGCCCCACCGCTCGGGACGAGGATTCACCCCGTGAAGGACGGGTAGTCCCGGCCATGGCCGTGGCCCGGGACCGACGACTGCCGTTCCTGCGGCGTAAACGGCTGCGCGAGGGACTGGTCGACGTCGACGGGGCCCGGATCGCCGAGGCGATGGACGAGCTCCGCCACCGGGGCCGGGCCACCTGGCACGACCGGCTGCACCGGGTGCGTACCTCCGCCGGCCTCGCCGTCCAGGCGGGCCTCGCCGCTGCCCTGGCCTACCTGGTCTCCCACCGGCTGCTCAAGAATCCGCAGCCGGTGTTCGCCCCGATCTCCGCGGTGGGCACCCTGGCCGCCTCCGTCGGCCAGCGGTTCCGCCGGACCGTGGAGCTGATCGTCGGGGTGGCGATCGGGGTGTTGCTCGGCGACGGCCTGATCTACGTCCTCGGGACCGGTGCCTGGCAGCTCGGTCTGGTGGTGACCGCGGCGATCCTGCTGAGCATCTTCGCCGGGGCGAGCGTGGCGGTGGTGATCCAGGCGGCGGCCACCGCCGTGCTGATCGTGACGCTCAGCCCGTCCACCAAGAATCTGGAGGTGCCCCGCTTCATCGACGCGGCGGTGGGTGGCGGCATCGCGCTGCTGGTCACCGCGGTCCTGCTGCCGCTGAACCCGTTACGCGTGATCAACCGGGCCGCCCGGCCGGCGTTGAACCTCCTCTCCGACCAGCTCCAGGCCTGCGCGGAGGCGCTGCGCAATCGGGACCGGCACGCGGCGCAGCAGGCGTTGCTCCGGCTTCGGGAGAACAAGGAGGAACTGGCCGCGCTCTCCGAGGCGATCGAGGGCGCCAAGGAGACCGCCACCATCTCGCCGGCCCGCTGGCACCGGCGCAGCGAGCTGACCCACTACGCCGAGGCGGCCGACCCGATCGACCGGGCGATGCGCAACAGCGGCACCCTGATCCGTCGCTCGGTCACCCTGATCGAGGACGAGGAGCCGATCCCCGGGCCGATGCCCGACGCGATCAGCCACCTCGCCGAGTCGGTCCGCCTGCTCCGCCAGGAGTTCGCCGCGGGGGAGGAGCCGCAGAAGGCCCGGGAACGGTCCCTGCGCGCGGTCAGCGAGGCCAGCCGGGCGTACGCCGAGGGGGTGGGTTTCTCTGGCAGCGTGGTGATCGCCCAGATCCGCACCGCGGCGAGCGACCTCATGGTGGCCTCCGGCATCGACCAGGAGGAGGCGAACCGGCTGATCCGGCAGGCCTTCGGCGAGCGGGAGCAGCGGACCGGCGGTCCACCCGACCAGGGCGAATCCCCCAAGCCCCCCACCGCACCCCCCGTCGGCTGACCCCCGCCCCGCGTGTCCCGTTTGACTGCAGCTTCACCGAAAGAGTGGCCATCCGGTAGCGAATAGCCCCGCTTCCCCGTGGCCGATCCGGTGGCGGGCGGCGGTCAGGGGAGGGTGGCGAGCGCGGTGAGGAGGGCGTCGACGTCGGCGGGGGCGGTGCCGAGGCCGAGGCTGGCCCGCAGCGCGGTCGGCGGCAGATCCCGCCGGCCGCTGCGCGCCGCCGCCTCGGCGAGCAGCCGCCGGGCCAGCGGGTGAGCGCAGAAGAGCCCGTCCCGCACCCCGATCCGGTGCGCGTCGGCCAGGTGGGCGGCCACCTCGGCCGAGTCCCGTCCGGCGACCACGAAGGAGACGATGCCCACCCGGGGCGCGTCCGGCCCGAAGGTACGCAGCTCCACCACGTGCGGCAGGGCTGCGATCCCGCTCCGCAGCCGGGTCAGCAGCGCCTGCTCCCGGGCGTGCAGCTCGTCCCGGTCCGCCTCGGTCAGCGCGGCGCAGACCGCTGCGAGGGCCACCGCGCCCAGCAGGTTCGGGGTGCCCGCCTCGTGCCGCGCCGGCCCGTCGGCCCAGCGCACCTCGTGGGTGGCCGCGCCGACGTGGCTGGTGGCCCCACCGCCGACGAGGTACGGCGGGGCCGCGTCCAGCCAGTCAGCGCGCCCGACGAGCACGCCCGCGCCGAACGGGGCGTACAGCTTGTGGCCGGAGAGGGCCAGGTAGTCGACGTCCAGCGCGGCCAGGTCCACCGGGACGTGCGGGGCGAGTTGGGCCGCGTCCACCAGGATCCGGGCGTCGTGCCGGTGGGCCACCCGGGCCAGCTCGGCCACCGGCCAGCATTCCCCGGTCACGTTGCTCGCGCCGGTCACCGCGACCAGCACCGGCAGGCCCGGCCGGGTTCCGGCGCCGACCCGGGCCTGCCCGGCCTGCACACCCGTTCCCGCGCTGCCCCGCCGCAGCTCGGTGAGGGCGGCGTCGAGGGCGCGTACCGCCTCGGCGGGGCTGGCCGGCACCGGCAGCCGGACCGAGCCGCGCGGCCAGGGGAGCAGATTGGCGTGGTGCTCACCGGCGAAGGTGACCACGGTGGTGCCGGCCGGCAGCGCCCGGGCCAGCAGGTTGACCGCGTCGGTGGTGTTCCGGGTGAAGATCACGTGGTCGTCCGGGCGGGCACCGAGGAAGTCCGCGACCGTCTGCCGGGCTCGCTCGTAGGCCAGGGTGCAGCGCCGCGACAGTGCGCCGGCGCCGCGGTGCACGCTCGCGTACCAGGGCAGCAGCTCGGCCACCGCGTCGGCCGCGGCCCGCGCGCACGGCGCGCTGGCGGCATAGTCCAGGTTGATCTCCCCGGGTACGCCGAGCACACCCAGCGGATCCGGCCGGCTCGACGCCGGCAGTGTGGGCAGCGTGGGCAGTGTGGGTACGACGGTGACGGTCATGCCGGAACCTCCCGGGTCCAGGGGACCCCGGGGTGGGCTACCGGGACGGGGTCCGCGCTTGCCCAGCACGCGGTTCGGGCTGGGCCCGGTCATCACCCGGGGCACCCCACCGCGAACTCGACGAGGGTTGCCGGCCAGCAAGCCGGGGCTTGACGCTGGCGCTCGTGACCTGCCCGGCAGCATACCGGGCCCGATGCGGCCGGACCAGAGGGCCACGGGTGACTACGCTGACCGCATGGCCGACACCCCGCCCGGCGGCGCCCTGCCGCCGCCGCCGTCCGCGCCCGCCCTCCCGCCGCCGGGGTCGTCGACCCCCCGGATGCCGCTGCGCCGGCTCGGCTGGCGGCGGATCCTGGCGCTCGCCGCGGTGGTGCTGCTGATCGCCGCCGGCGCGGTGTTCATGGTCTTCACCCTCGGCGAGAGCCTGGGCGCCGAGGCCCTGCTGGTCGGCGTCGTCGCGGCGATCCTGCCGGTGCCGGTGCTGGTCTCCTGCTTCCTCTGGCTGGACCGGTACGAGCCGGAGCCGCTGAAGTATCTGATCTTCTGCTTCGCCTGGGGCGCGTTCGTCTCCACCGCCATCTCGCTGCTGGTCAACGAGACCGGCGCCCGGCTGTTCAAGGACTGGGGACTGCCCGAGGCGCTGACCGCGGTGCTGGTCGCCCCGTTCATCGAGGAGTTGACCAAGGCGGCCGGGCCGATCCTGCTGCTGATCTTCCGCCGCCGGGAGTTCTCCGGGATCACCGACGCGCTGGTCTACTGCGGGCTCTCCGCGATCGGCTTCGCCATGGTGGAGAACATCCTCTACCTGGGCGGATACGGCTACCGTACCGGCGTCGAGGAGTACGGACCGGCCACCGGCGCGCAGCAGGTCATCGCCATCTTCATCGTGCGGATCCTGCTCTTCGGCTTCGCCCACCCGCTGTTCACCTCGATGACCGGGGTGGGGCTGGGCGTCGCCGCCCGCACCGCCGACCGGCGGATCCGCGTCCTCGCCCCGATCGCCGGCCTGCTGCTGGCGATGATGCTGCACGGCACCTGGAACCTGCTGCCGTCGCTGGCCGTCGCCACCGGGCAGCCGATCATCGTGCTGTACGGCTACATCGGCGTGATGGTGCCGATCTTCTTCGGCATGGTCGGGTTGGCGGTCTGGCTGCGCGCCTGGGAGGGGCGGCTCACCGAGCGGACCCTGCCGGACTACGTCCGGGCCGGCTGGCTCACCCCGCCCGAGGTGGCGGCGCTGGGCAGCCTCGGGCGGCGGCACGCCGCGCGTACCTGGGCCCGGCGGGTGGCCGGCGACGGCGGGTTGAAGGCGATGCGGGGCTACCAGTTCGCCGCCACCCGGCTGGCGCTGCTGCGTGACGGGATGCGCCGCGGGCTGGACCGGAAGCCGGCCGAACGGGAGCGGACCCTACGGGAGGAACGGGAGCTGCTGGACGCGATCACCGCGTACCGGTCGTTCTTCGTGGGGCGGGATCCGCAGGCCCCGGTCGGCGTCTGGGACGGGCAGCACTACCACCTGCGGTTCCCGGACGGCTCGCAGCGGCCGGTGGCGGCTCCGGACGAGCCGGTGGTGCCGATCCCGGTGGTGCTGGCCCCGCCCCCGGCCCAGCCGTCCCCCTACGGCCCGCCCGGCTGGTACGGCCACCGACCGGCCGCGCCCTGGCCCCCCGGAGCCTGACGGCCCGCCCGGCTGGTCCGGCACCCGGTCTCCGGTGCCGGCCGCGCCCTGACCCCCGAGGGCCTGACGGTGGCGGGACAGCGGCGAGGTCAGGCCATCAGGCCGCTGAGGAAGTCGCCGAGGCCCTGGGCGATGGCCATCAGGAGGGCGCCGATCGACTTGAACAGCTGCGCCGCGCCGTCCGGCCGGAACGCCATGAAGAAGATCAGGAAGCCGACCGCTCCCACGATCAGCAGCTTCTTCACGAATACCGGCATGGTCCCTCCCCAGGGCGCTGGTGCTTGCCTGGCTTCCCAGGGGGAAGCGGCGCAAACGGCACCCCGGGGCGGGCGGCTACAGGTAGAGGCCGGTCGAACCGGTCGACTCGTTCTCCACCCGCTCGGCGGCGACGGCGTGCACGTCCCGCTCGCGCAGCAGCACGTACGCCCGCCCGTGCAACTCGACCTCGGAGCGGTCGTCGGGGTCGAAGAGCACCCGGTCGCCGGCGACGATGGAGCGCACGTTCGGGCCCACCCCCACGGCGACAGCCCAGGCCAGCCGCTTGCCCACGGCCGCGGTGGCCGGGATCACGATGCCGGCGGTGGACCGGCGTTCACCCTCGCCGCCCTCGGTACGCACCAGCACGCGGTCGTGCAGCAGACGGATCGGCAGGCCGGAGTCGAGGTTCTGGTCGACGGTCACGCGAAGACGCTACCGCGTGCCCCGTGGTCGACCGTCGGCGTGGTTGATTGGCGCGGGACAGGGGCAATGTGTGGCGAACTCGCCCTAGGGTGGGGCGGACGGACGTATCCTGTCCGCCCTGTGTCGTGGGCGGACCAGAATTGCGGGAGGTGCGCTTGAGCCGCTTCGAGCGGATGCGCAGACGGCTCCGCCGTGCGTACGAGTCCGGCCGCCAGTCGGCGCGGGCCGACCGGATCGACCCTGACGACGCGCCGGGGGAGTCGGCGGCGCCCTCGCCGTCCACGCCGGGCCCGGCCGCCCCCGCCAGCGCCCCGACGGCCGGGGTGGCCCCTCCGGCGGCCCTGCACAACTCGACCACCAGCCGGGACGACGCGGACGTGCCGCACGCCCTGCGGATCGCCGCGGCCTGGTCCTGGCGGTTGATCGTGATCGGCCTCGTGGCCTGGGCGCTGCTCAAGATCGTCGGCACGATCCGCATCGTGATCATTCCGCTGGCGATCGCGCTGCTGCTCTCCGCGCTGCTCGCCCCGGCGGTCGGCTGGCTGCTCAAGGCCCGCTTCCCGCGGTCGCTGGCGACCGGGGTGGTGCTCGTCGGCGGCCTGGCCGCGGTGGTCGGCACGCTGACCCTGGTGGTGAACGAGTTCATCGCCGGCGTGCCGGAGCTGAGCGACAAGTCGTCGCAGGGCGTGCGGCAGATCCAGAGCTGGCTCAAGACCGGCCCGCTGCACGTGTCCGACAGCCAGATCAACCACTACATCGACGAGGCGCAGAAGTGGATCAGCGGCAACTCCAAGACGTTCACCACTAGCGCCCTCTCCACCGCCGCCACCCTGGCCGAGGTGCTCACGGGCACCATCCTGGTGCTCTTCGCGACCTTCTTCTTCCTCCGCGACGGCAACAAGATCTGGCGGTTCCTGGTCCGGCTGCTGCCGGTGGCCGCCCGGTGGAAGGTCGACGACGCCGGCCGGGCCTCCTGGGCGACGCTGGGCGCGTATGTCCGGGCCACCGTGCTGGTCGCCTTCATCGACGCGGTCGGCATCGGGATCTTCCTGGTGATCTTCAACATCCCGTTCGCGTTCCCGCTGGCCGCGCTGGTCTTCCTGGGGGCGTTCATCCCGATAGTCGGAGCCGCGCTCTCCGGCGGGGTGGCCGTGCTGGTGGCGCTGGTCGACAGCGGCCCGGTCACCGCGCTGATCATCCTGGGCGCGGTCATCGGCGTGCAGCAACTGGAGGGGCACGTGCTCCAGCCGCTGATCATGGGTCGGGCGGTGGCCATCCACCCGCTCGCGGTGATCATCGGGATCGCCGCCGGGGTGGTTCTCGCCGGCATCGCCGGCGCGCTCGTCGCGGTGCCGCTGATCGCGGTGCTCAACACCGCGATCCGTCGGCTCGCCGCCCGGACCGTCCCGGACACCCCACCGGACGCCGTGGTGGTCGCCTCCCAGGCCCCCTGACGCGCGTCCCCCGGCTCGATCCACTCCGGGTGCGGCCGGCGCGCGGACCGTCGGAACCGCGCCGGCCGCACCCGGAGTGGCGTCAACGCCGGGCGGGGGTCAGGACTTGCCGAGGCGCTCCAGCGCGCCCCGGGCCACGTCCGGGCGGGTGGTGTACCAGAACGGCGGCAGCGAGCGCCGCAGGAACGGGCCGTAGCCGCGGGCCGTCTCCAGCCGGGAGTCGAGCACCGCCACCACCCCGCGGTCGCCGGTCGCCCGGATCAGCCGGCCGACGCCCTGGGCCAGCCGGACCGCCGCGATCGGCACGCTGACCGCCGCGAAGCCGGAGCCGCCGCCGGCGTCCACCGCCGCCGCGCGGGCGGCGGCGAGCGGCTCGTCCGGCCGGGGGAAGGGCAGCCGGTCGATCACCACCAGTTGGCAGGCGTCACCCGGCACGTCCACCCCCTGCCAGAGCGACATCACCCCGAACAGGCAGCTCTCCCGCTCCTCCCGGAACCGGCGGACCAGCAGCGGCAACGCCTCCTCGCCCTGGAGCAGCACGGGCAGGTCGGTCCGCGCGCGGAGCAACTCCGCCGCCTGCTGCGCGGCCCGCCGCGAGGAGAAGAGCCCGAGGGTACGCCCACCGAGCGCGCCGACCAGCGCCAGTAGTTCCTCGCCGGCCGCCTCGGGCAGCCCGGAGACGCTGGGCCGGGGCAGGTGCGCGGCGACGTACAGGATGCCCTGTCGGGCGTAGTCGAACGGCGAGCCGACGTCGAGCGAGCGCCAGCCGGGCCCCTCGGTGGCCGGCACCGTCCCGACCGCGGCCCGGCTCCCCGGAGTGCTCGCCACCGGCCCGGTGGCGGCGCCGGTGCGGCCGGCAGCGGCCGCGCTGGCCAGCGCGGCGGCGGCCGGGGAGGGCGGGGCGGGCGGCGGCGCCTCCAGCCCCAGCGCCCGGGCCACCGTGTCGAACCGGCCGCCCAGCGCCAGCGTCGCCGAGGTGGCGACCACGGTGCGCTCGTCGTACAGGTGGGTGGCGAGCGTGCCGGCGACCGAGAGCGGCGCGACCACCAGTGCCCGCCGGCTGCCGTTTTCCGGCTTCTCCACCCAGGCGACGTCGTGGTCGGCCTCCTCCAGCAGCCGCTGCGCGGTGGTGGAGAGCTCGTCCAGCACCGCCTTGGCCTGCTGCTTGCGGACCGGGTCCGGGTCGTCGGCCTTGATCTCGCCGATCGCCTCCAGCGCAGCCCGGGTCGCCGCGTCGAGCAGCGTGCACGCCTCCCGGAGGGGCGGCGGCAGGCCAGCGGTGAGCCGCCCGGCCGGCGCCTCGGCCAGCCCCACCGCGAGGGCGTCGCCCGCCTCGGTGAGCCGCTCGGCGACCTCCGGGCGGAGCAGTGGCCGGGCCCGGCGGGCGGACCGGTCGATCAGTTCCGGGACCAGCTCCGCCTGGGCGGCGGACGACACCCGGTCGGCCAGCTCGTGTGCCTCGTCGACGACCAGCAGCTTGTGCGGCGGCACGATGTGCCGGCCGGCCAGCATGTCGACGGCGAGCAGGCTGTGGTTGGTCACCACGATGTCCGCCTCGCGGGCCCGGACCCGCGAGGCCTCGGCGAAGCACTCCTGGCCGAACGGGCAGCGGGTGGCGCCCACGCACTCCCGGGCCGGCATCGAGACCGACCGCCACACCTGGTCGTCGACGCCCGGGTCGAGCTCGTCCCGGTCGCCGGTGGCGGTCTCCTCCGCCCAGTCGCGCAACCGCTGCATCTGCTTGCCGAGCCGGCCCGCCTCGCCGAGCCACTTGGTGCCCCCGCCAGGCCGGGGCGTGTCGAAGAGGGTGTCTTCCGGCTCCTCCTCGACCGAGTTGTCCAGCCGAGCCAGGCAGAGATAGTGGTGCCGACCCTTCAACACCGCGAAGGTGGGGCGGCGGCCGAGCAGCGGCTCCACCGCGTCGGCCAGCCGGGGCAGGTCATGGTCGACCAGCTGGGACTGCAACGCCAGGGTGGCGGTGGAGACCACCACCGGGCCGTCCACGGCCAGCGCCGGGGCCAGGTACGCCAGCGACTTGCCGGTGCCCGTGCCGGCCTGCACCAGCAGGTGCTCGCCGGAGGCGATGCTCCGCTCGATCGCCTCGGCCATCTGCTGCTGACCAGGCCGGGTCGCGCCCCCGGGGACCGCGCCGACCGCGGCGGCCAGCAGCTCGCCGCCGCCGGGCCGGGTGCCCCGACGTTGCTTTCTGACGGCGGGACCGGTGGCGGCAGGGGGCGGGGTCACCGTGCGACCGTACCCGCCGCCGCCGACAGCGGTCCCGCCCATCCGCCGCGTGGCGCGATCCGGCCGGGTCGCGTCCGGTTACCTGCCGATCGCGTCGCGTGGCCGGAATCGGTTAGGGTGCCAGTCATGCCGAGCGACGTGGTCCGCGTGATCTACCGCAAGTACGACGGCAGCGCCCACCGCGACTACCCCGCCCGCCGGCTCGCCGAGGACGACCTCGGCGTCTGGCTCGGCGTACCGGCCGGCACCGGATCGGTCTACCACGGCCGGCCCTCGGTCGAGCAGATCCCGTTCGTCCTGCTGGTGCCCCGGCACGCCTGGTGGACCGGGATGTTCAACCCGCCGCCGCGGACCAGCGAGGTCTACTGCGACATCGCCACCCCGGCCCGCTGGGAGGGCGACGAGACGGTCAACCTGATCGATCTCGACCTGGATGTGGTGCGCCGCCGCGAGACCGGCGTGGTCGAGCTGCGCGACGAGGACGAGTTCGCCGAGCACCGGGAGCGGTTCGGCTATCCGGACGACCTGGTCGTCGAGGCCGAGGCGGCCGCCCGCTGGCTGTTCGGCGCGCTCGGGGACGGCACCGAGCCGTTCGCCACGTCGTACCGGAAGTGGCTGGCCCTGGTGGTCTGAGCCGGCTCACGAGTGCGGCGGCCAGCCGGTCTGCGCCCCCACCGCCGGCAGCTGGGCCACCTTCTCCGGATTGAGCTGGTTGAACACACCCGTGATCCGGCCGTCGTGCACCGCGAACGAGGTGACCACGCGGATCGGCCGCCCGTCCCGGAACACCGTCTCCGCCTGCCAGCCGAGCGCGCCGTCGACCAACACGGGTCGGGCGAGGACGCGGTCGCCGTAGCGGCTCGCCTGGCCGAAGAGCCCGAGGACGAACCGAGCCACCGCCTCGGCGCCGACCACCGGCCGGCGGGCCGCCGGGAAGTGCCCGCCGCTGTCGCCGATCAACACCACGTCCGGGGCGAGCACCTGGACCAGCCGCTCCAGCTCGCCGGACTCCGCTGCGGCGATGAACGCGGCGAGCACCCGCTGCTGCTCGGCGAGGTCGGCGGTGTGCCGGGGGACATCCGGCGCGGTCACCGCCCGGCGGGCCCGGGAGGCGAGCTGCCGAGCCGCGACGGTCGTGGTGCCGAGCACGTCCGCGACCGTGGCGAACGGCACGGCGAAGACGTCGTGCAGCACGAACGCCACCCGCTGCTCCGGGCTCAGCCGCTCCAGCACCACCAGCAGGGCGGTGCCGAGCTGGTCGGCGCGGACCGCCCGCTCGGCCGGGTCGGGAGCGAAACCGTCCGCCGCGGGCACGTCGGTCACCACCGGCTCCGGCAGCCACTGACCGGGGTACGCCTCCCGGCGTACCCGGGCGGAACGGAGCACGTCCAGGCAGATCCGCGAGCAGGTGGTGGTCAGCCAGCCGCGCAGCTCGCGGATCTGGGCGCGGGCGGCCGGATCGGCGAACGCGCCCGCGTACCGCAGCCAGGTCTCCTGGACGGCGTCCTCGGCCTCGCTCCGGCTGCCCAGCATCCGGTGGGCGACCGCCATGAGATGGCCGCGCTCCGCCTCGAACTCCGCCGCGAACTCCGCCGCCAGGTCCGTCACGGCCGCTCCCTCCCGTCGGAGACCACATTCTCCCCATACCTCTGGACGACCCACCGCCCCGAAACGTGACACGTTCGCTGTCCCGCCGCGCCCCGCCCTGCCCACGGCCAAGATCCGCGCACTTCACGTGCCCTCCGCAGCGTTGGGTGCCAGGCCGGTCAGCCACCCAGCAAGATCCGCACTAGGTCACGGAAGATGCTGCCTCCGGCGCGCCGGAAGCACCTCTTTCCCTGAAACTGTGTAGATCTTGGCGCGGGGCGCGGGGCGCTCGGGAGGCGGGGATGGGTGAGGTGGGTGAAGATCGGGGGATGAGCGGAGTCGATGAGGTGGTGCGGCCCGTGGGCGGCCCGATGCGGGAGCTGCTGCGGGTGGCGCCGGGTGGCCCGGCCGTGGACCTCGCGGGCATCGATCCCCGGTCGACGCCGGGGCTGCCCCCGGTGGCGGGGAGCGGGCGCGGGCCCAAGGAGTGGGCCCGTAGGCAGGTCGAGTTGCTCGGTGTGGCGCTCGGCCGCCAGCAGGAGATGCTGTACGCCGAGGCGAAGGGCGCCGCCGGTCCGGAGGCGCCGACCAGCGCCCCGGCCCAGGCCGGCGCCCACCTGGCTGGGGGCCGCCCGCGCCGGGTGCTGCTGGTGCTCCAAGCCATGGACTGCGGCGGCAAGGACGGCACGATCAAGCGGGTGGCCGGCGCGATGAACCCGCTCGGCCTGCACATCCGCTCGTTCGGCCCGCCCACCGAGGAGGAGTCGCGGCACGACTTCCTGTGGCGGATCCGGCGGGCCCTGCCGCCGCCCGGCTACGTCGGGATCTTCAACCGTTCCCACTACGAGGACGTGCTGATCGCCCGGGTCGAGTCGCTGGTCGACGAGGCAACCTGGCGGGGGCGCTACGACGCGATCAACGCCTTCGAGCGGGAGTTGACCGACGACTCGGTCACCCTGGTGAAGGTGATGCTGCACATCTCGTATGCCGAGCAGGGCGAGCGGCTGATGGAGCGGCTCACCGACCCGACGAAGTACTGGAAGTACAACCCGAGCGATCTTGACACCCGGGCCCGCTGGGACGACTACCAGGCCGCGTACGCCGAGGCGCTGCAGCGGTGCGGCACGGACGCCGCGCCCTGGTTCGTGGTGCCGGCGGACCGGAAGTGGTACCGCGACTGGGCGGTGGCCCACCTGCTCCGGGAGACGTTCGACGCGTTGGATCTGGGGTATCCGCCCGCCGACTTCGACGTCCAGCGGGAGCGCGACCGGTTGCGGGGTGAGGGCCCGAGAAGGTCAAGGTGAACGGAAGGTGAACGAGCGGTAAATCACCCCTGACCAGGGGTGGGCCGAAGGATGCCCCGTTACTCCGGGTACCTAGCATGCGCAGAGCGGACGCCCTTTCGGGGCGACGGCCACCCTTCCACCGACACGACGAGGTCCGTGCTGTGAAGTTTTCCTTCCGTCCCACCGAGGGCGCCTTCTACGAGCTCTTCACCAGGGCCGCGCAGAACCTGGTGCGGGGTACCGAGCTCCTGAACGAGTTGGCGCTGCCCGGAGTTGACGTGCAGTCGGTCAGCGAGCGGCTGACCGAGGTCGAGCACGACAGCGACCAGATCACCCACGAGCTGTTCAAGAAGATCAACTCCACCTTCATCACCCCGTTCGACCGGGAGGACATCTACCGTCTGGGCTCGCTGCTCGACGACGTGATGGACCACCTGGAGGCGGTCGGCAACCTGCTCTACCTGTACGGCCTGACCAAGCTCCCCGCCCTTCCGCGCGAGCTGCACGAGCTGGTGAACGTGCTGGACCAGCAGGCCAAGCTGACCGCCGACGCCATGCCGCAGCTGCGGTCGATGAAGAACCTCGAGGACTACTGGATCGAGTGCAACCGCCTGGAGAACGACGGTGACCAGGCGTACCGGATGCTGCTCGTCCGCCTCTTCTCCGGCGAGTACGACGCGCTGACGGTGCTGAAGATGAAGGAGGTGGCCGACGAGCTGGAGGCCGCCTGCGACGCCTTCGAGCACGTGGCCAACACCGTCGAGACCATCGCGGTCAAGGAGTCCTGATCCCGTGACTCCCGAACTCATCGCCGTGCTGGCGGTGATCGTGGTCGCCATGGCGTTCGACTACACGAACGGCTTCCACGACGCGGCCAACGCGATCGCCACCAGCGTCTCCACCCGGGCGCTGACCCCCCGGGTCGCCCTCGCCCTGGCCGCCGTCGGCAACTTCGTCGGCGCGCACTTCGGCGCCGGGGTGGCCAAGACGGTCGGCGACGGCCTGGTCACCCTGCCCACCGGGGTGACCAGCCTCGGGGTGGTCTTCGCCGGCGTGCTCGGCGCGATCGCCTGGAACCTGATCACCTGGTACTTCGGCCTGCCGTCGTCCTCCTCGCACGCCCTCTTCGGCGGCCTGGTCGGCGCCACCCTGTTCGCCGCCGACGGCGTCGTGCAGTGGGGCAACATCATCGACAAGGTCATCATCCCGATGGTGCTCTCGCCGGTGGTCGGCCTGATCCTCGGCTTCCTGGTGATGCTGGCGATCCTCTGGCTCTTCCGGAAGGGCCAGCCGGCCAAGCTGAACCGGGGCTTCCGCTGGGCGCAGACCGCCTCGGCCGCCGCCATGTCGGTCGGGCACGGCATGCAGGACGCCGCCAAGACCATGGGCATCATCGTGCTGGCCCTCTACACGGGCGGCTACCAGTCCGACAAGACCCACATCCCGCAGTGGGTGTTCTGGACCTCGGCAGCCATGCTGGCGGCCGGCACCTACGCGGGTGGCTGGCGGATCATCCGTACCCTCGGCCGCAAGATCATCGACCTGGGCCCGCCGGAGGGCTTCGCCGCCGAGACGGTGGCCAGCGCCGTGCTCTACTTCAACGCCCTGGTGCTGAAGGCCCCGATCTCCACCACCCACACGATCACCTCGGCGATCATGGGTGTGGGCGCGACCAAGCGGCTCTCCGCGGTCCGCTGGAACGTGGCCGGCAACATCGTGATCGCCTGGATCATCACGTTCCCGGCGTCGGCGGCCATCGCCTGCCTGGCGTATCTGCTGGTCCGCCCGCTGTTCTGAGGCTGACGTGGGGAGGGCTCCCGGCCACCGGGCCGGGGGCCCTCACGCGTATGCGACGCCGATCCGGGCCCGGATGTCGTCCAGCAGGGCCATCACCTCCAGAGTGGCGGCGTGCGGCACCAGCGGGCTCTCGATCAGCCCGGCGGCCAGGCAGCGCTGCACCTCGACGGCCTCGTGCTGGTAGCCGCCGCCGGTCAGGTCCGCCGGGACGGTCTCCGGCTCGGCGCCGGGCCGGTGCAGCACCGCCGCGCCCGGCCGGTAGAACGGCTCGGGCAGGTCGATCCGGCCGGTGGTGCCGGTGATCGACGCGGTGATCGCGGTGGCGCCGATCATTCCGCAGCTCAGCGTCGCCACGGCGCCGCTGTCCCAGCCGAGCACCAGGCCGGTGTTCTCGTCCACCCCCTCGGGGCTCAGCTTCGCCCAGGCGTGCACGTGCTGCGGCACGCCGAGCAGCAGGTGGGCCAGGCTCACCGGATAGACCCCCAGGTCGAGCAGGGCGCCACCGCCCAGCGTCCGGGCCCGCATCCGGTGCTCCGGCGGGAACGGCCCGGCCAGGCCGAAGTCCGCCCGTACGTGGGTCACCTCGCCGATCGCCCCCTCCGCGATCAGCTCGAGGACCCGCAGGATCATCGGATTACATCGCATCCACATGGCCTCCATGAGGAAGCGGCCGCGGGCGCGGGCCGTCTCGACCAACTCGGTGCTGGTCGCCAGGTCGAGGGTGCACGGCTTCTCCACCAGCACGGCCTTGTCGCCGGCCAGGCAGGTCATGGCCGCCTCGTGGTGGGCGGCGTGCGGGGTGGCCACGTAGATGGCGTCCAGGTCCGGGTCCGCGGCCAGCTCCGCCCAGGAGGCGTACGCCCGGGGCACGCCGTGCCGGGCCGCGAAGAGTTCGGCGCTCTCCCGGGTACGCGAGCCGACCGCCACCAGCTCCGCCCCCGGCACCAGCCGCAGGTCCTCGGCGAAGCGGCCGGCGATCTGTCCGGTGGCCAGGATTCCCCAACGCGTCATGGCGGCACGCTATCCCGCTCTCCCGCGCCGCCGGAGAATCGATCCATTGGTCGGGAACTAGGCTCGCAGGATGACCAGCCACGGTTTCGCCGCACCTCCCGCCCTGGTAGAGCACGCCCGCCGGTTCCGCGCCGAGGGCGGCGTGCCGGCCGTGCCCCGGGTCGCGGCCACCGTGCTGCTGCTCCGCCCGGCCGGCCCCGACTTCGAGGTGTACGTCATCCGCCGGGTCGCCGCGATGGCCTTCGGCGGGGTGTACGCGTTCCCCGGTGGCGGGGTGGACCGCTCCGACTCGCAGGCGCACCTGGACTGGGCCGGCCCTGAGCCAGCCGCGTGGGGTGGCCGGCTCGGCCTTGCCGCGGACGCCGCCCAGGCGGTCGTCTGCGCCGCCGCCCGGGAGGTCTTCGAGGAGGCCGGCGTGCTGCTGGCCGGTCCGGACGCGGCGACTGTGGTGGGCGACGTGAGCGGGGACGACTGGGAGGCCGCCCGGCAGGACCTGGTGTCCCGCCGGACCGGCTTCGCCGACCTGCTGGCCGGCCGCCGGCTCACCCTCCGGTCCGACCTGCTGCTGCCGTGGAGCCGCTGGATCACGCCGGAGTTCGAGCCGCGCCGCTTCGACACGTACTTCTTCGTGGCCCTGCTGCCGGCGGGGCAGCGGACCCGGGACGTCTCCGGTGAGGCCGACCACACCCTGTGGATCCGCCCGGCGGAGGCCGTGGCCCGGGCGGAGGCCGGCGAGCTGACCATGCTCCCGCCCACCCTGGTCACCCTGGCCGAGGTCGCCGCCGCCGGAGACCTGGCCGGCGTGGCCCGGGCCGCCGCGACCCGCGACGCAGCCACGCCGGTGACCCCCCGCCTCGACCTCCCCGAGGCCGGCGAGCCCCGCTTCCTCCTCGACTGACCCGGGTACGCCGAGGGGCGCCGGTCGAGGTCGACCGACTCCCCTCGCGGGCCGGGATCAGCGGCTCAGCCGAAGCGGCCGGTGATGTAGTCCTCGGTCTTCTTCACGCTCGGGTTGCTGAAGATCTTCTGGGTGTTGTCGTACTCGATCAGCCGGCCCGGGTCGCCGGTCTTCTCGATGGAGAAGAAGGCGGTCCGGTCCGACACCCGGGCGGCCTGCTGCATGTTGTGCGTGACGATGATGATGGTGAACTTGTCCTTGAGCTGGAACATCAGGTCCTCGATGGCCAGCGTGGAGATCGGGTCGAGCGCCGAGCAGGGCTCGTCCATCAGCACCACCTGCGGCTCGACCGCGATCGTGCGGGCGATGCAGAGCCGCTGCTGCTGACCGCCGGAGAGGCCGGCGCCCGGCTTGCCGAGCCGGTCCTTCACCTCGTCCCAGAGGTTCGCCGACCGGAGCGCCTTCTCGGCCGCCTCCTCCAGGATCGACTTCCGCTTCACCCCGTTGAGCCGCAGCCCGGCCACCACGTTCTCGAAGATGCTCATGGTGGGGAACGGGTTGGGCCGCTGGAAGACCATGCCGATCATCCGGCGGACTGCGGTGACGTCGACGTCCGGGTCGTAGATGTCCTGGTTGTCGATGGTCAGGCTGCCCTCGACCCGGGCACCCGGCAGCACCTCGTGCATCCGGTTGATCGACCGGAGGAAGGTGGACTTGCCGCAGCCAGAGGGGCCGATCAGGGCCGTCACCGTCTTCGGTTCGACAGTCAGGTTGATGTTCTCGATCGCCTTGAAGGCGCCGTAGTAGGCGGTGACGTTGGTGGCTTCGATGCGCTTGGCCATGGTGGTGGTACCTCCGGGATTCATCGGCCGAGCCGGTTGCGGCGGGCCAGCAACTTCGCCGCGACGGTCAGGATGAGGACGAGGGCGACCAGGGTCAGCGCTGCGGTCCACGCCCGCGCCGGCGAGTACTTCGAGGCCTCGCCGGCCTGCTGGTAGACGAAGAGAGCCAGCGACGACTGGTTGTTCTCGAACGGGTTGAAGTTGATCGCCGCGCCGCCACCGGCGACGAGCAGCACCGGGGCGGTCTCACCGGCGGCCCGCGCGATGGCGAGCATCACACCGGTGACGATGCCCGGCAGTGCCGTCGGCAAAACAACCCGCAGGATGGTCTTCCACTTCGGCACGCCGAGCGCGTACGCGCCCTCGCGCAGCGGAGCCGGGACGAGGCGGAGCATCTCCTCGCTGGAGCGGACCACGGTCGGCAGCATGAGCACGCTCAGCGCCAGCGCGGCGGCGAAGCCGGAGAAGCCCGGCCGCCCGTCGTTGAAGAACGGCGAGACGATCAGCACCCAGAAGGCCAGCACGAACAGGCCGGTGACGATCGACGGGATGCCGGTCATCACGTCCACGAAGAAGCGGATGGTGAAGGCGAACCGGCCCCGGCCGTACTCGACCACGTAGATCGCGCAGAGCACGCCGAGCGGGACGGTGATCAAGGTGGCGATGCCGACCTGCTCCAGCGTCCCGACGATGGCGTGGTAGGCGCCGCCGTTCGCGTCCCGGGCCCCGATGTTGTTCATCGAGGTGAGGAAGAAGTTGCCGTCCAGCCGCTCGGCGCCCTTGCTGACCAGGGTCCAGACCACCGAGGCCAGCGGCAGCACCGCCAGCACGAAGGCGGAGTGGATCAGCGCGCTCCAGGTCCGGTTGCGGGCGGACCGGCGGCCCTCGACCGCGTTCGTGGCGAGGTAGAGGCCGGCCAGGTAGAGCAGCGCGCCGACGACCACCACCAGGACCGGGCCGCCGATGCCGGCGCCGTACACGATCCCGGCGGCGACCAGCAGGGCCACGACGGCGATGGCGGGCGCGGCGTACCGCGGAAGCCGCTTTGCCCGCAGCGTGACCGGCTGGGCCGGGGGCTGCGGGCGGTGGGAGGTGACGGTGGTGGTCATGCGGCCGACTCCGTGAACTCGCGGCGGCGGTAGATGATCGCGCGGGCGGTGATGTTGACGATCAGCGTGATCGCGAAGAGCACCAGGCCGGAGGCGATCAGCGCGCCCCGACCGGTGTCGTTCGCCTCGGCGAACCGGTTCGCGATGTTCGCGGCGATGGAGTTGCCGCCGCTCTGCAGGATGTTGAACGAGATGGCGTACGTCGAGCCGAGGGTCAGCGCCAGGGCGATGGTCTCGCCGAGCGCGCGGCCCAGGCCGAGCATCACCGCGGCGATCACGCCCGGCCGACCGTACGGGAGGACGGCGGTCCGGACCATCTCCCAGCGGGTGGCGCCCAGGGCGAGGGCGGCCTCCTCGTTGGCCGTCGGGGTCTGCCGGAAGACCTCGCGGGAGAGCGAGGTGATGATCGGCAGCACCATGATCGCCAGCACCACCGAGCCGAGCAGGACCGAGCTGCCGTACGGGCCGTCGCCGAAGATCGGGATCCAGCCGAAGTAGCGGTTGAGCCAGGCCGACAGGTCGGCGACCGGCTGGGCGAAGTAGTCCCGGCCCCAGAGCCCGAAGACCACGCTGGGCACGGCGGCCAGCAGGTCGATCAGGAAACCGAGGCTGTTGCCGAGCCGGCGGGGGGCGTAGTGCGAGAGGTAGAGGGCGATGCCCAGCGCGACCGGCACCGCCATGAGCAGCGCGAGCAGCGCGGTGAGCACGGTGCCGAAGGCGAGCGCGCCGATGCCGAACTTCGGCGGGTTGTCGTTCGGGAACCAGCCCTCGAAGGTCCAGAAGGACTCGGTGTTCGCCCGCAGCGCCGGTACGGCCTTGGTGATCAGGAAGATCGCGATCGCCGCGATGACGACCAGGACGGCGGTGCCGGCGGCCAGGGTCAGGCCACGGAACGCCCGTTCCGCGCCGAAGGCCCGCGCCCGGGGCAGCGCCCCGCCGCCGCCCAGGCCGGGTTCGCTGTTACCGGGGATGCCGGAGGTCTCGGCCACACGCGCCGAGGCACCGGCAGGTCCCTCGTGGCTCGTGGCCACGCGGGTCCCGCCGGTGCCGGCGTGCGCCGAGCGGTGAGGGGTATCACCCATCTGCTCGCTCGCTTCGTATCGAGAAGGTGGTGTCGGTCAGCGCGTCAGGCGAGGCTCTTGACCGCGGTCTCGACCTTGGCCCGGACCGAGTCCGGCAGCGGGGCGTAGCCCAGCTCGACCAGGTCCTGCTGGCCCTCGGCGCTGGCCGCGTGGGTCAGCAGGCCCTTGACCAGCGGCAGCTTGTCGGCCGCAAGGCCCTTGCTGCAGACGATCTCGTAGGTCACCAGGACGATCGGGTACGCCCCGGCCTCCTTGGTGTTGTAGTCGATCGACATCTTGAGGTCGTTGCCCTGGCCCTCGATCTTGGCCCCGGCGATGGCCTTGCCGGCCGAGTCGGCGGTGAGCTCGGCCCACTCGCCGGCACCGTTCTGGACCTTGGCCTTCTTCAGGCCGGAGTTCTCGGCGTACGACCACTCGACGTAGCTGATGGTGCCCTCGGTGCTCTTGACCTTGCTGGCCACACCGTCGGACTTGGCCGCGCCGACGCCGCCCGGGGCCTTCCAGGCCTTGGCGTTGCCGAAGGTCCAGTCCGCCTCAGCGGTCTTGGAGAGGTACTTGGTGAAGTTGTCGGTGGTGCCCGACTCGTCGGAGCGGTGTACCGCCTGGATCGCGGTCGACGGCAGCTTGGCGTCCGGGTTGTCGGCCTTGATCGCCGGGTCGTCCCACTTGGTCACCTTGCCGGCGAAGATCTGCGCCAGGGTGGCCGGCTTGAGCTGGAGGTTGTCCACGCCGCCTACGTTGTAGACGATGGCCACCGGGCCGATCACCATCGGCAGGTTGAGGGCCTGGCCGCCGACGCACTTGGCGTCCGCCTGCGGCTGCTCCTCCGGCTTGAGGGCGGAGTCGGACCCGGCGAAGTCGGCGGTGCCGGCGATGAAGGCCTGGATGCCGGCGCCCGAACCGCTGGGCTCGTAGTTGATCGTGGTGCCCGCGCACTTCTGCTGGTACGCCTTGATCCACTCGGCCATCGCGTTCTTCTGCGCGGAGGAACCCTGCGCGTTCAGCGTGCCCGTGGCGCAGTCGGCGGCAGCGGCGGAGCCGGAGGCGGAGGTGCCACTCGGCGCGTTGTTGTCCGAGCCGCAGGCGCTGAGGCCGAGCACCGCGGTAAGTGCGAGGCAGGCGATGGCGCCGTGGCGCTGGAGCTTCACCTGAGGGGTTTCCCTTCACGTCTTTGTCAGGTCGCCCGGTCCGGGAGGCCGGGTGCCGGCGCTGACCGGCTGAAGATGAAGCTAGAAGTGCCAGGTAGACGGTTCGCCGGTCAGAAGTGAACGGAAGATGAACAGGCTCGCTCCGTGGAACGACGGCCAGCTGAGTGTGTGTTGTCCATTACATGAACTGGCGGGGAGGTGTCCCCTTTATCGCCATACGTCGGGCGGGGCGTGATCGCCCCGGAACCTCCCCGTGACGGTCCCGTGATACGTCTCGTCCTCGTCCAGTCCTGGAGGCCGGCCGGCGAGGGGCATGTGCCGGCCGCCGGCGTGGGCCGCGACGCGGTCAGCCGAGCTGGTAGTTGACGTGCGCGGACCAGCGGGCGAAGCCGAGCCGCTCGTAGAGGGCGACCGCGCTGGTGTTCGATTCGTCTACATAGAGCATGACCCGGTCCAGCCCGCGCCGGTCGCGGAGGTAGGCCAGGCCGGCGGTGGTGAGCGCCCGGCCGAGCCCGCCCCGGTGCGCGGCTGGGGACACCCCGAGCACGTAGACCTCGCCGATCGGGGCCGAGCCGGGCCGCTCGTGCACCTTGGTCCAGTGGAAGCCGAGCAGCCGGCCGGTGGACGACTCCACGGCGAGCAGGAAACCGGCCGGGTCGAACCACGGCTCGGCGAGGCGTACGCGCAGGTCCGCCGCGGTCCACCGACCCTGCTCGGGGTGCTCGGCGAAGGCGGCGTTGTTGAGCGCCAGCCACGCCTCGTCGTCCTCGCCGGGGCGGAATGCGCGCAGCTCGACCCCGTCCGGCAGCACCGGCTCGGGCAGCGCGGCGGCCAGCGGGCGGCGCAGCTGCCAGAGCACCCGGGCGCGGGTGAAGCCCAGGTCGACCGCGAGCGCCGCGGCCGACGGGTGGTCGCCGTGGGCCCAGGCGCGCAGCGGCGCGGAGGCCGCGGCCAGCACCCCCCGGGCCAGCGCCCGCCCGGTGCCGCGCCGCCGGTACGTCGGATGCACCACCATCTCCACCCCGATGCCGTTGGCCGGGTCGGTCGTGTCGAGGTGGGCGTACCCGGTCAGGGTGTTGTCGGTGGCCCGGGCGGTGAGGTGCACGGCGGGCGCCGCTGGCTCCCGCAGCCGGAGCAGCACGTGCTCGTCGAGCGGGTCGGCGCCGTCGGCGTCCCCGGCGACGCGGGCCAGTGCCAGCACCTCGGCCACCTCGACCGGCGCCAGCCGGTCGGCGCGGACGACACGATCAGCGGTCGGCTCGGTGCTGCTCATGCCGACGCCTCGCTGCGCTCGGCGTCGGCATGAGGCACTTTTGCGCTGAGCTGACGATTCGCTCGCTGACGCTCGCTCATGCCGACGCCTCGCTGCGCTCGGCGTCGGCATGAGGCACTTTTGCGCTGAGCTGACGATTCGCTCGCTGACGCTCGCTCATCCCGTCACGGTAGCGGGCCTCGGGCCGCCGATCATCCCCGACGCGGGCACCGGCCCATGGTGATCCTCACGTGGTCCCGGTGGGCAGCGCCTCCAGTTGGAACCGGCGCAGCAACTCGGGCAGCAGGTACTGCAGGGCCTCGACGGTGCCTGACCGGTTGCCGCCGGCGTCGTGCATCAGCACGATCGAGCCGGGCTCGGTCTGAGTCAGCACCGTCTCGGTGATCTGCGCCGCGCCGGGCATCTGCCAGTCCACCGGGTCCACTGCCCAGTGCAGCGGGACCATGCCCAGGTCCTCGGCGACCGACACCACCCCGGACGTCCAGGCGCCCCCGGGCTGCCGGTAGTAGTCGACCCTCGCTTTCGGCGCGGCCGCCCGGATCGCCGCGTCGGTCCGCAGCAGGTCGTCCCGGATCGTCTCCGGCGACCGGTCGCCCAGACTCACGTCGTGGTTCCAGGAGTGGTTGCAGAGGGTGTGCCCCTCCGACACGATCGCCTGGACCAGGTCCGGGTGGCTGTCCACGTTCTCCCCCACCACGCAGAAGGTGGCCTTCACCCGGTACTCCCTGAGCAGGGCGAGCACCTGCGGGGTGTACTGCGGGTCGGGTCCGTCGTCGAAGGTCAGCGCGACCCGCGACGACCCGGTGGTGGTCATGGCGCCGTACGGCCCGTCGCCGGCACCCGGCTGGCGGTCCCGCCGGGACGGGCTCGGGCTGGCGGACGGCGAGGGGGAGGGTCGGGTGGTGACGGGTGGCTGATCGGCGTAGTGCGTGGCGTTGACGTTGGCGGTCGCCCCGGTGGGTGGGGGTTCCAGTTGGGCCATCAGACTGTGGCCGATCGCGAACGCCGAGCCGAGCAGCGCGGCCAGCACCACGGCCACGGTCGTGACCCGGCGGATTGCTTTGGGCGACATCAGCGGCACCGCCCGTCGGGCTCGCTGTGTCGGCCTGTCGTCTTGTCCCTGATCCCCGTACGCACTGTGCCCCCCTTTGCCCGAATTTGGCTCAGAATAAATCCGGCCAAGGGCACAAAAGGGTCAGAAGGGAGGAAGTCTCACGGAAGGGGGAAAGTGGAGACGTTTCCGATCAGACGGGCAGCGGAGCGGGCTCCGACTCCGGCAGCGAGCGCGACGGCGGCACGACGAACTTGTAGCCCACCTGGCGTACGGTGCCGATCATCGACTCGTACTCCGAGCCCAGCTTGGCGCGCAGCCGTCGGACGTGCACGTCGACCGTCCGGGTGCCGCCGAAGTAGTCGTACCCCCAGACTTCACGGAGCAGTTGGTCGCGGGTGAACACCCGGCCCGGGTGCTGGGCGAGGAACTTCAGCAGCTCGAACTCCTTGTAGGTGAGGTCGAGCGGGCGACCCTTGAGCTTGGCCGCGTAGGTGTCCGGGTCGATGGTGAGCTCGCCGGCCCGGATCGAGCCGCCGGCGCCGGCCGTCGCGTTGCTGAGCCGGCCGACCGCGAGCCGCAGCCGGGCCTCCACCTCGGCCGGGCCCGCCCCGGCCAGGATGACGTCGTCCACGCCCCAGTCGGCGTTGAGCGCGATCAGCCCGGCCTCAGTGACCACGGCGACCAGCGGCACCCCCAGCCCGGTGGCGTGCAGCATCCGGCAGGTCGCGCGGGCCTCGCTCAACTCGGAACGGGCGTCCACCAGGACGGCGTCCGGGGTCGGACCGGACACCAGCGTGCGGACGTCGCGGGGCGCCGTCCGGACCGAGTGCGGCAGCAGGTCGAGTGCCGGCAGCACCGCCGATGGTTCCCCTGCACGCGCGGTCACCAGCAGCAGGATCTCCACACGATCACCTCCGTCCCGGCGGCCTCGGCCGCGCGCGACCAGCGACACTCCCGGTAGCGGGTGGCGCTGCGAACTTGCGTGGGTCCCGGCGTCGCTGACGGGCGACTAACGGCTTGAGCGTAACGGATCGACCGGTCCACACCTCCGTAAGATTTCCCGTTTGCCCGATCTGCCCTCGATCGCGCCTCAGGTTTTAACGTTGCCGAAACCGTGACCTCCGCCGGAGCCGCCGGGTCTGGCACGATCGGGGCGTGTTTCCCTCGACCTCGCCGGACACGGGCCGTGACCCGTGGGCCGCCGACACGCGTCCGGGGCCGGCCGGCCCCTCCCGTGGCTACCCGCCGGGTCCGCGCACCGGTCCGGCCGACGGCGGGGAGCGGGGCGAGCGGACGGGCCCGCGCCGGCTCCGCAAGGGCGGCCCGGGGCGGCGCCCGGACCCCGAGTCCGCCGACGAGGTCGCGGAGGAGGTGCCCCCGGTCCCGGTACGCCGGCCGCTGGCGCTGACCGTCGCGGGCTTCGCCGCGCTGCTCGGCGTCGGCCTGGTGCTCGGCGCGCAGACCGCCGGCCCGGGGCACCGAATGCCCTTCGCATTCATCATCTTCGGCGTCCAACTGCTCTTCGTGCTCGCCTGGACAATGGCCATGCGCCCGCCCGCGCTGCTGGTGGTCGCGCTGGTCAGCGCCGGGGTGGCCGCGGTCGCCGACGCCGCGGCGGTGCAGACGGAGATCGCCGGCCTGGCCCCGCTCGGGTACGCCGCCGCCGGCGGCTTCGTGCTCGGCGTGCTCGGCCAGCTCGTCCGCCGGGTGGACCGGGTCCGGGTGACCGACTCGCTCGGCAGCACCCTGCTGATCGTGGTGGGCGTGGTCGCGTTCGCCAGCCTGATCGTGCTCAGTCGGATCCCGAAGGGCACCCAGGCGATGACGGTCTGCCTCACCGCCACCGGCGTCGCGCTCCTGGTGGCCCGGCTGACCGACGCGGTGGCGCCCTGGCCCCGGCTCGCCCCACAGGTGCCCCGGGGTGCCGCCGGCGTGGTCGTGGGCGCCATGCTCGGCACCCTGACCAGCGCGGTGTTCGGCAGCTACCTGGTCGGCTTCACCCCGACCAG
Organism: Micromonospora sp. NPDC047738; assembly: GCF_040642675.1. Classification (NCBI taxonomy): domain Bacteria; kingdom Bacillati; phylum Actinomycetota; class Actinomycetes; order Micromonosporales; family Micromonosporaceae; genus Micromonospora; species Micromonospora sp. NPDC047738. The sequence continues at coordinate 73,430 of NZ_JBEYSO010000024.1, forward strand.
CGCCGCCCTGGTTGGGCTGGTCACGGCGGCCACCGCCGTGCTGGCCGACCTCGCCGTCGGATACGCCGAGGCGGGCCGGCTGATGGCCGGCGAGCCGCCCACCATGTGGATCGCCCGCCACATGCAGGGGCCGCTGGGCGGCTTCGCGCTCGCCGCGCCGGCCGCGTACGCCATGTGCGTGCTCTTCCTCTGAGCGTGCGATTGGGGATTCCACGCCTCGGGTAAGTACCGTTGCGCCGCGAGACGGCGCGCGGCCGCGAGGGTCCCGCGCCGCCAGGCGGCGAACCGGCGAGGACAGGAGGCGGCGTGGCAGTGGCGTACCCGGCGTACGAGGACCGGCCCCGGCGACGGGGCCGCAAGGTGCTAATCGGTTTCGTCGTCCTGCTGCTGGTCCTGGCCGGGCTGCTGGTGGTCGCCGACCGGGTGGCCGCCGGGGTGGCCGAGCGCGCCATCGCCGACCAGGTGCGACAGGAGGTCGCCAAGCAGGATGTGCGGTCCGCGCCGCCGAAGGTCGACGTGGGCGGTTTCCCGTTCCTCACCCAGGTGGCCGCCGGCAGGTACCAGCACATCTCGATCGTGCTGACCGACGTGCAGGGCTCCGTGCAGGGCGACGCGGTCAGCGTGCCGCGGCTCGACGTGGATGCCCGCAACGTGACGGCGTCGCTGGACACCCTCCGCTCGGGGCGGGGCGACGTGATCGCCGAGAGCGTCGACGGTCGCGCCACCGTCGCGTACGACAGCCTGGCGAAGATGCTCGACCGGCCGGGGCTCACCCTCGGCGAGCGGGACGGCAAGCTCACGGTCACCGCTCCGGCGGACATCCTCGGTGTGAAGCTCACCGTCCACGGCACCGCCGACCTGACGGTCGCCGACGGCAAGGTGGCGCTGCGGTTCAACGAACTGACCGCCGAGGGCCTGCCGAACCTGCCGCTGGCGAAGACGTTGCTGGCTAACTACGCCAGGAGCATCTCGGTCAAGGTGCCCCTGCCGGCGCTGCCGTTCCAGCTCAGCGTCGGCAAGGTGGAACCGAGGCCGGAGGGCCTGGTGGTCACCGCCAACGCGCAGCACGTGCCGATCAACTCCGCCGGCTGACCGGCTGGGCAACGCCTCAGCCAACCGACGAATCCCTGCTCACGGCCCGACCACCGGTCGGGCCGTCGGCGTTCTCCGGGCCCGTGCCGCGTCCCGGATGCTGGTCGGACCGGTGGCGCAGGCCGGAGCGGCTGGTAGTCTCCCTCCTCATGGGGACGCTCCTCACCAAACGGCGCGCGGTCGACCTGTGCCGCGTGGCCACCTGCCTGTGTCGCCCCGTCATCTGACGGCGGGGCTGTCCTCGGCCGCCTAGCGGCCACCGGCACGCAGGGTCCGCGTACCCTCCGGTGTTCCCTTGATCGCCCGGCAGCGGCGCCGTCGCACGTACCCGTGATCCGTTCCTAGCTCTGGGTCCCGCGCGTGGTGCGACAACTACCGACTTCGATCTCCGCGCGCAGGCTCACCATCCGTCCTCACCAGGGAGTGATCTGATGAGTCGCGACACCGCACTCGTCTCGGCCGAGTGGGCCGAGAAGAACATCGACGCCCCGGGCGTCGTCTTCGTCGAGGTCGACGAGGACACGTCGGCCTACGACACCGGCCACATCGCCGGGGCGATCAAGCTCGACTGGAGGACCGACCTCCAGGACCCGGTGCGCCGGGACTTCGTCAACAAGGCTCAGTTCGAGGCGCTGCTCTCCGAGCGGGGCATCGCCAACGACGACGCCGTCATCCTCTACGGCGGCAACAACAACTGGTTCGCCGCGTACGCGTACTGGTACTTCAAGCTCTACGGCCACCGCGACGTCAAGCTGCTCGACGGCGGCCGCAAGAAGTGGGAGTTGGACGCCCGCCCGCTGGTCACCGACCGGGTGGAGCGCCCCAAGACGCAGTACGTCGCGAGCGAGCCGGACACCTCGATCCGTGCCTTCCGGGACGAGGTGGTCGACGCGATCGGCACCAAGAACCTGGTCGACGTGCGCAGCCCGGACGAGTACGCCGGTCGGCTGCTCGCCCCCGCCCACCTGCCGCAGGAGCAGGCCCAGCGGGCCGGCCACGTGCCGACCGCGATCAGCGTCCCGTGGTCCAAGGCGGCCAACGAGGACGGCACCTTCAAGTCCGACGACGAGCTGCGCAGGATCTACGCGGACGCCGGGCTGGACGACAGCCGGGAGACCATCGCGTACTGCCGGATCGGCGAGCGCTCCTCGCACACCTGGTTCGTCCTGCAGGAGCTGCTCGGCCACCGGAGCGTGAAGAACTACGACGGTTCGTGGACCGAGTACGGCTCGCTGGTCGGCGTGCCGGTCGCGCTCGGCGACGAGCCTGGGGAGGCGTGATCGAGATGACTGTTCCCACTGCAGCAACGGCTCCCACTGCCGCCGGTTGCGCCGCTCCGGACCAGGCCGCGCCGCTGCCGGCCAGCCTGGACCTGGAGAAGGAGACCGTCATCACCGGTCTGGTGAAGGCCGAGTCCGGCGAGGTCGTGCCGGGCGCGTACGTCCGGCTGCTCGACTCGACCGGCGAGTTCACGGCCGAGGTGGTGACTTCCCCGGCCGGCCAGTTCCGGTTCTTCGCCGCGCCGGGCACCTGGACCCTGCGGGCGCTCTCCCGACACGGCAACGGCGACACCGCCGTCGCCGCCGCCCGCGGGATCAACGAGGTGACCGTCACGGTCGCCGCCTGACCCACGCTCTGACCGGCCCGTGGCCCGTCGCCCTACCCCCCAAGGGCGGCGGGCCACGGGTCGTTCCGGGGCGCTCCCGCCCGGCCTGGCCCGGGTCGGGTCGGGTCGACCGCGGGTCGGCGCTGTGGTGGGGTCGGCGGCCGTGGGATCGGCGACCTGGCCCCGCCAGCCCGGCCGTGCTGGGCACGTGGGAGAGCGCACGCGGGTGGCGGTGCGGTCGCCGCCGCATGACACGATGGCCCGGTGAGTGGTGCTGTCCAGGCGGGCTACGCCCCGCCGACTCGTCCCGACCAGCCGGCCCCCGGCCGGCGTCGGCTGCGTTGGCTGGTGGCCGCGGCGGTGGCGTGGGCGGTGCTGCTCGCGGGGCTGACCTGGTGGTCGGTGCGCCATGACCCGCCGACCGTGAAGGAGCAGCGCAGCCTGGGCCAGGCGATTCCGGTGGTGGCTGGCGCGGTGGGGCGCCTGGTGGCCGCCGTGGACGGCGAGGCCTGGGAGTTGACCCCGGCCCAGGTGCGCCGGGGTTGCCGGGTCACCCCGTTGGCCGACGGGACGGCACTGACCCGGGGTCTGGACGTGCTGGTCGCCGCCGGCGGCGAGCGGGCCCTGCTGGAGCGGGTGGCGCAGCGGCTGCCAGCCGACTGGCGGGCCGGGGTCCACGTCGAATCGGGCCGCCCCCGGTTGCGCGCCGACGCGGGGGAGTTCGTGGCGGTCGACGGGCGGGTGGTGGCCGACGGGCGGGTCCGACTGTCCGCCGCGACCGGCTGCCGGCCAGCCGACACCGAGTACGCCGAACTGCTGCCTGGACAGGCCATCGGGCCGGAGCTGGCGGCGGCGCTGCGGGCGCTGGGGCGGGCCGCGCCGCCGGTCCCCGAGGTGGTCCTGGTGCCCTGCCCCGCGGGCAAGGCCGCCCAGACGATCAGCGTGGTGGCCGGGGCTACGCCGGCGTCGCTGGCGCCGCTGCGCCCGCTCGGCGCCGCCGTGGTCGACCGTCCCGAGGGGTACGCGTACCGGACCGGGCGAGTCGTCGTGCTGGCCGACACCACCGGTGACCAGCTCCGGCTGGCCGCCTCGACCGGCTGCGCCGGCTGACCCGTCCTGTCGCGGGCCGCCCCGACCGGAGCGGGCCGCCCTGGCCGCGTGGCCGTCAGTGGCCGCGGCTCTCGTCGTGCGGGCTGCGGCTGCGGCCCAGGGCGTCCACCCGGCCCCACCGGCCGGGGATGTCGAGCACCTCCACCCGGCCCATCCCCTCGGGGAGGGCGGGGTCGATGATCAGGTGCTCACCCTGCGGCTCCAGGCCGAGCATCACCCGGAGCAGCAGCAGCGGAGTGCCGGACGACCAGGCCTGCGGGCTGCACGCGGTGGGGTACTGCACCGGGTAGTCGGTGAGGTCCCGCTCGTAGCCGGCGAACGCCTCGGGGAGCCGCCCCTCGAAGTAGCGGGACGCGCTGAGCATCGCGTCGCAGATCCGGCCGGCCTCCTCCCGGAAGCCGTACCTCATCAGGCCCCACGCGATGAACGAGTTGTCGAACGGCCAGACCGTGCCGACGTGGTACCCGATCGGGTTGTACCGGCCCTGGTCGTCCGCGAGGGTACGCACCCCCCACCCGGAGAAGAGGCGCGGTCCGAGCAGGTGCCGGGCCACGGCGGCCGCCCGTGACTCGTCCACGATGCCGCTCCACAGCAGGTGGCCGATGTTGGAGGAGAGGGCGTCGACGTGCCGTCCCTCCGGATCCAGGGCCAGCGCGTAGTACTCCTTCTCGGGGATCCAGAAGTCCCGGTTGAACCGCTCCTTGAGCGCCGCCGCCTCGCGTTCCAGTTGGTCGGCGTACGCGGGGTCGTTCCAGAACGTCCGGGCCAGCCGGGCGCCGCGCAGCTTGGCGTCGTACGCGTACCCCTGGAGTTCGCAGGTGGCCCGGGGAAACGCGGGCAGTCGGCCGTCGGCGTAGGAGACGGAGTTCCAGGAGTCCTTCCAGCACTGATTCTGCAGGCCGGTCTCCGGGTTGCGGGTCATGTACCAGACGTATCCGGTGCCGAGCAGGTCGCCGTACGTGTCGATCCAGCTCAGCGCCGCCCGGGTCTCGTGCTCCAGTTGCCGGATCAGCGTGGTGTCCCCGGTCCACCGCTCGTACTCGTCGAGCAGGATCACGAAGAGCGCGGTGGAGTCGGCCGAGCCGTAGTACGGGGAGTGCGGCTGCTCGAGGAAGCCGGCGGTCTCCCCGTACCGCAGCTCGTGCAGGATCTTGCCGGGCTCCTCGTCCCGGAAGTCGTCCACCCGGCTGCCCTGCAGGCCGGCCAGCATGAGGATGGTCGGTGGGACCAGCTCGGGCAGGAAGGGCAGCACCTGCAGCGAGGTGAAGATGCTGTCCCGGCCGAACAGGGTCATGAACCAGGGCAGGCCGGCGGCGAGCAGCCGTACCCCCAGCGCGATCGACTCGTACCGGAGGGCGGCCAGGTCGTTGAGGCTGCGCCGGTACGCCCCGGCCAGCGGCTGGCAGTCGCAGCCGAGTTTCGGGGCCCGCTCGATCAGCTCGTTCTGCTCGGCTTGGATCGCCGCGGCGGTGCGGTGCCCGCCCAGCGGCAGGGTGGTCCGGATGTCCTCACCCCGGGCGCCGTAGATGATCGTGGTGACCTGCAGCCGGGTGGTCCATTCGCCGTGCGGACCGACGCGGATCCGGAAGGTCATGCCGCCCTCGTCGATGTCGCCCGGCGCGCTCGTGCTGATCACGGTCTCCCGGTGGAGATTCTCCCGCCGGTAGACGAGCCGGAGCTCGTTCGTCCCGGTGCCCGGGGTGGTGCGGCCCTTCTTCTGCCGCTGGTGCTTGATCTCGAAAACGTCCGCGAAGTCGGCGCCGATGTCGAGCCGGAGGTTGAACTCCTGCTCCTGACCGGCGTGGTTGAGCACGGTCAGCTCCTCCCCGAAGCTGCCGCCGATCGACCGGCTGCGGAGCACCGAGACCTTGGCGTCGAGGTAGTGCGTCGGCTCGCCGGGGACCAGGAAGAACCGGGTCCCGTACGACTGGGAGTCGTCGATGGAGAGCGGATGCAGCCGCTGGCCGTCGAGGCTGAGTATCCAGGTCGAGACGAACCGGGTGTCGAAGGAGAACAGCCCGGTGGGGAAGTCGAAGGACGGCTCGATGTCGCCGCGCTCGTCGCTGACCAGGAAGGTGTTGCCGTCCAGGATGCTGACCCGCGTCATTCCGACCGTCCGGCCTGTTCGCGGACGACCTCGCGGGCCACCTCGCGGGGGTCCCGGGTGCCGGGCGGGTCGGGGAAGAACCGGCGGAAGAGGAGGAACAGCAGTACGTTGCCGCTGAGCGTGGCCTCGTTGCGGAACACCGCCGCGAGGGCCGACTCGCGTCCGTCGGCCAGTTCCTCGAACAGGTCGGCGCCGACCGTGAAGGTGGCCTCGGCCGGCCGCTGCTCCCGGCTCACCTGGGCCGATCCGGGCGCCAGCTCCACGTACCAGTGCTCGGTGCGGTTGCCGGTGGTCAGGTCGATCTGGAGAGTGCCGGCGGTGGGGCCGCGCAGCACCGCCGGGGCACGCCTCGGCAGCGCCGCGAAGAACTGCTCGGTCGCCTGGCCCACATCCGAATCGTAGGCAGCAGCCGGACATGTCGGGCCAGTATCGGCTCTCCACCCAAGACGGACATTCTCCCGGGTCGGCCGGGAGGCCGTCAGTAGACCAGCGCCTGCGCGCCCTCGGCCATCGTCTCCTCGACGAAGACGGCTGCGCCAGCGATGCGTACGCCGGGGATGACGTCGCCCTGGCCGATGTCCCGCCGGGCGGCGCACTGCGTGCAGGCGGTGACCTTGCCGGTGGCCAGGATCACGTGCAGCAGCTCGGCCAGCGGGGCGGAGTGCGGCAGCTCGAACTCCTGCGCCCGCCCGGGCAGCGCGAACCAGGTCGACTCCCCGGTGAGCCAGAGCGACACGTCGACCCCGGCGGCCGCCGCCGTGGCGGCAACGGTGAAGGCCTGGGCGCAGCGCTCGGGGGCGTCCGCCCCGGCGGTGGCCTTGACGACGAGAGTACGGGCCATGGCGCCCAGCATAGGATGGCCCGGATGGTTACCGAGATCGGGTTCGTCAGCCTGCTGGTCGCCGGACTGGGCGCGCTCGCCGGGGGCCTGGTCTATCTGGCCGTGAAGATTTCGAGAGGAAAATGGTGAGCGCGAGGAGTGAGCCGGGTTTGCGAGCCCCGCAGTCGCGAACGAAGGTGGCCCCGTGAGCGCGAACACGTCGGACGATAACCCGCTTGCGCCGCCGCCGTGGCTGAACGCGCCGCCGGTCGACTCGTACCCGTACGAGGAGAGCCACGACCTGCGCGTCGGCCCGAAGCTGCACCGGAGCCTGGACGGCCTGCTGCCGTACATCGGGGTGTGGCGGGGGCGCGGCCGGGGCGGGTTCCCGACCATCGAGGACTTCGACTTCGCGCAGGAGATCCGGATCAGCCACGACGGCCGGCCGTTCCTGTTCTACGAGTCCCGCGCCTGGATCCTGGACGAGCAGAGCCGCCCGGTCCGCCCGGCCGGCCGTGAGGTCGGCTGGTGGCGCCCGGTGATGGACGGCGACCGGGTCACCGACGAGCTGGAAGCCCTGATGACCACGCCCACCGGCGTGATGGAGCTGCACATCGGCAAGCGCAAGGGCACCCAGATCGAGTTCGTCACCGACGCGGTGGTCCGGACGGCCACCGCCAAGGAGGTCACCGCCGGCGCCCGCCTCTTCGGCATCGTCGAAGGTGCCCTGCTGTACGCCCAGGAAATGGCCGCCATGGGCCAGCCCCTGAGCCCCCACCTCTCCGCCCGCCTCCTCCGCGTAGCCGGCTGACCCCACCGCTCCGTCCTGTTTCTCCCGTCGATCATGAGGTTGGCGGCGGTCTCCGATCCTGCCGCCAACCTCATGATCAACGCTGTGGATCGGCGGGGGGACGGGGGAAGCCTAGGAGGGTGAGCAGGGTGGGGGTTATGGCGGCGTGGGGGAGGGGGGTTCTGTCGAGGGACCTGACCGCCGTGAGGCCGCGGAGGGACGAGGTTAGCCAGACGCCGTCGGCGGTCGCCAGCTCGGCCGGGGTGACCAGGCGTTCCTCGGCGGTCAGGCCCAGCTCGGGGGCGTGGTCGAGGAGCCAGCGGGCGGTCACGCCGGGCAGCACCCCGGTGGCCGCCGCCGGCACCGTGCACAGCGTCGTACCGGCCAGCCAGACCACGTTCGCGCTCGGCCCCTCCAGCACGTATCCGTCGGTGGAGACCCAGAGCACGTCGTCCACGCCGGCCCGGGCCGCCCAACGGCGCGCCGCGGTGCTCACGGCGTACGAGGTGGACTTCACACCGACCGGCAGCCAGCCCAGCTCGGGGCGGGACCGGGCGGCCACCCCGAGCGGCAGGGTGGCTACCGTCACCCCGTCCCGCCGGGCTCGCCGGGCCTCGGCCGGCACCTCGCCCAGCGTGGCGTACACGGTCGGCGGGCCATCGCCCTCCGGTCCTCGGGTGCAGACCAGCCGCAGCGCCCCCTCCACCTCGGCCGGCCAGCCGGCCCGGATCTCGTCGAGCAACGCGACCAGCACGTCGGCGGGCGGGAGCGCCAGGGCGATCGCCGCCGCGCCGGCCCGCAGCCGGGCCAGGTGGGCGTCGCGCAGCCAGGGCTCCCCGCCGCGCAGGTGCATGGTCTCGAAGAGGCCGTCCCCGTGCAGCACGCCCCGGTCGTCGCCGCGCAGCACCGCCTCCCCGGCCGGTATGACGCCCCGACCCAGCACGGCCACCCGCGATGCCCCCACGAGCGCCGAGGGTAGCCGGGTACCACCGCGGCGACCGGACCGGCGCGGCGGCCGAACTATGATCGGACGGTGTCCGAATCCTCCCTCGCGGAACTGCTCCGCTCCCGTGGGCTGCGGCTGACGGCGCAGCGGCAGCTCGTCCTGCAAGCGGTCATGGACCTGGGGCACGCCACGCCGGAGCAGGTCCACACGGCGGTCCGGGAGGTGGCCGCCGGGGTCAACATCACCACCATCTACCGGACGCTCGAGCTGCTGGAGCGGCTCGGGCTGGTGACACACACCCACCTGTCCCACGGCTCGCCGACCTACCACGCGGCGGGCGAGCACCAGCACGTCCACCTGGTCTGCCGGGAGTGCGGCGCGATCGACGAGATCGAGCCCGAGCTGCTCCGCCCGCTCGCCGACCAGTTGGCCGCGCAGCGGGGGTTCCAGGTGGACATCGGGCACGTGGCGCTCTTCGGCGTCTGCGGCCAGTGCGAGGACGGGGGACGCAAATGATCGACATCGCGGGAGCGGTGGCCGCCGAGGCAATCGACGAGGAGACCCGGGAGCAGCCGGAGCCGGTGCACCGGGCGGCCGGGGTCGGCCCCGTGGCCGCCCACTACGGCGACCCGCTGCGCGAGCAGCGCACCCTGGCCACCGGCGTCGGCCTGGTCGACCGGTCGCACCGGGGCGTCGTGGCGGTGCCGGGCGAGGAGCGGATCGGCTGGCTGCACACCCTGACCAGCCAGCACCTCGCCGGGCTGGGCGCCTGGCAGGGCACCGAACTGCTCGTCCTCTCCCCGCACGGGCACATCGAGCAGCACGCCATGGTCGCCGAGGACGGCGAGACCACCTGGCTGGACACCGAACCGGGGATGACCAGCGGGCTGCTGTCGTACCTGGAGAAGATGCGGTTCTTCAGCAAGGTCGAGCCGCGCGACGCCACCGCCGACCACGCGCTGCTGTCGCTGGTCGGGCCGGAGGCCACCGGCGCGCTCGAGGCCCTCGGCGTCAGCGGGCTGGCCGCGCCGGACGTGGTAGCGGTGCCGGGTCCGAAGTTCCGCTCCGGTGATCTGCCGGCGCGGCCCTCCGTGGTGTACGACGTCCGGCCGCTGCCGATCGGCGGGTGGGCCCGGCGGGTGCCGCTCGGCGTGGACCTGCTGGTGCCCCGCGACGCGATGACCCAGGTGGTGGACGAGCTGCGGGGCGCCGGCGTGCCGGTGGCCGGGTTGTGGGCGTACGAGGCGATCCGGGTGGCCGCCCGGCAGCCCCGGGCCGGGGTGGACACCGACCATCGCACCATCCCGGCCGAGGTCGACCTGATCGCGCCGGCCGTACACCTCGACAAGGGCTGCTACCGGGGGCAGGAGACGGTGGCCCGGGTGCACAACCTGGGTAGGCCGCCGCGCCGGCTCGTCCTGCTGCACCTGGACGGGGTGACCACGGACCAGTTGCCGGCCGCCGGGGCTCCGGTGACCCTGGACGGCCGGACGGTCGGTTTCATCGGCACCGCGGTGCAGCATTACGAGCTGGGCCAGATCGCCCTCGCCGTGGTGAAGCGCAACGTCGCCGACGACGCCCGACTGCTCGTCGGCGAGACCGCCGCCGCCATCGACGCGTCGTAAGCCTGCCTTACTAGGGGTCGCAAGCCGGAAATCTTTCGGCTCTATGGGTCAACGGGCACGATTCTTCCGCCTGGCCGCCTCCCGGGCATCGACCGGAGGCGGGTGGGCCGTCTAGGATCGCCAGCATGACCACTGGGACGTTGATCACGGTTGCCCCCACCGGTGCGGAGTCGGCCAAGGCGGACGTGCCGGCGCTGCCGGTGACGCTCGACGAGCTGCTGCTGACCGCCAAGGAGTGCGAGGCCCTCGGCGCCGCCGTGATCCATGTCCACATCCGCGACGACGAGGCGAAGCCCACCCTCGACCAGGGGCGGCTGCGCGAGACCGTCGCGGCGCTGCGCGAGACCACCGACCTGATCGTGCAGCTCTCCTCCGGCGGTGCGGTGACCGACCCGGAGGCCGACCGGCTGGCCGTGCTGGACGCCGGCCCGGACATGGCCTCCTGCACCATGGGCACGGTCAACTTCGGTGATGACGTCTTCCTCAACCGCTGGGAGTTCATCGTCGCCCTGCACACCCGGATGCAGGAGAAGGGCATCGTCCCCGAGTACGAGATCTTCGACCTCGGCCACCTCACCGCCCTCCAGCGCCTGCTCGGCAAGTACGGCCTGCCGCACGGCGGGCACGTGCACGTCGACTTCGTGATGGGCGTGCCGGGCGGCATGCCGGGCACCACGGCGACCCTGGTCGCGGCCGAGCAGATGCTGCGCGACCTGCCGGCGGGCACCACCTTCTCGGCCACCGGGATCGGCCGCAGCACCATCCCGGTGCTGCTCGCCTCCCTCTCGGCCGGCGGTCACCTGCGGGTCGGCATGGAGGACACGGTCACCTACGCCAAGGGCCGGCCGGTCGAGTCCAACATGCAACTGGTCGCCCGGGCGGTCGGCTTCGCCCAGCTCGCCCAGCGCCCGCCGCTGACGACCACCGAGGCCCGGCAGCTCCTCGGCATGTAAGCCGCGGCAAGCCCTACACCCCTGTACGCCCGCGGTCGACGCCGCTGGTCACCCCGGTGACGGGCCCGCCGGACCCGTCGGTACCGTCCACCTCGTGGGAAAGACGTACGAGGGCGGCGTACCGCTCGCCGAGGTGGTCCGGTCCGGATTCGTGGAGGGCGTCCACCGTGGTTCCGTGGCGGTGCTTGACGCCGCCGGCGCGCCGGTGGCCGGGGCGGGGGACCCGACCTCGCCGATCTTCCCCCGCTCGTCCAACAAGCCGATGCAGGCGATCGGGATGCTCCGGGCCGGCCTGCCGCTGACCGAACCGGCCGACGTGGCGCTGGTCTCGGCCAGCCACGCCGGCGAGGAGTTCCATGTGGAGCGGGTCACCGCGCTGCTGCGCGGCGCCGGCCTGACCGAAGAGGCGCTGCACTGCCCGCCGGACCTGCCGGTCGGCGAGGCCGCCCGGGAGGCGGTGCTGCGGGCCGGGGGCGGGCCGACGCGGACCCGGATGAACTGCTCCGGCAAGCACGCCGGGATGCTGCTGACCTGCCTCGCCGCCGGCTGGCCACTGGACGGCTACTGGCGGCCCGAGCACCCGCTCCAGCAGCGGCTGACGGCCGCCGTCGAGGAGTGCACCGGGGAGAGGGTGGCGGCCGTCGGGGTGGACGGCTGCGGCGCGCCGGTGCTCGCCGTGTCGCTGACCGGGCTGGCCCGGGCGTACCTGCGGCTGGTCTCCGCCGAGCCCGGCACCGTGGAGCGGACCGTGGCCGACGCCATGCGGTCGTACCCGGAGCTGGTGGGCGGCACCCAGGCGGACGACACCCGGCTGATGCGCGGCGTGCCCGGGCTGCTGGCGAAGGTCGGCGCGGAGGGTGTCATCGCGGCGGCGGTCCCGGGGGTCGGCGCGGTGGCTCTCAAGATCGATGATGGCGCCGGGCGGGCCCGGATGCCGGTGCTGGTGAGCGCGCTGCGCCGGCTCGGCGTCGAGGCCCCGGTGCTGGCCGAGTACGCCGAGCTGCCGCTGCTCGGCGGCGGCCTGCCGGTCGGTGGGGTCCGCGCCGTCTGGTGACGCACGCGGCGGCGGCTCAGGGCAGGAAGTCGAGCAGGGCGGCGTTGACCGGTTCGGGGCGTTCGAGCGGCAGCAGGTGGGCGGCGTTCGGGACGTCCGGTAGGCGCACCCCGTGCGGGGCCTCGGCGGCGATCCGGTCGGCGAGCCGGCGGAGGTCCGCGACGTCGTCCGCGCCGGTGCCGACCAGCACCGGCATGGCCAGCTCACCCAGCCGGTCGATCGCCGGCGGGTCGAGTTCGCTCACCTCGACGGCGCTGAGGGCCAGTTCGGCGGCGAGTGCCCGACGGTCCATCTCGTCGGCGAACCGGATCAGCTCCGGATCGACGTCCTCCGGGCGGCGGGTCGGGCCGACCACCCAGAACCGCACCTCGCCGGCCGCGGTCGCGGCGAAGTCCTCCGGGTCCGCCTCGCCGACCAGCTCGTCCCAGAGCTGTTCGGTCTCCTCGGACCACTCATTGCCGGACACCGGGGCGCCGAACAGGGCCAGCGCGGAGACCCGGTCCGGGTAGGCCAGTGCGGTGTCCACCGCCACCTTGCCGCCGAACGAGCAGCCCACCAGGGCGGCACGCGTGACGCCCAGGGCGTCCAGCAGCCCGATCACGTCGTCGTGGTGCGCGAACGGGGCCGGGGGCAGTTCGGAGTCGCCGTAGCCGCGCAGGTCGGGGACGATCACCCGGTGCCGGGCGGCGAGCGCGGGCAGTTGGCCCCGCCACATCCGCCGGTCGGCGATGCCGGCGTGGAGCAGCACCAGCGGGCTGCCGCTGCCAGCCTCGTCATACGCGAGCACCGCACCATTCACGTCGATCTTGAGCACGGGGGAACCGTACGGACCCGACAGCCGGGACGCAACCGGCTATCTGAGACCCTGCTAACTCTGGCAAGCATTCTGCTTGCAGTAGCTAGCACCCCGCGCTAGCGTGGAGTCATGGCCACCGGTAAGGAGCTACCCGACGTCGGCGGGTTCATTCGGGATCTGCGCCGCAACGCGAAGATCTCCCTGCGGCAGCTCGCCGAGCAGGCCGGCGTCAGCAATCCGTACCTCAGCCAGATCGAGCGCGGACTGCGCAAGCCGAGCGCCGAGGTGCTCCAGCAGCTCGCCAGCGCGCTGCGCGTCTCGACCCCGGCGATGTATTTGCGCGCCGGGCTGCTGGACGCCAAGGAGGGGCAGGGCGTGCTCGCGGCGATCGCCGTCGACCCCGAGCTGACCATGGCCCAGAAACAGTCCCTCACCCAGATCTACGAGACGTTCCGCCGGGAGAACGCCCGGCTCGCCGAGGCGACCGCCGCGGCGCAGGGCGCCGCCGAGCCGGCCCCGGCCACCGAGCCGACCCCGTCGGCCGGCGTGCCGGGCGAGGCGCCACCGACCGCGGCCACCATCACGCCGGCCACCGCTGGCCCCGCGACGCCGGACGGCACGCCGACCGAGGGCGTCCTCGAGTCGGTCGCCGTCACCGAGGCGGGTCCCGCGCCCGCCCCGACCGCCGCCGATCCCGAGAAGAAGACCGCCCACCGGGTGGTCCGGAAGGCCGCCGGTGCGGCCGAGGAGGAGAAGTCATGACCCAGCCGAAGACCAACCGCATTCCGGCCCCGCTCTACGCCGCCGCCGGCGCCGGCGAGCTGGCCCTCGAGCAGCTCCGCAAGCTGCCCACCGTGGTCAGCGACCTCGGCACCCGGGTCGTCGCCGAATTCGGCGGCAAGGCTGTCGTGACCGGCGTCGAGCTGCGCCAGAAGGCCACCGAGACGCTGAAGAGCGCCAACGAGACGCTGAAGACCGCAACCGCGACCGGGCTGCGGGAGAAGGCCGTCCCGACCGACCTCGACCTGGACAAGTTCCGTGAGGCCGCCGGCCGCAACGCCGCCGCCGTCCTGGCCGGCGCCCAGGAGCGGGCCCAGGCCGCGTCGGCCCGGGCCGTGGCCGCGTACGCCGAGCTGGTCGCCCGCGGTGAGCGGGTCGTCGGCGCAGGCGTGCTGGAGGCCGCGGACACGGTGAACGCCGACATCGAGGCGACCGGGGCCGTCACCACGCCGGCCGCCAAGCCGGCCGAGGTGCCGACCCCGACCGAGGTGGCCGAGGCCGCCGAGGCCAAGCCGGCCGCCGTGAAGCGCACCCGGGCGACCAAGGCCACCGCCACCAGGGCCACCGCGGCGAAGCCGGCGACCCCGTCGGCGAAGCTGCCGAAGACCACGAAGCGGACCCGCCCCGCGGCCGAGTGAGTCGAACCTGGACCGAGACCCCGGACAGCGTCCTGTAGGACGTTTTCCGGGGTCTCGGCATAAGCTTGCCGGCATGGCCTATGCCGCGCCGATCTTCGCGTTCGAAGTCCGCTACGTGATCGAGCTGATCCTGCTCGTCTTCGCCCTGGTCATCGAGGCTGTCGCCCTGGTCCATGCGATCACCCAGCGCTCCGACGCGTTCGCCGCGATCGGCACCCTGCCCAAGGGCGGCTGGATCGCCATCCTGGCGGTCTGCCTGGTGCTCACCCTGCTCGGGGTCGGGGGCGGGGTGCTGAGCATCTTTACCCTGATCGGCATCGCGGCGGGTCTGATCTATCTGCTGGACGTCCGGGTCGGCTTGCGTGACCTGCACGACGGCCGAGGTTCCTGGTGAGGAGTTTCCGCTGGCCCCCGCCGCCGGACGGCGGTCCCCGCACCTGGGGGCCGGGGCCCGGCGCGCCCCGCACCGGCCGGCCGGCGCTGCCCGAACCGGAGACCGAGCTGGTCGCCACCCCGCACGGCGTACGGCTGGAGCGGCTGGTCACCGGCACCGGTGACCCGGTGACGGTGTTCGCCCACGGGCTCGGCAACGGGATCGCCACCACCCGCCCGTTCGGCAGCGGGGTCACCGGCCGCAAGATCTTCTTCCAGTTCCGCGGGCACGGCCGCTCCGACTCGCCGCCCGGGCCGTGGAACTACCTCGACCTGGCCCGCGACCTGCGGGCGATCGCCGACCTCGGCGGCGCCGCCCGGGCCTTCGGGGCGAGCCTGGGCGCCGGCGCGCTGTGCCGGCTGCTCGCCGAGAGCCCGGAACGCTTCGAGAAGCTGGTCTTCTTCCTCCCCGCCGTGCTGGACAGCCCGCGCGGTGAGGTGGCCCGGGCCCGGCTGACCGACCTGCTCGACGCGGTGGCGGAGGGGGACGCCTCGGCCCTGGCCGACGTGGTGTCGCTGGAACTGCCGCCGGCCGTCCGCAACAGCCCGGCCGGCTGGGCCTACCTGCGGCAACGGCTGGACCAGCTGCTCCGCGACGGGCTCGCGCCGGGGCTGGCCAGCCTGCCGGACCAGGCCCCGCTGCGGACCGCCGACGCGCTCGCCGGGGTCACCGCTCCGGCGCTGGTGATCGGCTGCGCCGGCGACGACCTGCACCCGGTGCCGGTCGCCGAGCAGTTGGCCGCCGCGCTCCCGCAGGCCACCCTGCACGTGTACGACCGCCCGGGCGTCCTCTGGTCGGAACGCGCCGACCTGCGGGACCGGATCTCGACGTTCCTCAACGGGTAACCTGCCCGGCATGGGCGTCACACACCACGGCCGTACGCATCGCCTCGACCTTGCCGACCCCACCCTGCGGGAGTGGACGTGCACGGTGCTGGCGGCCGATCCCGGGCAGGGCATCGTGCTGGACCGGTCGGCCTTCTATCCGGGCGGCGGCGGGCAGCCGCCGGACCACGGGGTGCTGCTCTGGCAGGGGGTGCAGACCCGGATCGTGGGCACCCGCAAGGGCGACGACCTCTGGCTCATCCCGGCCGAGGGTGATCCGCTGCCGCCGGTCGGCACCGCCGTCACCGGCGCGGTCGAGGACGTCCGGCGGACCATGCTGATGCGTACCCACTCCGGCCTGCATGTGCTCTGCGGGGTGGTCTTCCGGGACTTCGGCGCGCTGGTCACCGGCGGCAACATGGAACCCGGCGAGGCCCGGATGGACTTCAACCTCCCCGCGGTGCCGTCCGACTTCAAGTCGCGGATCGAGGAGCTGGTCAACGCCGAGGTGGCCGCCGACCGGTCGGTCGCCGTGCGGGTGCTGCCCCGGGCGGAGGCGCTGGCCCTGCCGGACATCATCCGTACCCAGTCCAATCTGATCCCGGCGGACGAGCAGGAGGTCCGGATCGTCGACATTGTCGGGCTGGACGTGCAGGCCGACGGGGGCACCCACGTCGCCTCCACCGCCCAGATCGGCAAGGTCCAGGTGGTCAAGGTGGAGAGCAAGGGCCGGGCCAACCGCCGGGTCCGCGTCCGCCTGGTGGACTGACGCGACTCCCGGCGCGTGCCGCGCGCCGGGAGCCGTGGATCAGACGTTGGGCTGGTTGCCGCACCGTGCCGTCAGCGTGCGAGCAGGTCGGGCGGCAGGTGGGCGGCCCGGACGTCGAGCAGCCAGCGCTCCACGGTCTCCTCGTCGGGCCGCTCCGGGAGCGGCGTACGGATCTGGTCGAAGTCCCGCTCGGCCGCCGTGACCAGCGCCTCCGCCTCGTCCAGCGCGCCGCCCGCGACCCGCTCGCCGAACGCCCGGAACCACTCCGGGTCGGCCAGCCGAATCTCCAGCACCCCGGTCGCGTAGAGCACCCGGCCCTGGTGCAGCAGCCGGGCCAGGTGCCGGGCGTGCTTCGCCGACCGCCGCCGGCCACCCGTTGACGAGTCTCGCCCGGCCAGCTTCCGGAACTGTTGGGTGGCGTAACCGAGGTAGGCGTCCCGGACCCGGGGGGCGCTGAGGAAGGCCGAGCGGATGGCGATCAGTCGCTCGCCGAACTCCGTCCGCGTCTCGTAGCAGTCGTCCGGCAGCCACATCAGCTCGGTTGCGGTCGGGTTGCCGCTCAAGGCGAGACGACAGTATTTCGCCGCCTCGTGTTGCGTGACGTCGGGCTCGGTGGTGACCACCGATTCCCGGGGCGGGTGCAGACCGTGGAAGGCGACGGTCGGAGCGGCGAACACGCCGATCCGGTCCACGTCCGATCCTGGTCCGGCCAGCCCGTACGCGACCGAGCCGACGATCCCGGAGAGCAGCAGGTGCATGCCGGTCATGATGGCGGATCCGATGCACACCGAAAACCGGACTTCCGCTGTCAGGTATCGCTGCCATCGTCGTCCGCATGAGCCAACCGCTGACAGGGAAGATCGCACTCGTCGCCGGGGCGACCCGGGGCGCCGGCCGGCAGATCGCCGTCCAGCTCGGTGCCGCCGGGGCGACCGTCTACGCCACCGGCCGCAGCACCCGGGAGCGCCGCTCCGAGCTGGACCGGCCGGAGACCATCGAGGAGACGGCCGAGCTGGTCACGGCCGCCGGGGGCGCCGGCATCGCGGTCCCCGTCGACCACCTCGACCCCGACCAGGTACGCCGCCTGGTCGACCGGATCGACGCCGAGCAGGGCCGGCTGGACGTGCTGGTCAACGACATCTGGGGCGCCGAGCCGTTCATCACCTGGGAGACGCCGCTCTGGGAGCAGCCGCTCGATGACGGTCTGCGCGCGCTCCGGCTCGCCATCGACACGCACATCATCACCAGTCACTTCGCGCTGAAGCTGCTGGTGCGCAACCCCGGCGGCCTGGTCGTGGAGGTCGGCGACGGCACCACCGAATACAACGCGTCGAACTACCGGGTCTCGTTCTTCTACGACCTGGCGAAGACCGCGGTGAACCGGCTGGCGTTCGCTCAGGCCCATGAGCTGCGCCAGCACGGCGCGACCGCGGTCGCGCTCACCCCCGGCTGGCTGCGTTCCGAGAACATGCTGGAGCTGTTCGGCGTCACCGAGGAGAACTGGCAGGACGCCCTGGAGAAGCAACCGCACTTCGCCATCTCGGAGACGCCCGCGTTCGTCGGACGCGCGGTTGCGGCCCTCGCCGCCGACCCGGACCGGGCCCGGTGGAACGGAAGGTCCGTCTCCAGCGGCGAGCTGGCCCAGGTGTACGGCTTCACCGACCTCGACGGCAGCCGTCCCGATGCCTGGCGCTATCTGGTCGAGGTGCAGGACCCGGGGAAGCCGGCCGACGTCACCGGTTACCGCTGACCGCCGGCGCGGCGGTGCCGAGCCCTGCCGACGTCGCCGGGTCCGGCTCCAGGTAGAGCGCGGCCGCGCGACGGGCCGCCTCGGCGAACCGCTCGCGCAGCTCCGGCGGGTCGAGCACCTCCACCTCGGGGCCGAGCGAGAGCAGTTGGGCGTACGCCACCGCGACGGACTCGACGGGCAGCCGGAGCACCATCCGACCCTGCCCGTCGGGCCCCTCGGCGGCGCCGACCGCCTCGTCGTACACGAAGGGTGCGTCGGCGAGGTGCCGGAGCGCGCGCAGGCCGGCGGGGCTGAGCCGGACCTTGACCTCGGCCCGGAGCATGTCCCGCAGGAACGCCTCGGCCTGCTCCCGCCAGTACGCCCCCAGGTCGAAGCCCTCGTCCCGGTCGAAGGTCGCCCCGCCCACCTCGACGCCGACCACCCGGTCCACCCGGTACGTCCGGTACCCGTGGCCGACCCGGCCGACCAGATACCAGACCCCGCTCTTCAGCACCAGCCCGTACGGCTGGACGGTGCGGGTCACCTCCCGCTCGCCCCGGCGGTAGCGCAGCTCGACGACCCGGTCCCGCCAGACCGCCCGGGCCAGCTCGGTCAGCCATGCGGGCGGCTCGCTCTGCCGGAACCAGCCCGGCACGTCGAGGTGGAACCGCTGCCCGGTCCGGGCCGGCGCGTCGCGGAGGCTCGGCGGGAGCGCGGCGAGCACCTTCAGCTCGGCACCGGCGACCGCGTCGGCCAGCCCCATGTCGCCGGCCGGTCCGGGCAGCCCGGCCAGGAAGAGCACTTCCGCCTCGTCCCTGGTCAGCCCGGTCAGCCGGGTCCGGTAGCCGCCGAGCAGGCGGTACCCGCCGGCCCGGCCCCGGTCCGCGTAGACCGGCACCCCGGCGGCGGAGAGCGCCAGCACGTCCCGGTAGACGGTGCGCTCGGAGACCTCCAGCTCGCGGGCCAGCTCGGCCGCGGTCATCGTCTCCCGCGACTGCAGCAGCAGCACGAGGGAGATCAGCCGGGAGGCACGCATCCGACCATCCTGCCCGAGTTCGCGCGACCAGGGTTGCCGCAGGCGACGACTACGCTGTCGGGTCGTGGACGTACCCCGCCTCGCCGCGCCGGTGACCGGCGCCGCCACCCGCTTCCTCGCCGGCGCCGGTCTGCTGCTGCGCGGCATCGGCCTCTACGTCCGCAGCCCCGGGCTCATGCTGCTCGGCGTCGTCCCGGCGCTCATCTCCGGCGTGCTCTTCGTCGCCGCGTTCGCCACCCTGCTCTATTTCGTGGACGACCTCGCCGCGCTGGTCACCCCGTTCGCGGACGACTGGTCGGGGGCCTGGCGGGGTCTGGTCCGGGTGATCGCCGGGCTGGCGATCGTGGGCCTGGCCGGCCTGCTCGGGGTGCTCACCTTCACCGCGGTCACCCTGGCCCTCGGCGACCCGTTCTACGAGAAGATCTCCGAGCGGGTCGAGGACCGGCTCGGCGGCACCCCGGGCGCGGTCGAGGTGCCCTTCTGGGCCTCGGTGCGCCGCAGCATCGTCGACTCGCTGCGGCTGCTGGCGGTCTCCGTGCTGGTCGGCGTACCCCTCTTCGCGGCCGGCTTCATCCCGGTGGTCGGGCAGACGGTCGTCCCGGTGCTCGGCGCGGCGGTGGGTGGCTGGTTCCTCGCCCTGGAGTTGGTCGGCGCGGCCTTCTACCGCCGAGGGATGGGGCTGCCGGAGCGCCGGTCACTGCTCAAGGCCGACCGACCGACCACCCTGGGCTTCGGCGTGGCCGTCTTCGTGTGCTTCCTGATCCCGCTCGGCGCGGTGCTGGTCATGCCGGCCGCCGTCGCAGGCGCCACCCTGCTCGCCCGCCGGTCGCTCGGCCAGTCCGTCGAGTAGTCTTCCCGGGCCGTGCCAGGCGGCCGTCGGGTCGCTGCCGGCCTCAGGTGAGTTCGCGTAGGCAGGACCACTGGGTGGCCACCGGCCGGTAGCCGAGCCGGGCGTTGACCGCCAGCATCGGCGCGTTCGCCCCGTCGTTCGAGGTGTACGCGACGCGGACGCCCCCGAGCGCGGCCCGGTGCAGCGCGGCCCGCTTGACCAGCCTGGCCAGGCCGCGGCTCCGGTGTCCGGGCACCGTGCCGGTGAATGCCGACCACATCCGGTCGCCGTCCCGCTTGACCAGGCTGACCGCGGCCAGCGTGCCGTCCACCTCGGCCACCGTGCTGGCGGCCCGGTCCAGCCCCGGGTTGTCCCAGACCTCGTGGTGCCAGATGTCGTAGCCCATGGCGTCCGTCGGGACGTCGCCCGGTTCGTCCAGCGACGACTCGGCGTCCACCTGGTGGATCCGGCGTGGGTCCAGCTCGGCGGCCGGGAGCAGCCGTACGCCTGGCGGCGGCTCGGGCATCGGCGGGGCCGGCTGCAGGTCGAGCGCGGAGTAGCGCAGCTCCCGGCTGGGCGTGAAGCCGTGCCGGCGGGCGAACGGCAGGGACTCGGGCTGGGACCAGGTGAGCACCCGCCGCGCGCCGATGACGCGCAGGTGACCGAGCGCGGCCGCCAGGAGCGCGGTGCCGGCACCCTGACCTCGGTACGCCGGATGCACGTGCAGGGTGGCAACCTCCCCGACGTCCGGCTCCGAGGTCTGGCTGTTCCGGTAGGCCGACGTCCAGCCGACCACCTGTCCGTCCGCCTCGGCCACCCAGGCGGTCCAGTCCTCCTCGGGCGGCGGCTGGGCGATCATGCGCCGGGTCGACTCGACGCCGCGTACCAGGTACGGGTGCACGACCGCGCGGAGGGCCACGACGCCCGGCGCGTCGTCGGGGCGGGCGGGACGGATCACAGGCACGGGCCGACGGTAGCCGCAGCTTCCGGAACGCGCGACGGGTTAATGGCGGCCACTTTCGCCTGTAGATGGAAAAAGTCGTGCACGGTCCGGCAGAACTTTCGTCTCCTGCATCTGTCCTTTGTGTTTCGCGGCCGTTAAGGTCCCGCGTAGAAGCTGGTCGATCGGGTGAGGAGGCGCCGTGTCCCGCAAGCCGTTACGCCGTCTGTTGTCGGCAGCGCTCGGTGCGCTGCTGGCGCTGCCGATAGCCGGGAGCCTCTCGACGCCGGCCTCGGCGGCCGAACCGGGCTTCCGGGCCCTGGTCTTCTCGAAGACCGCGGGATTCCGGCATGACTCGATCCCCGCCGGGATCGCGGCGATCCAGAAGCTCGGGCAGGAGAACAACTTCGCCGTCGACGCGACCGAGGACGCCGGGGCGTTCACCGACGCGAACCTGGCCCAGTACGACGTGGTGGTCTGGCTCTCGACCACCGGCGACGTGCTCAACGCCGACCAGCAGGCGGCCTTCGAGCGGTACATCCGCCAGGGCGGCGGGTACGCCGGCGTGCACGCCGCCTCGGACACCGAGTACGAGTGGCCGTGGTACGGCAAGCTCGTCGGCGCGTACTTCAACAGCCACCCGGCCATCCAGCAGGCCACGGTCAAGGTGGACGACCACGTGCACCCGTCCACCGAGTCGCTGCCGGACCGGTGGGTCCGCACCGACGAGTGGTACAACTACCGCGCCGATCCGCGTGGCGAGGTGCACGTGCTCGCGGCCCTCGACGAGCGGACGTACGCCGCCGGGGCGGGCGCGATGGGCACGAGCCACCCGATCGCCTGGTGCCAGCAGTACGACGGCGGGCGGTCCTGGTACACCGGCGGCGGCCACACCGACGCCTCGTACCGCGAGCCGGAGTTCCTGCGGCACCTGCTCGGCGGGATCAAAACGGCCGCCGGGGCCGTGCCGGCGGACTGCGGGGCGACCGTCGACGCCAACTTCGCGCAGGTGACCCTCGCCAAGGGCGCGGACACCACGGGCGAACCGATGAACCTCGCCGTGCTGCCGGACCGGCGGGTGCTGCACACCTCCCGCGACGGCCGCGTCTTCCTCACCACGCCGCAGGGCGTGACCAGCCTCGCTGGCCGGCTCCCGGTCTACAACCACGACGAGGACGGGTTGCAGGGCATCGGGGTGGACCCCGGCTTCGCCAGCAACGGCTGGATCTACCTCTACTTCGCGCCCCCGCTGGACACCCCGGAGGGGGACGCGCCGAACGACGGCACCAGCGCGGACTTCGCCCGCTTCGACGGGGTGAACCGGCTGTCCCGGTTCAAACTCACCGACGGCACCCTCGACCTGGCCAGTGAGCAGAAGATCCTCGAGGTGCCGGCCAACCGGGGCATCTGCTGCCACGCCGGGGGCGACATCGCCTTCGACGCGGCGGGCAACCTTTACCTCTCCACCGGCGACGACTCCAACCCGTTCGCCTCCAACGGCTACACCCCGATCGACGAGCGGGCCAGCCGCAACCCGGCGTACGACGCGCAGCGCTCGTCGGCCAACCCGAACGACCTGCGCGGCAAGGTGCTGCGCATCAAGGTGGCCGCCGACGGCAGCTACCAGTCGCCGGCGGGCAACCTCTTCCCGGCCGGCACCGCCGGCACCCGGCCCGAGATCTACGCGATGGGCTTCCGCAACCCGTTCCGGTTCACCGTCGACCCGGAGACCGGCTGGCTCTACCTCGGTGAGTACGGCCCGGACGCCGGCGCCGCCGACCCGAACCGCGGTCCGGGCGGGATGGTGGAGTTCAACCAGATCCGCGGCCCCGGCAACTTCGGGTGGCCGTACTGCGTCGGCCCGAACGTCGCGTACAACGACTACGACTTCGCCACCGGGACCTCCGGGCCGAAGTTCGACTGCGCCGCCCCCCGCAACACCTCGCCCCGCAACACCGGCAAGCAGGACCTGCCCGCCGCGCAGCCGGCGTGGATCACGTACGACGGTGCCTCGGTGCCGGAGTTCGGCGACGGCAGCGAGTCGCCGATGGGCGGCCCGGTCTACCGGTACGACCCCGACCTGAGGTCGGACACCAAGTTCCCCGAGTACTTCGACGGCACGTTCTTCGCGGCCGACTGGGGACGCGGCTGGATCAAGAACGTCGTCCTGGACGACGCCGGCCAGCCGCTCAGCATCAACCCGTTCCCCGAGCAGGTCGTGCGGCCGATGGACATCGAGTTCGGCCCGGACGGCTCCCTCTACGTCCTCGACTACGGCAGCGGCTACTTCGGTGGCGCGCCGGACTCGGCCGTCTACCGGATCGACTACGTCAAGGGCAAGCGTGCCCCGATCCCGGCGGTGAGCGCCAACCCGACCTCCGGGCCGGCCCCGCTCACCGTGGCCTTCTCCTCCGCCGGGTCCCGGGATCCCGATCCGGGCGACTCGTTCACCTACGCCTGGGACTTCACCGATGACGGCACGGTCGACTCGACCGAGCCGGACCCCACCTTCACCTACACCACGAACGGGCAGTTCACCGCCCGGCTCACCCTGACCGACCAGGCCGGTACGACCGGAACGGCGACCATGCAGATCACGGTCGGCAACACCGCGCCGCGGGTCGAGTTCGCCGCCCCGCCCGCCGGTGGCGTGTTCCAGTTCGGTGACCGGGTGCCGTTCACCGCGCGGGTCACCGACCCGGAGGACGGCGAGATCGACTGCGGGACCGTGCAGATCGACTACGCCCTGGGCCACGACACACACAGCCACGGGCTGGTCCAGACGCACGCCTGCGAGGGGGTGCTCGACACCGTCGCCGAGGACGGCCACAGCGCCGACGCCAACCTCTACGGCGTGCTCGCCGCGACCTACACCGACCAGGGCGCAGCGGGCGTGCCGCCGCTCACCGGGCAGACCCGGCTGGTCCTCCAGCCGCGGGTCCGGCAGAGTGAGCACTTCACCGAGGCCAACGGGATCCAGGTCGTTGACGCGGGTGGCGCGCACGGCGGGAAGCGCGTCGGCTACATCGACAACGGCGACTGGATCGCGTTCGACACGTACAACCTGACCGGCATCACCGGCGTCCAGGCCCGGCTCTCCTCGGGCGGCGGGGGCGGCACCCTCGAGTTCCGGACGGACCGGCCGGACGGACCCCTGCTCGCCAGCATGGCCGTGGCGAACACCGGCGGCTGGGACAACTACGTCGACAGCCCGGTCGTCCCGGTCACCGACCCCGGTGGCACCCACCGGCTCTACCTGGTGTTCAAGGGTTCCGGCGGCGGGCTCTTCGACGTCGACGAGTTCACCTTCCACGGCAAGGGCGTGGCGTCGAGCACCCGCCCGGAGGTGACCGCGTCGGCCGACGTCGCCCAGGCGCAGATCCCGGCGACCGTCAGGTTCACCGCCGCCGGCACCGACCGCGACGGGGACCCGCTCAGCTACGCCTGGGAGTTCGGTGACGGAGCGACGTCGACGGAGCAGAACCCGACGCACACCTACACCAAGGCCGGCATCCACACGGCCAAGGTCACCGCGCGTGATCCGTCCGGGCTGGCCGCGTCGGCCACCGTCACGGTGAACACTTATCGGGTGGCACCGCCGTGCGCAGACCCGTCCGCCGAGGTGAACCCGGACGACGAGTTCACCGGCGAGGTCATCGACCGGTGCCGGTGGTCGGTGCTGCGCGAAGACCCCGCGCGCTACCGGCTCGTCGGCGGGTCGCTACAGATCGACGCCCTCCCGGGTGACATGTACGGCGGCGCCACCGACGCGAAGAACATCCTGCTCCAGGACGCCCCGGCCGGGGCGTGGCAGGCCGTGACGAAGGTGACCATCGACCACACGGACGCGTGGGAGCAGGCGGGGCTCATCGTGCACGGCGACGACCCGAACTTCGTCAAGTTCTCGTTCATCAGGACCGACAGCGGGGTGCGCAACTTCGAGTTCATCCAGCAGCAGGGCGGGTCGCCGATCGACGGCGGCGCCGTCGACCGTTCACCCAACCTGGCCGTGGACTTCCCGCACACGGTGTGGATGAAGATCACCAGCGACGGGCGGGCGCTGACGGCGGCGTACTCGACCGACGGTGAGCAGTGGACGACCGTCGGCCGGCCGCGGGACCTGTCCGCCGTGCCGAACCCGAAGGTGGGCGTCGCCGCCTTCAACGGCACCGGCAACCCGGCGTCGTTCGACTTCTTCCGGCTCGACGACGCGCCGCAGAACGCCTGCACGCCGACCGCTCCGGAGGCCGGCTACACCAGCCTGTTCGACGGCACCTCGGCGAGCCTGGCCAAGTGGAAGCAAGCCGGGCCGGGCGGGTTCCTGCACGCCGCCGACTGCACCCTGCTGTCGTACGGCGGGCTGGGCCTGCACTGGTATGACCAGAGCTTCCGCGACTACAGCCTGAAGCTGGACTGGAAGATGGCCGGGGACGACAACTCCGGGATCTTCGTCGGGTTCCCGAACCCGGGCAACGACCCGTGGCTGGCGGTCAACCAGGGGCACGAGATCCAGATCGACGCCACGGACGTGCCGGAGAAGACGACCGGGGCGATCTACAACTTCCAGTCGGCCGACCTGGCCGCCCGGGACGCCGCGCTCAAGCCGCCGGGGCAGTGGAACTCGTACGAGATCGTCGTCCGGGGCCAGAGCATCGTGGTCCACCTGAACGGCGTGAAGATCAACGAGTACGTCAACACCGACCCGGCCCGGATGCGGCAGCCCAGCTACGTCGGCATCCAGAACCACGGCAACGGTGACGACGTCTACTTCCGCAACGTCCGGCTCAAGCAACTGCCGTCGGACACCGTCGCGCCCACCACCCGGGCGACCACCTCGCCGGCCGAGCCGGACGGTGCCGCCGGCTGGTTCCGCTCCGACGTCACGGTGACCCTGCAGGCCACCGACGACGACAGCGGCGTGGCGCGGACCGAGTACCGGACCGACGGCGGGTGGACCCGCTACAGCGGGCCGATCCCGGTGACCGGCGACGGCGAGCACACCGTCGAGTACCGCTCGGTGGACCTCGCGGGCAACGCCGAGGCGCCGCGGAAACTGGCGCTCAAGCTTGACGGGACCGCGCCCGTCTCCGCCGCGACGTTCGCCCCGCCGGGCGACTCGGGGTGGCACAACGGTGCGGTGCCGGTCACCATAACGGCCACCGACCAGACGTCCGGGGTGGCGAGGATCGAGTACTCGCTCGACGGCGGCGCCTGGACGCCGTACGTCGACTCGGTCGAGGTGCGTGGCGACGGCAACCACACCCTCCGGTACCGCGCCACGGACCGGGCGGGGAACGTGGAGGACGTGAAGTCCGCCGTACTGAAGATCGACGGCACGGCCCCGGCGGTCCTGCTCTCCGGGGTGGCGGCCGGTGCGACGTACGGCGACAGCCAGGACGTGCGGATCACCTACTCGGCGACCGACGGCACGTCGGGGGTCACCTCGCTGGTCGGCACGCTCGACGGGAAGCCGATCCTCGACGACACCCTGCTGCCGCTCTACGGGCTGTCGCTCGGCGAGCACACGCTGGCCGTGGTGGCGACCGA
The DNA here is from genome assembly GCF_040642675.1 of Micromonospora sp. NPDC047738. Classification (NCBI taxonomy): domain Bacteria; kingdom Bacillati; phylum Actinomycetota; class Actinomycetes; order Micromonosporales; family Micromonosporaceae; genus Micromonospora; species Micromonospora sp. NPDC047738. The sequence goes on from NZ_JBEYSO010000024.1 coordinate 99,854, forward strand.
CGCGGCGGGCAACCGGTCGACCCGGTCGATCACGTTCACCGTGACGACCTCGATCGAGGACATGGGCAACCTGGTGGACCGGTTCCGGGCCACCGGCTGGCTCTCTGCCGAGAGCGCCAGTCAGCTGCACAAACCGTTGGACCAGGCCGGCAAGTTCGCGGCCAAGGGGCTCAACAAGCAGGCGGTGCGGGAGCTCCGGCCGTTCCGGGACCTGGCGGGTGATCCGAAGGTGGTGCCGAACGCCGAGGTGCGCGCCGTCCTGGTCCGCGACGCGGACGTGATGATCGAGCGGTTGTCCGGGAAGTAGGTCGACGAGCCGGGGCCGGGGGTGTCACACCCCCGGCCCCGGTCCGGTGCGTCCCGGCTACGCCGACTCGCGCACCACCAGTTCGGTGGGGAGCAGCAGCGCCTGCTCCACGCTCTCGCCGGCCGCGATGCGCAGCAGTTGCCGGGTCATCGCCCGGCCCAGCTCCACTATCGGCTGCCGGATCGTGGTGAGCGGCGGCTCCGTGTACGCCGCCGTCTCGATGTCGTCGAACCCGACCACCGCCACGTCGTCCGGCACCCGCCGCCCCGCCTCCCGCAGGGTCCGCAGGGCGGCGTGCGCCATCAGGTCCGACGCGGCGAACAGCGCGTCCAGGTCCGGTTGTGCGGCGAGCAGTTGTCGCGTCGCCGCGGCGCCGGACTCCCGGGTGAAGTCGCCGTACGCGACCAGCTCCGGCAGGCCGGCGGCGGCGACGGTCTCCCGGTAGCCGACCAGCCGCTCGATGCCGGCGACCATGTCCTGCGGGCCGGCGATGGTGGCGATCCGCCGCCGGCCGCCCTCGATCAGGTGCCGCACCGCCCGGGCGACCCCGCCGACGTGGTCGACGTCGACGTAGGGCACCTCGGCGCCGTCCAGCGGCCGGCCGCTGCACACCACCGGGATGCCGAGCCGGGCCAGCTTGCCGGGCAGCGGATCCTCGCCGTGCAGCGAGGCGAAGAGCACGCCGTCCACGTGCCGGCCGGTGGTGTAGCGCTCGACCCGTTCGTGGCCGGCGGGCGAGCCGGCCAGCATGAGCACGAGCTGCTTGTCCGCCGCCTCCAGCTCCTGCGCGGCGCCGCGGATGATCCCCGGGAAGACCTGGTCGTCGGAGAAGACCCGGGTGGCCGCCTCGGGCAGCACCAGCGCGATCGAGTCGGTGCGCTGGGTGACCAGGCTGCGGGCGGCGAGGTTCGGGACGTACCCGAGCTCCTCGACCGCCTGGCGGACCGCCCGCTGGATCGACTCGGCGACCGTGGTGGAGCCGTTGACCACCCGGGAGACCGTGGCCCGGGACACGCCGGCCCGTCGGGCCACCGCCTCCAGGGTCGGACGCTGGGCCGTCGTCATCCCCGTCACCCCCACCTCGTCACCGCCAGAGCGACCATACGAGATGGCCGCGCAGGTCGACCCCGCGGGCGATGCTCCGGTGCGGGCACCTTGCGCGACCCGGCGCCGCCCGGGCGGGGGGTCAGCCCACCCGCAGCCCGTCGAGCAGCCGGCGGTCGCCGGCCACTCCGAGGGCGTCGAGGCTGATCCGGCCCATCAGGGCCAGCAGCAGGTCGCTCGCCGTCCCGGTGACCTGCGCCCGGGCGTGGTGCTCGTCGTGGTCGAGGATGGTGGTGGTGTCCAGCAGGGCCACCCCCTCGCCGCGTAGCCGCAGGTACCACTCCTGGGCGGCGTCGGTCGCGGTCAGCTGCACCACGCCGTGCCACTGGCCGGGCTGGATCCGCCGGCCCGCCGGCAGCCAGGTGTCCAGCACCTCGCTCACCCCGTCGGCCGCGAGCTTCGCCTCGATCGGCTCACCGGCGGCGACGGCGACCTGGGCGTCCCAGCGGTGCACCGCCGTCTCGTGCGCCATCCGGCGCGGCCAGAAGCCCGCCTTCTTCGGCTGCGGCGCGAAGTTCCACGCCGGCGCCTCCGGGTCCAGCCCCTCAAGCAGCCGCATGAGCTGGTCGTACTCCTGTCGGTACCACTGCGCCGGGGTGAGGTCCGCCGGCGGGGTCACCGGTTCGCGTACCGGCCTGGTGGTGGTCCCGGCGGTCACCACCGTGCGGGCCCAGCGGTAGACCCCGCAGAGGTGCTGGGCGAGGTCGGAGATCGTCCAGCCGGGGCAGGAGAGCACCGGAGTCTCCAGCGGCGCCTCCGCGACGGCAGCGGCGAAGGCGGGACCCTCCGTCCGCAACGCGCCGATCCAGAAGTCCTTCGTGCCGTGCAGTCTGCCCATCGCAATCCTCCCGGGGGTGACCCGGCCACCAGTGGGTGCCGCGGCTACCCCTCAGCCTAGGGTGAAAGGCGTGTCAGACGTCTACGCCGAACCGACGACCGGAGCCGACCCGATCGACCCGGCCACCCTGGCGAGGTACACCACGCTTCGCCTCGGCGGCGCGGCCAGGCGGCTGGAGACCGCCGGCAGCGCCGAAGAAATCGTACAAAAGGTGCAGGACGCGGAGGCGCGGGACGAGCCGGTCCTCATCCTGGCTGGCGGCAGCAACGTGGTGATCGGCGACCAGGGCTTCCCCGGCACGGTGGTGCTGGTCCGGGCCCGGGGGTTCCGGGTGGTCGCCGAGGACGCCGACACGGTCACCGTACAGGTCGAGGCCGGTGAGCCCTGGGACGATCTGGTTGCCGCCACCGTGGCGCAGGGCTGGTCGGGGCTGGAGTGCCTCTCCGGCATCCCCGGCTCGGCCGGCGCCACCCCGATCCAGAACGTCGGCGCGTACGGCCAGGAGGTGGCCGAGACCATCACCGGCGTCCAGGCGTACGACCGCACCCACCACGAGGTGGTGCGGATCGAGGCGGGCGACTGCGGGTTCGTGTACCGGGGCAGCATCTTCAAGTACAGCGACCGCTGGGTGGTGCTGTCGGTCGACTTCCGGCTGGCCCGCTCCCCGCTCTCTGGCCCGGTGCGCTACGCCGAGCTGGCCCGGGCACTCGGCGTCGAGGTGGGCGACCGAGTGCCGCTGGCCGACGCCCGGGCCGCCGTGCTGCGGCTGCGCGCCGGCAAGGGCATGGTGCTGGACGCGGACGATCCGGACACCTGGTCGGTGGGCTCGTTCTTCACCAACCCGGTCCTCGAGCGCGAGGCGTACGAGCTGTTCCGGGAGCGCGCCGCGGAGCTCGGCGAGCCGCCGTCCTGGCCGGGCGCGGGGGACGTGGTCAAGGTCAGCGCCGCCTGGCTGATCGACAAGGCCGGCTTCGGCAAGGGGTACCCCGGCCCGGAGGGGGTGGCCATCTCCAGCAAGCACACCCTCGCGCTCACCAACCGCAGCGGCACGGCCAGCACCTCGGCCCTGGTGGCCCTGGCCCGGGAGATCCGCGACGGCGTCCACGACCGCTTCGGCGTAACCCTCCACCCCGAACCCGTCCTAATCAACTGCACCATCTGACCCACCCAACCCACCCCCGACGGCCCTCGGTGATCATGAGGGTGGCGGCGACAAATCGGACACCAGGCGCCGCTAACCTCATGATCAACGCGGTCGGAGGGAGGTCGGAGGGCGGTCGGAGGACGGACGCGGGGTCAGGTGGGGGAGATGGTGAGCCAGGGGAGGGTGAGTTCGCCGTGGCGCCAGCGGCGGGGGCGGTCGAGGACCGGCCAGCCCGCCTGTCTGACCGTGGTGACTGTCCTTAGCCACCGCTGGCGCGGGCCGAAGGGGGCGTAGCCGGCGGCAGCGTGCCAGGCATCGTCCAGGGCCCGGATCAGATCGTGAATCCGCTCGCCGGGGACGTTGCGGTGGATCAGCGCCTTCGGCAGCCGTTCGGCGAGCTGGGCCGGGCTGTCCAGGGTGGTCAGCTTCGCGGCCAGGGTCAGGGTGCGGGGGCCGGTCGCGTCGAGCAGCACCCAGCTGCCCAGCCGGCCCAGCTCGTCGCAGGTCCCCTCGACCAGGAGCCCGCCCGGGGCCAGCCGCTCGGTGACCGTACGCCAGGCGTCGGCCACCTCGCTCTCGTCGTACTGGCGCAGCACGTTGAACGCCCGGACGAGGGCGGGCCGGAGCCCGGCCAGCTCGAATCCGCCCCGGGCGAAGGCCAGCCCGGGCGGGTCGGCGGCGGGCTGGGCGGCGGCCACGCGTACCGGATCGATCTCGAGGCCGACCACCCGGACGTCGGCGCGTACCCCGGTCGCGAGCCGGGCCCGCAACTCGACGGCGGTGACCGGGGTGGCGCCGTAGCCCAGGTCGACCACCAGCGGGTCGGCGGCGGCGCGCAGCGCGTCGCCGCAAGTCTCCACGATCCAGTTGTCGACCCGCCGGAGCCGGTTCGGGTTGGTCGTCCCCCGGGTCACCACGCCGAGCGGGCGCTGCCGCATCGGCGCACCCTCCGTTCGCGACTGCGGGACTCGCAACCCGGCTCACTCCTCGCGCGTCACCGCGACCCGGTGCACCTTGTGCTGGGCGGCCTGGGCCAGCGGGCGGACCACCAGTTGGTCGATGTTCACGTGCTGCGGGCGGGTGGCGCACCAGGCGACGCAGTCGGCCACGTCCTCGGCGACCAGCGGCTCCGCCACCCCGGCGTAGACAGCGGCGGCCCGCTCGGCGTCGCCACCGAATCGGACCAGGCCGAACTCCTCGGTCTGCACCATGCCCGGGTCGATCTCGATCACCCGCACCGGCCGGCCGCACAGCTCCAGCCGGAGCGTACCGGCGATCGCCGTCTGTGCGTGCTTGGCGGCGGTGTAACCGCCGCCGCCCTCGTAGACGACGTGTCCCGCGGTGGAGCTGACGACCACGATGGTGCCGGCGCCGGACGCCTCCAGCGCGGGCAGCAGCGCCTGGGTGACCCGGAGCGTGCCCAGCACGTTTACGTCGTACATCCACTGCCAGTCGTCGATCGAGCTGGACTCCACCGGGTCCAGGCCGCGCGCCCCGCCGGCGTTGTTGACCAGCAGGGTCACCGGGCCGGGCGCGGCGGCGGCCGCCGCGGCCAGGGCGGCCACCGACGCGTCCGAGGTGACGTCGCACGCCACCGCGGTGGCCGCGCCGCCGGCCGCCTCGATCTCGGCGACCAGGCCGGCCAGCCGGTCGGTACGCCGCGCGGCGGCGAGCACGTGGAAGCCCTCGGCGGCCAGCCGGCGGGCGGTGGCCGCGCCGATCCCGCTGGACGCCCCGGTGACGATGGCGACAGAGGTCATCCGATCATTCTCTCCCGGCCCCTGCTGTCATGGCGCGATGAGGTCCGTCACGCCGGGGACCACCGGCAGGCATTTCCGATGCCCGATGGGGAAGATGACATCCGGCGCGGAGGTTGACCGAAGAAGCGCCGGTCGTGCGGGACGGCATCAACCGTGACAGAGGGAGCGGACGTGGCGGATTTGCACACCGGTGTCGGTCGTCAGCGAGGTGCCCTGCCGTGGCCGCGGCCGCGCCGCATCGCCACCGTCTCCGTACACACCTCGCCGCTGCACCAGCCGGGCACGGGCGACGCGGGCGGCATGAACGTCTACATCCTGGAGGTCGCCCGACGGCTGGCCGAGGCCGACGTCGAGGTGGAGATCTTCACCCGGGCCACCTCCGGTGACCTGCCACCGATGGTGGAGATGGCGCCCGGCGTGCACGTCCGGCACGTCACTGCCGGCCCGCTCGAAGGGCTGACCAAGGAGGAGCTGCCCGGGCAGCTCTGCGCCTTCACCGCCGGCGTGCTCCGCGCCGAGGCGGCCCGCCCGCCGGGCCACTACGACCTGATCCACTCGCACTACTGGCTCTCCGGGCAGGTCGGCTGGCTGGCCAAGGAGCGCTGGGGCGTGCCGCTGGTGCACACCGCGCACACCCTGGCCAAGGTCAAGAACGCGCAGCTCGCCGCCGGCGACCGGCCGGAGCCGAAGGCACGGGTCATCGGCGAGGAGCAGGTGGTCGCCGAGGCCGACCGGCTGGTCGCGAACACCCGGGTGGAGGCGCGCGACCTGATCGCCCGGTACGACGCCGAGCCGGACCGGGTGGCCGTGGTGGAGCCCGGCGTCGACCTCGACCGGTTCCGCCCCGTCGCCGGGGATCGGGACGCCGCCGTGCACGCCGCCCGCCGCTGTCTCGGCCTGCCCACCACCGGGTACGTGGTGGCCTTCGTCGGCCGGATCCAGCCGCTCAAGGCCCCGGACGTGCTGATCCGGGCGGTCGCCGCGCTGCGCGAGCGGGAGCCCGCGCTGGTCGACGAGCTGACCGTGGTGATCTGCGGCGGCCCCAGCGGCAGCGGTCTCGACCGGCCCACCGCGCTGATCGAGTTGGCCGGCGCGCTCGGCGTGGCCGACCGGGTGCGTTTCCTGCCGCCGCAGACCGGTGACGACCTGCCCGCCCTCTACCGGGCCGCCGACCTGGTCGCGGTGCCGTCGTACAACGAGTCGTTCGGGCTGGTGGCGCTGGAGGCCCAGGCGTGCGGCACACCCGTCCTGGCCGCCGCCGTGGGCGGCCTGGTCACCGCCGTCCGCGACGGGGTCAGCGGGGTCCTCATCGACGGTCACCACCCGGTCGACTGGGCCCGTACGCTGGCCCGGCTGCTGCCGGACCGGCTGCGGCGGGCCACCCTGGGCCGGGGTGCACAGCAGCACGCCCGCAACTTCTCCTGGCATCGCACGGTCTCCGGCCTGCTCGCCGTGTACGGCGAGGCGATCACCGAGCATCGTGCGCGGCTCGCCGGTCAGCTCTCCGGCGACCCCGCCCTCTCCTGTTCCTGGTGACCGGCCCCGTCCGGCCGCCGCCCGGCGGGGTCCGGGGCGCGGCCGTACAGTGGGACCGGTGAGCCGCCGGAGTGACGTCGCCGCGCTGATCGAGTCCGTCTGCGCCGAGCGCGAGCTGGAGTGGGAGTCCACCGGCGAGGCGTCGTACGCGGTCACCCTGCCGGGGACGCACAAGCTCAAGACGATCTGCAACCTGATCGTCGGCGAGCACGCGCTGCGGATCGAGGCGTTCGTGATGCGCCAGCCGGACGAGCGCCGCGAGGAGCTCTGGTCCTGGCTGCTCCAGCGCAACGCCCGGATGTACGGGGTGGCCTTCTCCATCGACACGGTCGGCGACGTCTACCTGACCGGCCGGGTCAACCTGGCCGGGTTGGACGACGACGAGTTGGACCGGCTGCTCGGGGCCGTCCTGACGTACGCCGACGAATCCTTCGACAGCATGCTGGAGATCGGCTTCGGCACCGCGATCCGCCGGGAGTGGGAGTGGCGGGTCAAACGGGGCGAGTCGACGGCCAATCTGGCCGCGTTCGCCCACCTTTTCGCGCCGTCGACCAGTACCGGCTCGGCCGCCGGAGGTTCGGACCCGTCCTGACGGGTATGCGGCACCGCGCGGTGCGGCACTTGGGACCCACCGCGGGCCGAGGACGGAACTGTCGAGGAGCGTGTCCCATGGCTCAGCGCATCAGCTCAGGTCGCGGCACGACTGCGACCAGGACCAACCGGCAACCCGGTAACCAGACTCCGAACACGCCACGGATCTCCGAATCCGAGATCTCCCGGATGCGGGTCGACGACCTGCGTAACCAACTCCGCCGGCGCGGAGTCTCCGGGATCTCCACGCTGCGCAAGCCGGAACTGGTGAAGACACTGGCCAAGACCCTGCGGGCGGAGAGCCGGGGCGGTGGCGCGGCACGTCGGCCGACCGGGCCGGCCGGGCGCGCCGCCGCCACGAAGAAGGCGGCCGCCAAGAAGGCACCGGCGAAGCGGACCGCCGCGGCCAAGGCGGCGCCTGCCGCGAAGGTCACCGGTGCGCGGGCGAAGAAGGCCGCCCCCACCAAGCGGGCCGCGGCGAAGAAGGTACCCGCCGCCAAGCGGGCGGCTCCCGCGAAGAAGGCGGCGGCGAAGAAGGTGCCTGCTGCGAAGCGGGCGGCTCCCGCGAAGAAGGCGGCGTCCCGGGCGCGCGGCGCGACGACGGCCGCCGGTGCGGGTCGGCCCACGGCGGTCGCCACCGGTGGTACGGCGGCGACGCCGGTCCGGACCGGCCGGTCGTCGGCCCGTTCGGTGCGGTCGTCCCAGCAGATCACCTCACTGCAGGATCGTCCGGAGCGTCCCGGCCGGAGCCTGGTTACCGCCAACCACGAGGTGATCCAGCGCTGGGCGCGAGACCGTGGCGCCAAGCCGGCCACCATCGCCGGCACCGAGCGGGAGGGCCGGCCGGGTGTGCTGACGTTCAACATCCCGGGGTACCGGGAGAGCAGCCGGATCCGGGAGATCACCTGGGACGACTGGTTCCGGACCTTCGACCTGCGCGGCCTGAACCTGATCTACCAGGAGCAGATGCGGGACGGCCGGCAGAGCAACTTCTTCCGCACCGAGAATCCCAACCGGGAGGACGCCTGAGGTTTGCGGGAATGGCTGGCGGGAAACCGCTGTTGGCCAACACATGGCCCGGAGCAAGGACAGCCGGATTTCCGACACGGGTGCTGTGACGGGCAAGACAGCGATCTGAGTTGAATCCGGAATCCGGGCGAACTAACTTTATTGCACCGCGCCACGCTTGTAATCGTTCGGGGGAGCGGCGGATCGAACAGATCCGCGCAGGCGAGGCGCGAGGGATCGGGTGGAGCACACCGTTGGGGGACGGTGCCACCCGTGGAACCGGCGGCGCGAGCGGGCGACGCTTACGGGGGTGAGTGTCGCCCGCCGCCGCCGGGCGTACGGTGCGAGCGCCCACCACGACGGGGGTCGTGGTGGGCGCTCGACGCCGTCTGGAGCCGGACCGCCTCAGCGGCCGCCGGCCAGCGCTTCGGCCCGGTCCGCCGGCGCCGTCCGCAGCGCGGCGACCCGGCGTTCCCGCGGCGGGCCGGCGAGCAGGTGACCGACCGCCGCCACCAGGCCCAGCCCGCCCACCACGAGCCAGTGCCGCTCGCCGAGGTGCTGCAGGCTGAGCCCGCCCAGCGCCGGCGCCACGAAGGACGCCGCCGGGAAGGTCAGGTAGAACACCGACTGGTAGCGGGCGCGTAGCTCCGGAGGCGCGAGATCCGCGTTGATCTGCGCGTTCGGGGGTGCGGCGAGCATCTGCCCGACCGTCCACACCACCGCCGCGCCGAGATAGAACGGCAGGTGGTCGGCGACGGCGAGCCAACCGAAGCCGAGCGCCATCAGCCCGGTGGAGACCGCGAGCACGGTGGACTTCCGGAACGGCTCGATCAGCCGGGGCACGAAGAGTTGGCCCACCACGATGAGTGCGCCGCCGACCGCCACCACCACGCCGTACGCCGAGGGGCCCAGCCCGTCGGCCCGCATGGCCAGCGGCATGATCGTCGAGGTCTGCATGGTGAGCACGGCCAACAGGAAGGTCAGCCCGACGAAGACGAGGAAGGTCCGGTCGGTCAGCGCGGTGTGCAGCCCCGGCCGCCGCGACCGCCCCGCCACGACCTGGGGGGCCGCCGCCCGGCGGGCCAGCGTCTCGGGGACCTTCAGGGCGACGACGGCCGCGGCGGCCAGCGTCGCGGCGGCGTCGACCAGGAAGAGCGCGAGGTAGCTCGCCTCGGCGAGCACGCCGGCCAGCAGCGAGGCCACCGCCATGCCGAGGTTGAACGCCCAGAACTGGAGGTTGAACGCCCGCGAGCGGCGTTCCTCGGGCACCACGTCGACGATGGCCGCAACGAAGGCCGGGCCGGGCATCGAGTGCGCCACCCCGACCAGCGCGGCGAGCACCCCGATCACCGCCAACTCCCGGCTGAACGCCAGGGCCAGCATCAGCCCGGCGGCGCCCAGGTGGCCGGCGAGCAGGGTGGCCCGGCGCCCCCACCGGTCGGCCAGCACTCCGCCGAGCAGCGTGCCGACCGCCCCGCCGGCCCCGTAAGCCCCGACCACGAGCCCGGCGAGGGACTCGGAGGCGCCTCGCGCGGCGGTCAGGTAGAGCGACAGGAAGAGCATCGCGAAGGCCCCGGCCCGGTTGATCAGCAGGCCGGACCAGAGGTACCAGAAGGTGGCGGGGAGCCCGCCGGCCGTGTCGTCCCACCAGCGCCGCAGGCCGCGCACGCGTCCTCCATGAAGGTTTGTTAACCGGTCCGCCTCAGACCGTAGGGAGCCGGTCCGGGCCGCGCCAGGGTGGCCCTGATCACCACCCGGACGGGCGTACCTCAGGAACCGGCCCGGACCGGCTCGGCGGGAGCGGTGGCCGCGGCCTCGGCCACCTCCGGGGCCGGCGACCGGACCACGGTGACCGGCCGGACCGGCGTGGCGGAGGTCCGGAGCTGGACCGCGCGCCGTTCCCGGGCGGGGCCGGAGACGAGGTGGGCCACCGCCGTCACGCCGCCGATCGCGGCGCAGCCGACCCAGAGCGCGGTGTTGCCGGCGTGCTCCCGGACCAGGCCGCCGAGGATCGGGGCGGTCGCCCCGGCCAACTGCCAGGAGAGCGAGAAGACGCCCTGGTAGCGGCCGCGCAGCGCGGCGGGGGAGAGCTCGGCGATGAGGGTGGCGTTGGACGGCGAGTTGAGCATCTCGCCGACGGTCCAGATCAGCACGGTGAGCCCGTAGAACCAGACGGCGTCGGCGAACGCGGTGAGGCCGAAGCCGAAACCTGTCACCACCGAGGCGAGCGCCAGCACGTGCGAGCGGCTCCGACCCTTGATCAGTCGGGGTACGAAGAGTTGGCCGACCACGATCAGCACCCCGTTGAGCGCGATCACCGAGCCGTACGTGGCGGGGCTCAGGCCCGAGTCGCCCATGGCGATCGGCAGCATCGAGATGTGCTGGAGGAAGACCAGCGCGGCGAACAGGTTGAGCGCCACGAACCCGAGGAAGACCCGGTCGGTGAGGATGGTCCGCAGGGCACCGGCGGGGACCGCGGGTCCCTTGGCGACCGGGCCGGTCGGGGGCGTCCGGGTCTCCCCGACCCGGGTGAAGATGATCAGGGCGGTGACCACTGTGGTCGCCGCGTCGACCAGGAAGAGCAGCAGGTAGCCGGCCTGGGCGGCGACGCCGGCGAGCACCGCCGCGCAGGCGAAGCCGAGGTTGATCGCCCAGTAGTTCAGCGAGAAGGCGCGCAGCCGGTCCTTCTCCGGCACCACGTCGACCATCATGGCGCCGAACGCCGGGCGGGCCGCCTCGGCGAACAGGCCCAGCAGCAGCGCGCCCAGGGCCACCGCCCAGAGCGGCCGGGCCAGGCCGAGCCCGACCATCATGACGGCCGCGCCGAGGTGCGCGGTGAGCAGGGTGGGGCGGCGGCCCCACCGGTCGGTGAGGGTGCCGCCGATCGTGGTGCCGACCGCGCCGCCGACGCCCCACAGGCCGATCACGAGGCCGGCCTGGGAGGCCGAGAAGCCGCGCTCGCGGGTGAGGTAGATGGCCAGGAAGACCAGGACGAACGAGCCGAGCCGATTGATCAGCGTGCCGGTCCAGAGGTACCAGAAGGACCTCGGCAGCCCGCCCGTGGTGTCCCGGAACCAGCCCTGCACCGTCCGCATTCCGACGCCCCCGTTTTGGTAATGACTGACGAATCGTCAGCGCCTTACAACCTAGTCTCGGGCCGGAACGCCGGTCATCAGCTTTTCCACGTGGTGGTCGTCACGACCGGTCCCCGCGTGTCCGCCGACGAGGTACGGCAGGATGATCCGCATGACTGCGAGCGAGGGGCCCACCGTCGGGACGCTGGTCCTGCTGCGGCACGGCGAGAGCGACTGGAACGCCAAGAACCTCTTCACCGGCTGGGTCGACGTCGACCTGACGGCCAAGGGCGAGAGCGAGGCGCGGCGCGGCGGCGAGCTGCTCCGCGAGCACAGCCTGCTGCCGGACGTGGTGCACACGAGCGTGCTGCGCCGCGCCATCCGCACCGCCGAGCTGGCGCTGGACGCGGCCGACCGGCACTGGATCGCGGTGCGCCGGTCGTGGCGGCTCAACGAGCGGCACTACGGCGCCCTGCAGGGCAAGAACAAGAAGCAGACCCTGGACGAGTACGGCGAGGAGCAGTTCATGCTCTGGCGCCGGTCGTACGACACGCCGCCGCCGCCGATCGACGACAACGACCAGTGGTCCCAGGTCGGTGACTCCCGGTACGCGCTGCTGCCGACCGAGCTGATGCCGCGGACGGAGTGCCTGAAGGACGTCGTCGAGCGGATGCTGCCCTACTGGTACGACTCGATCGTGCCGGACATCCTGGCCGGCCGTACGGTGCTGGTCGCGGCGCACGGCAATTCGCTGCGCGCCCTGGTCAAGCACCTCGACCAGATCTCCGACGAGGCGATCGCCAAGCTGAACATCCCGACCGGCATCCCGCTGCGCTACGACCTCGACCCGCAGCTGCGCCCGCAGACGCTGGGCGGGACGTACCTGGACCCGGCGGCGGCCAAGGAGGCCGCCGCCGCGGTCGCCAACCAGGGCCGCTGACCGGACGACGAAGGGGCCCCCGGGTGACCGGGGCCCCTTCGTCGCGTCCGGGCTCAGCTCGCCGAGGCGGCGGCCTCGCCGGTGATCAGGTAGATCACGTGCTCGCCGACGTTCACCGCATGGTCGGCGAAACGCTCGTAGAAGCGGCCCAGCAGGGTGGCGTCGATCGCGGTCTCCACCCCGTACGGCCAGTCGTCGCCGAGCAGCACGCCGAAGAGGCTCTTGTGCAGGTCGTCCATGGTGTCGTCGTCGCTGTCCAGCTCGGCCGCGAGCGCGGCGTCGGGCCGGGCCAGCAGCGTGGCGATCTTCTCGGCCATCCGGTCGGCGATGGCGGCCATGTCGGTGAAGACCGGACGCAGCTCTGCCGGCACCGCCGGGGAGGGGTGCCGGCGCAGCGCCGTCTTGGCCACGTGGTCGGCCAGGTCGCCCATCCGCTCCAGGTCGGCCGCCACGTGCAGGGCCGTGATCATCGCCCGCAGGTCGGAGGCGACCGGCGCCTGCCGGGCCAGCAGGTCGCAGACCCGCTCCTCCACGTGCCGGTAGAGGTCGTCGATCTCGGCGTCCCGCGCGACCACCGTCTCGGACGCCGCGCGGTCGGCGGTGAGCAGGCCCCTGGTGGCCTGGCGCAGCGCGGCGCGCACCCCCTCCGCCATGTCCACCAGCAGTTGGCTGACAATCTGCAGGTCGGCCCGGAACTCGTCGCGCATCGTCACTTCCTGAGGTCGGTGGCCGCGGGCGGCCGGGGCCGGCCGCGTACGGCGTGAGCAGGTGCGCGACCCACGGTAGGCCGGGGGTGACGGCGCCAAGGTGAACCCGGGTGAACGACGCGGGGCCCGTGAGTGAACTTTCCCGGAAGTGAGAGTGGTTCGTCCCATTCTGCCCGATCGCCAGGTGAACATTGACCCTACGATCGCCGGGTGGATTGGGCGGTGGCGGCCGTGGTGGCCGTGGCACTGGTGGCCGGACTGGTCGCCGGGCTGCTGCTGTCCGGACGCGTCCGGCAGTGGCGGCGCCGATCGGCGTCATCGGGGAGCGAGCGCTCCCGTTGGCAGGCAGGGAGGCCCGCGATTCCCGACGAGCAGCAGGGTGGGCTCTCCGGGCTCGGCCGGAAGACGATCGACTCGCTCCGCGCCGGCGTGGTGGTGCTCGACCCGGACGACCAGCCGGTGCTGGTGAACCCGGCCGCGCGGGCGATGGGCCTGCTCCGCACCGGCGGGACGCCCGGCACCATGGTGGCGCACCCGTTGATCCGTACCCTCGCCGGGCAGGTCCGCCGCACCGGCGTGCGCCGCGAGATCGAGCTGGACCTGCCGCGTGGTCGCGACAGCGCGGGCGACAACCCGCTCGGCGTGCACCTGCGCGCGATGGGGCTCGGCGCCGGCTACATCTCCGTCGAGGCGGCCGACGTCACCGAGTCGCACCGGCTGGCCCGGGTCCGGCGGGACTTCGTGGCCAACGTGAGCCACGAGCTGAAGACCCCGATCGGGGCCCTCCAACTCCTCGCCGAGGCACTGGTCGACGCCACCGAGCCGGCCGGTGAGGGCGCGGCGGACCTCTCCGAGGACATGATCGCCGCCCGGCGGTTCGCCGAGCGGATCCAGCACGAGTCGACCCGGCTGGGCCGGCTCGTCCAGGAACTGCTGGAGCTGACCCGGCTCCAGGGCGCCGAGCCGCAACCCGCGCCGGAGCCGGTCTCCGTGGACTGGGTGATCGCCGAGGTGATCGACCGGACCCGGACCGGTGCCACGGCCCGCCACGTGGAGATCGTCGTCGATGGGCAGCGCGGCCTGACCGTGTACGGTAGCGACAGCCAGCTCGCCACCGCGTTGGCGAACCTGGTGGAGAACGCGATCAACTACTCGGGCGAGGACACCACGGTCCGGGTGACCGCGCGGGCCACCGACGAGTACGTCGAGATCGCCGTGGCCGACCAGGGCATCGGCATCGCCCCGAACGAGGTCGACCGGATCTTCGAGCGGTTCTACCGGGCCGACCAGGCGCGCTCCCGGGCCACCGGTGGCACCGGCCTGGGCCTGGCCATCGTCAAACACATCGCCAGCAACCATGGCGGTCGGGTGGACGTGTCGAGCACTCTTGGTGGAGGGTCGACGTTCACCCTCCGGCTGCCCGCGCGCCCCCCGGACGACCTGGAGGCGACACTCTCGTCCGCTGGGATCGAGGCCGGCCCGGCCGAGCTCCGGTAGGCCTGAAGGAAAGGAAACACCCCGTTGAGCCGCGTACTGGTGGTCGAGGACGAGGAATCGTTCTCCGACGCCCTGTCCTACATGCTGCGCAAGGAGGGCTTCGAGGTCTCCGTCGCCGCGACGGGCACCTCCGCCCTAACCGAGTTCGACCGGACCGGCGCAGACATCGTGCTGCTCGACCTGATGTTGCCGGAGATGTCGGGCACCGAGGTCTGCCGGCAGCTCCGTCAGCGCTCGCACGTCCCGATCATCATGGTCACCGCCCGGGACAGTGAGATCGACAAGGTGGTCGGCCTGGAGATCGGGGCCGACGACTACGTGACCAAGCCGTACTCGCCGCGCGAGCTGGTGGCCCGGATCCGGGCGGTGCTGCGCCGGCAGAGCGCGGAGGCGACCGAGTCGGGTGCGCCGACCCTGGCCGCCGGCCCGGTCCGGATGGACATCGAGCGGCACGTGGTGACCGTCGACGGCGGCCCCGTGCAGCTGCCGCTCAAGGAGTTCGAGCTGCTGGAGCTGCTGCTGCGCAACGCGGGCCGGGTGCTCACCCGGGGGCAGCTGATCGACCGGGTCTGGGGCGCCGACTACGTGGGCGACACCAAGACGCTGGACGTGCACGTCAAGCGGCTGCGCTCGAAGATCGAGCCGGAGCCCTCGGCGCCGCGCTACATCGTCACCGTCCGGGGCCTGGGCTACAAGTTCGAGCCGTGATCGTCCGCCGTTGGTGACGGTCTCCGGGCATGCGGTGTCGTCTTTGGTTGCGGTTTCGGGTGTGGCCCGCCGTGCCCGGCTCCGGGCGGTCAGGCTTGATCCCTGCGCCGGTCACGGCGGGCCACACCCGCGTCGTGGTCCTGCGCCGTCCGGATTGTGCGACCTGCGTGGCTCGTGCCTCGGGTACGGGCTGGAGGCCTGTCCTGGCTGACCGGTCCTAGCTCCGCCACCTGTATGTCAGGGGGCGCAGTTTCGCCGAAAGTGGGGCCTTCCGGCGCTTCGAAGGGCCACTTTCCCCGAAGGTGTCCGAAGGGCCACTTTCCCGAAAGTGTCGGCCTCGGTTGTTGCGTAGGGGTCGTGATCGACTTCGGGTCGGGGATGTGGCGGTGTCGGCGGGTGTCCGATACCGCCGTTTCCGCGACGTGGAGCACGTCTACTCCTCCCGTCCCGGATTGCGGTGCGCGGTGTCCGGTTTTGCGGGCGGCCGGTGGGCATCCCCGGCCCGGAATGGTGGCCGGCTCGGGAGCGTTGAACACGGGTGCACGGCCGAGGAAGGTGCCCCGCGAGCCGGGGTCGCCCGGGTGGGCCCGGGTCGGAATGTTGGTGGCCCGCCGGTCGTTGCAGATGACTCGCGACCGAGGAAGCCGCCCCCGCGTGTGGTGGGGTGGTCGGGCCCGGAATTTTGGTGGGCCTCCGGTCGTTGCACATGAACCCGCGACCGAGCCCCCCGTTGTGGTGGGGTGGTCGGGCCCGGAATGTTGGTGGGCCGCCGGTCGTTGGATATGGTCCCGGCGCCGCGAAGAGGCGAACCCCTAGCCCCGCGAGCCACTGGTCGACAGACAGACTTTTCCCCCTCTTGTTTGAGCGCCTGACGG
>NZ_JBEYSO010000025.1:0-109627 GCF_040642675.1 Micromonospora sp. NPDC047738
GGCGCCGGTCCACGTCTTCGTGGATGCGGTAGGCCACCGCCCGGTTGGCGGTGATGCGGTCGCGCCAGGCATCGCCACGGTGTGGGAATGACACCTTCGCGGCGAGCACGTACCGGCCGTGCTTCGCGTTGGCCAGGTGCGCCAGCGGGGCCGGGAGTTTGACGGAGACCTCGCCACCGGGGGTGACGCGGATCGTCTCGTTCCCGTGCCGCTTCCCCGACTCGCCGTCGGCCTGCAGGAACCGCCGTTCGGCCTCCCACCGGCGCCGCCACTCGGCCTCGGTGAGCTGGGCGGCGTCGAGGTGGTTACGGTTGCGCAGCAGGCGCTTCCCGCCCCGGACGACACGGACTCGGCCCGCGGCGCGGTCGTTGCGCTCACGCTCAAGCCGGTCCTGGAACACATGCAGGCGCCGGATCTTAACGAAGCGCTCCTGTGCGGTGCGGTAACCGCCCGGAGCCCGCCTGCTGCCCTTCTCACCCACCGGCAGCGACAGCCGCCGCGCGATCATCTTGATACCGGCCTCGAGGCCCTGGATGTGGGCAAGCTGAGCGCGGCGCGACAGCGCCCACTGGTCGTGCGTGGCCTTCGTGATCGACCCGGCCCAGCGGGAGGACGACTCCAGCGTCAGGGCACGTTTCCGCTCGGCCCAGGCGTCGCTGTCGTGGTCGAGGCCGGTCACGCAACGGGCCTTGAGGTCCTTCCCGGCAAGCCTGCCGAGATGGTCACCGACCAGCCGCAGAACCTCCTCATCCTCACTGGCCAGTCCCTTGAGCCGGTCGCGAATCGCGACACCGGACGGGCCGACCGCGACGAACGGCGCATCGATCGGGCGCAGCTCACCCATGCCAGGCGGCCTCCAACGCCTTCCGCGCCCGATCACGAGCCGAGCGGCGGCCGTACAGGCGAGCGCAGAACGAGGTCAGCACCTCCACCATGTCCCGCACCAGATCGTCGGCAACCTCGCCGTCATCGAGCACGACCAAACGGCGGCCATGCGCGGACAAAGTGGCCTCAACCAGCTCCACATTCATCCGCCCAAGGCGGTCCTTGTGCTCCACCACCACGGTGCTCACGTCCGGATCGGCGAGGAGGCGACGTGCCTTGCTGCGGCTGCCGTTCATCCCGGAGCCGATCTCCGCCTCAACACGCACGATACGGTGACCGGCCTTCACAGCCCACGACGACAGCCGGGCGACCTGGCGCTCCAGGTCATTTTCCTGATCGTGGGACGACACACGGGCATACAAGCCCAGCCCTCCGACAGCTTCCGCAGTGGTGTTGGCTTCGACGTTCACCAGAATCATGCGCGGCCCAACACGCCAAGCGGGCACGGGAAGCGTCCCGTTACGAAACCAGCGATACGCCGTGTGGGGACTAATCCCCTGCGCTCGCGCCCACTCAGTCAGATTCACGCAAAGACCGTAGCACCACCCACCCAGACTGCCCTTATACACACTCACGCACACTCATTCGAGGGCAGTTCCGACCCCGAACCCGAGTACGACGGGCCCGACCGGGCCTATCTGTACCACGAGCACGACCAGGCCTATCGGGAGGAACGCCGGGACCACGATCCGTACCGACCGATCGAGGCCAGTTCGGTCCACGAGGCGCGTACGGCGCGCAGCAGGAAAGGCACGGCCTGCCGGAGGCGGGCTACACCGACGAGGGGTATTACCCGCACGATGTTTCCGCCGGCCGCAACGAGTACCGCCACGAGGAGTCCAACCCGCAGGACCCCAAGGCGGAGGAGGACCGGCGGCATCGAGGGAAGCACAGCCACGGGCGTGCCCGCCCGCGACCGGCCAGCCGAGGGCGCCGCTGGCTGATTCCGGTCGGAGGGCTCGCGTTAGGGGCGCTGCTCTGCGCCCTAGCGTTCATGTGGGGGTCGGGCCACCCACCGGAAGGCGGGCTGCCGGTGTCGGCGGCCACCACACCGCCGGACCCGTCCGAGGAGCTGATCGTCTTCCCGGAGGTACCGTCCACGTCGCCCAGTTCAGCGGCGCCACGCAGTTCCTCCGGCACGCCCAGCGCCACACCGTCGGTCACTCCGACGCAAACGCAGAGCTCGGGCCCGGTCCTGCTCGGCCCATCGAGCAGCCGCGGTGTGGCGAACATGGCCCAGCGGTACTGCGATCGGTACACGGGGGGCTCAGCAGAGGCCCGCAACGACGGCCGGTGGCAATGTACGAGGCTTCTCTCCGCGTCCATTGTCGACATGGACGTCGCCTGCCGCGACACGTACGATTCGGGCGCCTACGCACGGACATCGAATCCGGGTGACCCGTACGCCTGGCGGTGCTACCGATGATCACCCGACCGGCAGCCCCGCCGTTCAACCCCGGGGTACAGCGGAGTGAGCGACATCCCGCGCAGGCAGCCCAACAGCGCACCCACGCGGCCCGACTGGACCTGGCGCAGATCGACCAACCCACCTACCGGCCACCACGGTGACCGCGACACTGGTTCCAGACGGATACGGCGGCGTGGCGGCCACGCCGGCGTGTCGGTTCGGTGCGGGTCGTTGAGTACGCCACCGGATTGCCTTCAACGGAGCGTCTGGTGCGCTGTTCGGGTGAGCGGGACGAGTTCGTGTCGCCTACCGCGAGGGCCACGCCCCTCGACCTTCCACCATGACAAGTGGTACGCCCCTCCAGCCGTTACATTTGCGTGAGCGGACGTGCGCAGACAGTGTTCGCGATGGTGCCGCTGGTCCTGCCTTTCGGTGAGCAGGTGACGAAGGGCTGGCCGTGAGGGCGTAGGGCACTCGACGCTCAGGTGGCCGGCCGACGAAGCCGCTCGCGATCGACCACCGCTCGCGCATCAGGGGACGACGTCACGGTGCTCACCCACCACTACCTGGTACACGCCGACGACCTCGAGCGGTTCCACCCGCCCCTCGGCGCCGCCCGGCCGATCAAGTGAATCGCAGGCCAATGACACGGCGCCGATCGCACGGCATGATGGTTTACCTGGTCAGAGGCCCGGGTACGGTGTGGGCAACTGCTGCCCCGCCAACGGGCTGCTCGACCTGGGGAGAACAGGGATGACGACGGCCGAGGCGCCCGTTCCGGTCCCAGATCACGCCGAGGACCAGATCTGCCGCACCTTGGACGACCTACATGCTCGTACGCAGCAGGCAGCAGCGCACCTCGCTGACATCTATGCTCGCCTCGCGCTGCTGGAGAAGGAGATCGAGCGGCATCAGCAACGCCGCTAGGTGTCTGAAAGTGGTTGTAGGACGCCGGCCAGAGATCGGGCTCAGTGGCGGAGCCATGATTGTCAGCGGTAACACCGCCAAGCGTATGGATCGCCAGGATTCGACGTTTGTGCGTAGGCGCCCGCACCGTACGTGTCGCGGCAGGCGACGTCCATCTCGACGACGGACGCGAAGAGAAGCTTCGTGCACCGCCAACGGCCGTCGTTGCGGGGCTGGGCTGAGCTTCCGGCGGCGTGTTGATCGCAGTACTGCTGGGCCATGGTCGCCACCCCGTCGTTGCTCGACGGGCCGAGCAGGAGCGGACCCGAGCTTTGGGTCGGCGTCGGCGTCGGCGTGGTCACGGCGCGTCTCGAGGGCGGCGCGGCGGAACCTGTGGTTGACGGTGTGGCGCTATGCGTGGCGGACCGTGTGACCGACCGTGTAGTCCTGGGCGTGGCGGAAGAGCTGCTCGGCGTCGCGGAAGTGGGCGCCGTTGACGGCATCACAGGGAGAGTGATCGGCTCCTCAGACGCGTCCGGCGGGATGGTCGCGGTCGACAGCGGCAGCCCGCCTTCCGGCGGCGGGCTCGACCCCCACATGAACGCCAGAGCGCCGAGCAGCATCCCCAAGGCAAGCCCGCCGACCGTGATCAGCCGGCGCCGCCGGCTGGCCGGCCGTGGGCGGGCATCAAGCTTCCGGTGCTGCACCCGTGGCCGCCCGTCCTCGACCGCCTCGAGGTCCTGGGCATCGGGCTCCTCGTGGCGGTACCCGTTGCGGCCGGGGTCATCGTCCTGCGGATGGTGTTCCTCGTGGGTATAGCCCACCTCCGGTAGGACGTATGTCTCCTGCAGCGCCGCGTACGCGTCCTCGTGGACCGGTCCGGCATCGACATACGGCTCCGGGGCCCGCCGTTGCTCCCGATCGGCCAGCTCGTGCTCGTCGTACTGATAAGTGTGGTCGGGCTCGTCACGCTCCGGTTCCGGGTAGGCAATCGGGTCCGGCTGCCGGTACGCGCGCTCGCACTGGCCGTACGCCCCGTCGAACTGCTCGGACTCATCCTCGTATTGGTGTGCCCGGTGCCGTGCGTGCCGCCCGTCGTGCTCCTGGTTCGTCTCCGCGGGTGTGTACAACTCCTCGTAGGGATCCGAGACGTCGTCGCGCCATTGCGGCGCGGCGGCCGCCTGCCACTCGGAGTTTGTGTCCGAGTCGCTTGCTGCCGGTCGCGACAGTTGAGAGATCCAGCTGTCTATGTCACTTGCCGGGTCGTTAAGTTGGGCGGCCCCATCGGCGGGGCGAGCGGTCGATCTCTCGGCCACGGTCGCCTGCCTCCTCTGAACGCACAGGTGCGGACAGCTAGTTGACCTTACTCGCCATCAGCCAAAAGTCCACCCGACCCATCCCACGAACAGACGACATACGATCTCCGCCGGCTGCTCCGACCGGCATGACGATATCCGCGTCCAGCTCAACAAGGTCATGACCGCATCCGCCACCGATGGCCAACCGGGGCGTGTGCACAACCTCCTCTACGCGGACCTCAGCGACGGATCCGACGCCGTCCCCACCCTGCCCAGCGGCCCGGTGACGGAGACATCAACCGGCCCCACAAGGGCGACCCTGTACGGCGGTCCAACAGAAAGCGGGTGCACCGGCGCTAATCGTCGGAGTCGGGCTCGGTGAGCAACGGCAGTACCCCGGTCATCGACAGCACGCGCCGGACATGGCCGGTGGGATTGACCACCGCAGCTTTACGTGCGGGTGTCGCGGCGGCTCGACGGGATCTACACCGTCACATACGGCAGACGTTGCCAACCAGACGGATCCCAGCGACAGCATCGGCCTCGCCCTGTTCGGCGTGGACGTCTACCCGGTACGGCGGATTCCGCATCGCGATCCGGCGACCGGGCAACTCGGTGTGGCGACCGAGGGCGACATGTTTCTCGGCGGCCACATGGGCACCGGCGAGCCGTATCCGATTCCCTACCGGGCGGTCACCCCGTGGCAGTCCGACTGCGGAAACCTGCTGGTCCCGGTCTGCCTGTCTGCCACTCATATCGGCTACGCGGCCACCCGGATGGAACCGGTGTTCTGCGTCCTGGCTGAATCCGCAGCGGTTGCCGCGGTGCAGTCCCTGCGCGAACACACCGACGTGCAGGACATCGACGTTGCCCAACTCCAATCCCGACTCGTCGAGCGCGGCCAGGTCATCGCATGGACCGCCGCATAGGCCCTCAGATCCTCATTCGCCGGATGCGCGGACAGTGTCGCAGCCGGGCCATGAGGATCACCGAAAAACAGCCGCACTCTGGCGGCCTTTCGCCGCTCGGCCGGCGAGCATCATGGCGACCTGCGGGTTGGACCGGGCGACGAAGGCCGAGTACGCGGGGTCGGCGTCTGCGGCGACGCCACCTCGTCGCCGGTACGGGACTCACGTGCCCCACAGGCCCGTCTCAGGCGGACGCGATGTGATGTTCCTTCTCTTCCCGGGCGGATTCACGGTGCTCGGTGTTTGCGGATCTCGTCTGGCCAGGCGAGAGTGACGCCGAGGGTGTCGGTGAGCAGCCGCTGGTAGTCGGCCAGGTGGGTGTGGTCGATGCGGACCTTGCGGGGTGGCACGCCCCGGTCGAGGCAGTACGCCGCCATGGCGCCGGCGGCCTCGCCGATGCTCCATTCGACCGGGTGCAGCCGGTAGCAGCCGTTGGTGATGTGGGTGGTACCGATGTTCTTGCCGGCGGCGAGCAGGTTGTCGACCCGGATCGGGATGAGGGCGCCGAGCGGGATCTGGAACGGGTACGACTCGATGTCGACGTAGGTGCGCCCGGCGGTGCTGGGGTGCAGGTCGATGCGGTAGTGGCCGATGCCGACGCTGTCGGAGAAGACCTGGCTGCCGGCTCCGGGTGGGCGGGCGTCGACGCCGACGTGCTGCTCCAGGACGGTGAACTCGGCCTGGATGCGGCGTGATTCGCGGATGTAGGGGGCGATGGCTAGTCCGTCGCTGGTTCCGGTGACGTCGCCCCGCAGCCGTAGCCCGGGGTATCCGGTGCCGTCGCCGTCCGGATGCGGTGCCTCGGTCTGCATCCAGTACAGGAACGACAGCGACAGGTCGCGGGCGCCGTCGAGCGCGGCGGCCCGGGTGGCGTCGTCGACGCCGAGCAGCGGGGCCTGCCAGTAGTCGATCTGCGGCCAGTTGACCAGGGTGACGTCGGCGAAGGCGGTGCCGGTGAATTGGTGGGCGGCCAGGATCCGCCGGTAGTGCCACAGGTCGTCGGCGGGCCCGCTGGCGGGGTCATCGCGGAAGATGGGCCGGTTGCGCGTACCGAGGGTGATCGGTTCGACGTCGATCCAGGACAGCTGCGGGCCGGGCCAGAACGGGGCGACCGTGGTACGCCAGAAGTCGTAGCCTGCCGGGCGGTCGATGGTGTGGTCCTCGCCGGGCCGGTGTTCGAGGGCGAAGCACCAGGAGATCGCCTGCTGGTTGAGCGGGTCGGCGACCGGCAGCGCGTGGGGTTCGCCGGTGGTGTCCTGGCCTTCGGCGCCGATGACGTGCTCGACTCCGGCCAATGGCAGCAGGTCGCCGAGTTCGGTGGCGTCGAGGATGTAGTCGGCGGTGACGGTGATGTCGCTGCCGTCGGGGCGGCGCAGGGTGACCGCGGTGATCTGCTCCCCGGTGGTGTCGGCCGCGACCGGTTCGTGCTGCAGCAGGACCGTCACGCGACCGGCGGACTGCCACGGTGCCAGCAGCTGATCGATGACGGCCAGGGCCGAGCGGGGTTCATGGCACAGCCGACTGACGTGACCCAGCCCCGGGTTGAGCAGCGGGTCGGCGGCGGCCCGCGGCGTCAGCGGGTAGTTGTCCCGGTAGTGACGGCGGATGCGCTGCCGGAAGTCGGCGTAACTGACGGCGGCGAGCTGGGTCTCGATCCAGGCGTTCTCGTCCGGTGGCACCGCCTGGCTGGTGAGCTGGCCGCCGAGCCACTCGGTGGTCTCGGCGAGTATCACCTTGCGGCCGAGCTTGGCGGTGGCCAGCGTGGCGGCGACGCCGCCGACTCCCCCGCCGACCACCAGAACATCCGTCTGCAGCTGCGTACTCACGCAGTCGTTCCCCTTTCGCGTCTCGGGTTCATTGGCCGGTCGGCCGGGGTCGGGCTCCACTGGCGCGTCGGGCACCGAGGAGCTGGCGCCCTCATCGGGCGTCCTCGCGTACGATCCGTGGGCCGGCGTGGGTTCCCAGCTGGGCGAACCATTCCGACGCGAAATCCAGGTCCGGAACAGTTCCCGCCGGCAGCGGAATGCCAGGTACGGCGAGCTCGGGTGGCGTGCGGTGAGCCCGCAGCTCGGCGATCACGTCGCGGACCCGCGCCCCGACCGGCTTCACACAATTGTTCGTGTCGATGAGACCGAGTCCGTATTCGAGCTCGTCGAAGCCGCGGAATCGGCGATCGATGTCGTGCGACGCCCACCACGTCACGGCGGTGACCTCCGGGATCGCGGCGGTCCGCCGCAGCATCCGTTCGGCGAAGTCCGGCACCGTCGTCCGGTCGAGCCAGAGGTCGGACACGCCGACCTCCTGCACCCACAGCGGCTTCCGCCGTCCGCCGAGGGTCGCCAACGCGACCTGGGCGAGATAGTCGGGGATTGCCCACGCGCCGCGCTCCTGGTCACCGAACCGTGCGAGCGCCCCGGTGAAGTACGGCCAGGCGTGGATGGCGACCAGGTCCGAGATGTCCACCACCGCGTCTGCGGTGAGCGCGCAGTCGCCGGTCATCCAGGGTTCGTGATCGACACCAACGGTCACCGGTACGCCCGGTGCCCCGGCGCGCGCGGCCGTGACCATGCGGCGTGCCCAGGCATCGCAGGCGCCTGATCCGAGGCCGGCCTGTCGCATGAGGACGTTCGGCTCGTTCGCGATGTCGAGACACCACAGGGCCGGGTGCGCAGAGACGGCCCTGGCGGCTGCGGTCACCAACAGCGCGGCGGCGTCCACCGCGTCTGGCTCGGTGAAGGGATTGGCATCCCGCAGCCAGGCGGGACGGAAGTCGAAGCCGCTCAACCAGCCGTCGAGCACTGTCGGGCAGACTGCCAGGCCGCGCGCTTCGGCGAGGTCGAGCAGGCGTACGAGCCGGTTGAGCATGGCCGAGGAGACGTACGCCGGGTTCGGCTGGAACAAGGGCCACAAGCACTGGATGCGCACGTGGTCGAAGCCGAGTCCGGCGATGACGTCGAGATCACGCGCGATGGCAGCGTCGTTCCAGTCGACCCACGCGTACCACCAGTCGCGGCTGGGCAGGTAGTTGACGCCGTAGCGGACTGAGGTGCTCACCGGCCCAGCCGATCCGCGAGGAACGACGCCTGGAGCGTCCACTGACCTGCGGCACCACCTTCGTGACCGTTGTAGGAGTGGACCGTGATCGTCTTCTCCCCCGCGTACGCGTTGAACGCGGCGAACACCGTGGACGGAGGGCAGGTCTGGTCCATCAGACCGACCGAAAAGAGCGCCGCCGCGGACGCGCGAGACGCAAAGGACACCCCGTCGAAGTACGACAGAGTCGTGAAGACCCGCTCCGTCATGCCTCGTTGCACCGCGAGGTATCGGACGATCTCCTGGTACGGGTCACGCTCGGTGAGGCCCACCGCCCGCTCGAAGTGACACAGCAACGGGACGTCCGGCAGGGCGGCGACGAGACCGCCGGCCAGCCCGGCGGCGGCCAACGCGATGCCGCCGCCCTGGCTGCCTCCGCAGACCGACACGCGAGCGGCGTCGACCAGCGGGTGCTCCCGAACAGCGTCGATCGCGCATACGGCATCGGTGAACACCCGGCGGTAGTAGTAGGTCTCGGGGCTGTCGATGCCGCGGGTCATGACGCCACTGGCGGCAGGGCCGCTGCCGTGCGGATCGGGCGTGAGGCCGCCGACGCCCCACTGCGCCCCCTGCCCGCGCGTGTCCATGACCAGGAACGCGTATCCGGCGGCAACCCAGGGAAGCCACTCGTGCGGCAGGCCGCGACCCGCACCGTAACCCAGGTACTGCACGACGGTGGGCAGCGGCGCCTCGGCATTGGCCGGAACGAGCAGCCACCCTGCGACCGGTTCGCCCGCGTACCCGGAGAACCGCACGTCGAAGACCTGGCATGCCGCCAGGGGCGACTCGACCGGCGTGAACGACGGTTTGTCGCCCGCGGCGCGCGCCTCGGCGAGCGTACGCGTCCAGAAGTCGTCGAAGTCCGCCGGTTCGCGGACCTCAGGCCGGTAAGCGCGGAGTTCGTCGAGGGGGAGGTCGAATCGAGGCATGGGGTTCCTTCCGAGATCAGGCATTCGGCGGACGAGGGCGGCCGGCACTGCAGCGCAAGCCTTTGGGGCGGCCCGGAGAATCCCCTCCTGTTAGGGAGAGGAGGATGTCAACCTTTCAGGGCTCCCGAGTTGCCGGCCGCCCGCAGGAACTGCCGCTGGAACACGAGGAAGAGCACCACCGGGATGATCACGGAGATGAACAGGGCGCCCATGAATTGCGCGAAGTCGGCGGAACTCTCCAGCCGCGGCAGCGCGACCGAAATCGGCTGGTCCTGCGGATTCGGCAGCACCAGCAGCGGCCACAGGAACTCCTTGTATGCCCCGACGAGCGTCAGCAGGCTCACCACGCCCAGGATCGGCCGTGACATCGGCAGCACGAGCGAGACGAAGACCCGGAAGGGACCCGCGCCGTCGATGCGGGCCGCCTCGAACAGATCGGCGGGAATGGCCGCGAAGAACCGTTGCATGAGCAGCACGTTGACCGCGTTGGCCGAGGCGGGCAGCCACACCGCCCACAGGGTTCCGATCAGGTTGACGCGCACGAGCGGCATGTCCATCACCGTCAGGTAGAGCGAGACGAGCGAGATGACGCCGGGAATGAACAGCGTCGCGAGGATCGCTGCGAACACGGCCTTCGCGTACCTTGGCTTCAGAATGGCGAGCCCATAGCCACCGGTCGTGGCGACGAGGAGCCCGAAGAACAGCGACCCCGCCATGAGCCAGAGCGTGTTGACGAAGTAGCGCGCGAAGTCGACCTTTGTCCACACCTCGGCGAAGGTGTTCCAGTGGACCCCGCTCGGCCAGAGCGAGAACGGCGCGGAGAGCGTCTCGGTCGTGGTCGATGTCGCGGCCTTGAACAGCCAGAACAGCGGTCCCAGGCACAAGACGGTGAGAGCGGCGAACAGCAGCACTCGGACGGCGACGAGGGCGATCCGTACGCCGGGTCGGCGCCGATCGATACGGGACAGGAGGCTGCGTTCGGCGTCGGCGGTCATGAGCTGCTCCAGTGCTTGGTCGCCCGGAGGTAGATCCAGGAAAGGCCGGACAGGGCGATCGCGAGCAGTAGGCTCAAGGCCGTCGCGCGCCCGTAGTCCCCGGATACGAACGCGTACCGGTAGATCAGCATGAGGATCGTGACGGTGCGGTTCTCGGGACCGCCATTGGTCATGATGTAAGGCTCGGTGAAGACCTGGAAGGTGCCGATCAACTGCAGCAGCATCATCACGAGCAGCACGCCGCGCATCTGCGGGAGAGTGACGTGCCAGAACCGCCGGAACGCGCTCGCCCCGTCTGTTTCCGCGGCGTCATACAGCTCGGTCTGTACGCCCATCAGCGTGGCGAGATAGATGATTGTCGCAGTACCGAACGACCCCCAGGTGGCCTGCAGCACGATCGAGGTCATGGCGAGATCACCGTCGTTGAGCCACGACAACGGGCCCAGCCCCACCCACCCGAGGATGGTGTTGAGCACGCCGGTCGGGCTCGGGTCGAAGAATGCCTTCCACAGCAGGACGGCGACCACGGGCGGGAAGATCACGGGCAGGTACACGAGCGCCGAGGCCAGTCCCCGGGTGCGACGCAACTCCGCGATGAAGACCGCCAGGATCACCGGCACGGGGAACCCGATCACGAGGGCCAGCAGCGCGAACCACAGCGTGTTGAGCGCGGCCGTCAGGAGCAGCGGGTCGGCCAGGACCCGCGTGAAGTTGTCGAGGCCGACCCAGTCGGCCGTCAGGAAATTGGTCTGCTGCATGCTCAGGGGCAGCGACCGCAGGATCGGCCACCACGAGAAGAGGCCGAACGACAGTAAGAGCGGCAGGAAGAACACCAGCGTGGACAGCCCACCACGGCGTACCCAGCCCATGAGCCCCCGCGAAGGACGGTTCGCCACGGTCTGCTGCATGCGGGACGCCGGCCGGGACGGTGCCTGGACAGTCACCGAGATCACCTCGTCTGTTCGGGTGGACTCCCCGTCGCGTCACGGCGACCGCGGCGGGACGGGGAGCCGGTAGCAGAGATCAGCCTGCGTCGATGGTCGTCTGGACCTTGCGCTGGGCGTCCTTCAGCAGCGCGTCGATGTCGGCATCCTTGCGCGTCAGTACTGCTTGGACCACAGTGTCAAGCGTCCCGTACGTTTCCTGCGTCTTCGTCGGCGGCTCGGGGACCAGAGCCATCGTCTGAGCGGAGGTGAGGTACGCCGCGTAGTTCTGCCGCGGCACGTTGACGTAGTCCTTCACCCATGCGAGATAGTTGTCGGTCGTCGCCTGGTCGAAGAGCGAAAGCGCCGGTTCGCCCACCGGCTGTTTGTCGGCCGCTTTGGCCTTTGCGTCCGCGACGGCCGCCTCCTGGCTGCCGTACTTGCGGAGGTACCGGTACTCCGCCCACTTGATCGCGGCCTTGGTCTCGGCGGCCGAGGCGCGCGGATTGATGATCGCGACGGTACCGCCGCCGAGCGTACCCAGGCCCTGGGCCGCCTGCGGCAGCGGCGCGAGGCCGAAGTCGTCGGGCTTCATGCCCATGTTCGACACGAGCGTCTTGTACGCGTCCGCGCCCTGCACGAACATGCCGATCTTGCCGCCAGCGAACGCTTTCATGGCGTCGTTGTAGCCGATCAGGAAGTTCGAGCCGAAGGTGTTGTCCTCCCATCGCAGGGAGCGGTAGAACTCGAGCGCGCTGCGGGTGGCGTCGTTGTCGACGGTCGCGTTCTTGCCGTCCGCCGACTCGATGGTGCCGCCGTTGGCGTAGCTCATCGTGGTGAGCACCCAGCCGCCGGTGTTGTCCTTCGTCATGCTCGCGAAGCCCTGTACGCCGGTGGCCGACTGGATCGCCTTGGCGTCCGCGCGGACCTCGTCCCACGTCGTCGGGGGCTTGTCGGGGTCGAGGCCCGCCTTCTTGAACAGGTCACGGTTGTAGAGCAGACCCATGCTGTACGCCTGAACTGGCACCCCGTAAATGTGCTCGCCGGAGTCCTTGACGATCTTCTGAATGGACGGGTTGATCCGGCCGATCGCGGAGTCCTTGGGGATGGTGCCGGTGATATCCGCGATCTGCTTGCGAGCGATCAGTCCCTGCATCTCGGTGAAGGGGACGTAGAAGACGGTCGGGAGCTTGCCGCCGGCCAGAAGTGCTTGAAACGTGCGTACGTCGAAGGTGGCCTCGTCGCCGGTGACTTTGATGTCGGGGTTGGCCTTGGTGAAGTCGGCGATGTCGCGGTTGAAGTTGTTGAGCTCCTCCGGCTGCTGATTGGTGGGCATGCCCGCGACGGTGATCGACACGGGCCCGGATGAGTCGCTGTTCGGCCCGCTGCACCCGGTGGCGAGGGCGAGCGCTGCGACGGCGAGGGCTGCCGGCGCGAGAAGCCGGGTTCTTGTGCTTTTCATGAGTCTCCTCGGACGGTGTTGGTGGTGGATCACTGAGTGTGGGCGGGGCTGCCGGTCAGGGAGCGATGAGTCCTCCGTCCCGGCCGCGGACCCGCGCGGCCCACGCGTCGTGCGCGGAGAGCCCGGCGGGGAACCGGGCGGCGGCGGCCTCGTCGAGGTCGATTCCCCAGCCCGGTGCCTCGTTGGGGCGCAGCCAGCCGCGCTCGATGCGCAGCGTCCCGGGGAAGACCTCGTGCACGGCGGGGGTGTACACGTGGCCTTCCTGGATGCCGAAGGCCGGGCTGGTCACATCCAGAGCGACGTTGGCTGCCGCACCGATGGGCGATGTGTCGCCGGGGGCGTGCCACGCCGTGCGCACCCCCACGAGTTCCGCAGCGGCGGCGATCTTGCGTGCCGCGGTGAGGCCACCGATGCCGGAGACGTGGGAGCGGATGAAGTCAACGCCCCCGCCGAGCACGAGGCGTGCCGCGTCCGTCAGCGACGTGGTCAGCTCGCCCACCGCGAGGGGCACGGGTGAGGCCGTCCGTACCTCGGGCAGGCGGTCCCAATGCTCGGGCGCGATGACGTCTTCCAGAAAGAACAGGCGGTACGGCTCGAGCGAGCGGGCGAGCGCGACGGCCTGTTTCGGCGAGAGTCGCGAGTGCACGTCGTGCAGCAGAGCGATGTCGGGGCCGAGCCGGGCGCGGGCTGCCGCGAAGAGTTCGGGGGTGAGCCGCAGGTACTCCTCGACGTTCCAACCGCCCGGGTACTGGTGGTCGGCGGTTGCGGCGTGGGGCACCGCCGGGGCACCGTAGTGGCCGGCGCCCGGCTGGCCCGTCTGCAGCCGGATGTGCCGTAGCCCCTCCTCCCGGAGACGTTCTGCCTGGTCGAGGGTCTCCTCGACGGTCGCGCCGGCGGCGTGCAGGTAGGTGTCGGCCGCCGCGCGTACCTTGCCGCCGAGAAGCTCGTGCACCGGCCGTCCGGCCCGTTTTCCCGCGATGTCCCACAACGCCTGGTCGAGCCCGGAGATCGCGTTGTTGCCGACCGGGCCCTCACGCCAGTAGGACGAGAACCTGGCGAGGCGTACGAGGTCTTCGATGTCGCCCGGGTAGCGGCCGACGACCAGCCGGGCGAGATGCTCCTCCACGTAGGTCGCGACCGCCCGCCAGCGCTGCGTGAAGGTGGCACAGCCCAACCCGTAGAGGCCATCGTCGCTCGTCTCGACCTTGACGACCAGCAGCGGGATGCCCTCCGGTGCGGTCGCGATCGCCCGGACCCGGGTGATGCGCACGTCGTCGGGTGCTTCCCAGGGCTGGGCGAAGGGGGACGTTGCGTCCTGCGTGCTCATGCAGATGCCTCCATGACGGATGCCCCGCCCTCGGCGAGCGAGACGACGGGAGCCCAGCCGAGCACGCGGCGCGCGGCGGACGTGTCGATCGGCGCTCGACGCCCCTCGAATCGTTGCCTGCGTTGGACGTGGGCGGCGTAGCGATCGAGAAGGTCCTCCGTGGACTCGTTCAGGATGGTGTCCGCCGCGGCGACCAGAAGCGTGTGCATCCCGGAGATCGGCTGGGTGAGGCCGCGCAGGATCGCGTCGACGGCATCGGCCATCTCCAGGTACGCCCACCCCTCCCGGGCGAGGCGCGCCCGTTCCGCGGGAATCGCGATCATGCGCCGCACCGTGTCCCGCAACGCGGCGAGTTCGCGGACGAGCGGGAAGCGCAGCGCGACGACGGTCATGTCCCAACGGCTGCAAGCGAAGGCGGCGACCTGCTCGTCGACCCACTTCGACAGCGAGTACGCGTCGTCGTGCGCCACGGGCGACGCCTCGTCCAGCGGGTAGTACGCCGGCATCACGTCGTGCCGGTTCATCGGTACCCCGAAGGCGTTGATCGAGCTGGCGATGACCGCCCGGCGGATGCCGGCCTCCCCGGCGCACGCGAGGACCGTGAATGTCGCGGAGGTGTTCCCGACGAACACGGCCCGCGGCGTGTCGAGGTCGGGGTGCGCCGTCGCCGCCAGATGAACGACCGCGTCCACGTCCGCGAGCGCGTCTCGCACCAGGACTTCATCGGCGGCGTCGCCCGTGAAGACCCGGTCCGCCGGGGTCGGCGCGGACCATGTACGGGACAGCGCGGTGACGGCGATGCCGCGGTCGACGAGCGCCTCGACCGTCGGCCGGCCCACGGTCCCGTCGGCACCGGTGACCAACACTCGGGTGGGTCGGATGAGCTCAGGCACGCCGGTGATCCTCACTGTCGGAGACATGTTGCGAAACTGCTTTCGCAGCAGAGAAGCACACGCCCCGAAGGATGTCAATACGCGGATGCCGACGGACCGCTGCGGCGCATGCCGAGGCACGGCAGTCCCGTCAGGACTGCCGTGCGGTCAGGAACGCTGCGCTGTCCGGCCGTGCGTCAGGAGGAAGGACCGAGCACGAGGGTCGGCGCCACGAGGTGCTCGCCGGGCGCCCGCTCGGGAGAAAGGACATCGGCGGCGGCGAGCCGGCCGAGCCGCTGCAGCTCCAGATCGACGGTGGTGAGCCGGCGGATCCCCTGGTCCAGGACGATGCCTTCCCAGTTGTCGACGCCGACGACGGCGATGTCCGCGGACACCCGCAGGCCGCGCGCGGCGCAGACCTCAAGCACGCCCAGGCCGATATGGTCGTTGCCGCAGAAGACGGCGTCGATCTCGACACCGGAATCGAGCAGGTCGGACATCGCCTGGGCGCCCCATCCGTGAGACCAGGATCCGTGCCGGGTCTCACCGGCCTGCTTCAGCCCGGCAGCCTCCAGTTCCGTACGCATTCCGCGCTCACGCAGGCGCACGGCGATGCTGTCCCGACTGCCCGTGATGTGGGCGATACGCGTACGACCGCGCTCCACCAGGTGCCGCGTCGCGAGGCGGCCCGCGCCCTCGTTGTCGGGCAGGTAGACGACATCCTCGCGCTGGTCCGACGCCGCGAACGCGTACGTCACGGGTACGCCGAAATGGTGCGTCACCGACGGCGACACGCGTTCGTGACCGTCCCCGACGACGAGAAGACCGTCGATGCGGCGCGCCTGGAGCGCCCGGATGCTCTTGGTCATCTGACGCGGCACGAGCAGGTCCTCGTCGAACACGAGGGACGCCTGCTGCAACTCGCCGAGCTGCAGCACCGCGCCGATGAGGACCGGACCTGCGAAGGTACTGGCCGCGCGGTAGGTCAGGACCCCGATGGTCCGGCTGCGCCCGAGCGCGAAGGAGCGCGCGAGCGCGTTCGGCTGAAAATCGAGCCGCTCCGCGACCTCACGCACGCGCGCCCGGGTCTCCGCCGAGATCCGATCGCCCCCGTTCAGGGCCTTGGACGCGGTGGAGAGCGACACTCCGGCGATCGCCGCGATGTCGCTCAACCGGACGTTGCGGTTCGACGGCATGCCGAGAGCATACCGGCGCGAAGGCATTGACAGAGTCCGACCGCCCAGCGAAAAATGCCGAACTGCGAAACCGATTTCGCACCGCAAAGCCTCCCCGTCCCCCGATCGCGATCATCCGACGCCTCATCGAGGAGCGCTCATGCCCAGGACGATCTCTCCGCTTTCCGAAAGGGCGCTCTCCCGCCGAGCGCTCACGCTGCTGGCTTCCCTCGCTGCCGCCATGGCGCTGCTGTCCGCCCCACAGCCCGCCGCCGCCGACACCGGGCCCGTCGTGATCGGCGACTTCGAACACGGCACCGATCCGTGGTTCCCGGTGACGACGAGCGGCGCCACAGCGACGCTCACGACCACCACCGACGCCCCCGCGGGTGGCACCGCGTCCGCCCGTGTCCAGGCGAACGCGCCGAGCGGAACGGTCGAGATGGCGCGCGGCGTCCCCTCGCTCGACCTGCGAAGACTCGACCTCTCGGTACGCAGCGCCCAGCTGACCGGCCTGGTCCTGCGCCTCGTCGACAGCACCGGGCAGGCGCACCAGCAGACCCTTGCGCTCTCGCCCGGCACGCAGTGGCAGAAGCTGTCGGTCACCACCTTCGCCGGCGGAGCTCAGTACGTTCACTGGGGCGGCGCCAATGACGGCGTGTGGCACGGGCCGCTGACGCAGATCTCGCTGCTGATCGACGCGTTCCGCATCTCTCCTGGCCCCGCCGTGACGCTCGACGTCGACGACGTCATCGCCCAGGGACCGCCGCCCCCGCTCGCCATCAGGCCAACCACGCTCGGCAACGCCTTCACGACCGGCGACACCGTCTCGTTCGGCGTCGACACGGCCGCCACGTCGCTCAACTGGTCGGCGCGGGACGCGTACGGGGCCGTCGTCGCCGCCGGCTCCGGCACCCCGGCACAGCTCGGGAACACCATCTCCCTCGGCACCCTGGGGACCGGCTGGTACACGGTTGACATCGCCGCCGTCCAGCCCGACGGCACCACCGTCAACGGCGGCACGGACGTCTCGGTGCTGCCCGCGACCACGCTCCGGGAACGGCGCGTTGGTGCCGCGACGCACTACGGTGGGAGGTGGCCGACGGCCTCCGCACCCTTGCTCGGAAAGGCTGGTCTCGGCTTCGCTCGTGACGAGGCGTACTGGTCGGAGGTCGAACGGGTCAAAGGCACCTACGCCTTCCCCTCGCGCGTGGAGAACGCCGATGCGGCGCTACGCGCGACCGGCGTGGACTTCCTGCAGGTGCTCGACTACGGCAACACGCTCTACCACCAGGGCGAGGCGCCCGCGACCGATGAGGGACGAGCCGGTTTCGCCGGATACGCCCAGGCCTCCGTCGATCACTTCGGCACCGCGCGCGCGGCGTACGAGGTGTGGAACGAGTGGAACATCCGCGACGTGACCGGGCCCGCGGGGGCGACGCCGCAGAACTACGTCGCGCTGCTCGCCGCGACCGCCACGAAGGTGAAGGCGACGCATCCGGACGCGACACTGGCCGGGCCTGCCCTCGCGCCGATGAACGACTGGCAGGGCTGGCTCGACGGCTTCATCGCCGCCGGCGGCCTCGACCACATCGACGCGTTCTCGACCCACCCGTACAACTTCACCGCCGAGCCGGAGGCGTTCCGGACCCACGTGGCGATCCTGCGGCAGAAGCTCGCCGCGGCGGGGCACCCCGACATGCCGATCTGGTTCACCGAGCACGGCTGGTACACGACGCAGAACCCACCCGGCGTAGCGCCCGGCGTACAGGCACGCAACCTCGCGCGCGCCCAACTCCTGGGCCTCGGCGACGGGATCGGCCGCTACACCGTCTACGACTTCAAGGACGACGGCACGAACCCGGCCGATGCCGAACACAACTTCGGGATGATCCGCAACGAGGTTGACGCTCGTGGTGCGTACGTCCCCAAGCCCGCGTTCACCGCCGAGGGCGTACTCACTCGCCAGACGGCGGAGCGCCCCGTACGCGCGGTTCTGCCGCTCGGCACCGGCCGCTACGGAGTCGAGTTCGGCCCGCGTACGGGCGAATCCGCTGACACGCGGATGCAGGCGCTGTGGGCACTGACGCCGCAGACCTGGAGCGTCCAGGCGACCGGCTCGGTAACGGTCACCAACCTCTACGGCGGCACCACTGTCCTTGAGCCGGACGCCGGCGGACGGGTGCACGTCTCCGTGGGTGCGGAGCCGATCTATCTGCAAGGCGCACTGGGCCAGGTGGCGACCACCTCGCCGTTCTCGCTGGCCGTCACGGGTGCCATCGGTGGAAGCGCGCCGGATGCCACCTGGCACATCGCCAACCCGGGGACCGCGGCCCGCACCCTCTCGCTCGTCTCCGACGGGCTGACCACGCAGGCGACCGTGCCCGCCGGGGCGACGCAGGACGTCGCGGCGGCGCTCGCGCCCGCTCAGGTGGGACAGCGCACCTGGACCGCGGTCGTACGGGAGGGAGGTCACGCGATCGGCGTCCTCACCGCCGACGCGCAGGTCGTTCCCGCATTGCAGCTGACGGGTGAGCACTCGCTGAGCGCTGCCGGCACGGACGTGCTGCGGCTCAAGGTTCTCAATCGCAGCACGCATGCGGTACGCCTCGACGGTGTCACCTGGACTGTCGGCGGTTCGAGGGGAACAGCGCTGGCCGATGCGCAGGTGGCGGGCGGAGCCACGGCCGTACAGGATGTTCCGCTCACCGCCTTCGGTGCGTGGTCGGCGACCGTCTCCGGACCGGCGACCGATACCGCGAGCGGCGTCGTCGTGGCGGCGAGTTCGGTGGCGGTGGACGTCCCGTACCAGCCGGTGAAGATCGACGGCGTGGTGGACCGCGCCGTGGAGAAGCTCCCGGCCCAGACGCTGGGCAAGGACGAACAGGTGATCACCGGATGGAAGGGCCCGCACGACCTCAGCGGAAGCCTGTGGATCACACACGACGACAGCCGGCTCTACCTCACCGCCCAGATCGTCGACGACGTCCAGGCACAGCCCGCGAGGGATGCGGCCATCTGGCAGGGCGACAGTCTCCAACTCGGGTCGTCCCCCGGCTGGCCGGGCGAAAGTGGCCGCCCCGTCGGCGAGGTCGGCACCGCCCTGACCGACGCGGGACCGGTCGACCTCACCCGATGGCTACCCGTCAGTGGCGGGACGGACGGCATCGCGACCATGGTGAAGCGGGACGAGAAGACGAAGACGACGACCTACGAGCTGGCAGCGACGTGGGCGGCGCTCGGGGTCGACCCGGCCAGTCGCATCATGGCCGCCACCATCGCGATCAACGACAACGACGGGTCGGGTCGCCGCGGCTGGAGCACCTGGGGCAAGGGTGTCGCCGAAGCGAAGGATCCGAGCCTGTTCCACGCCCTGCGGCTCATGCCTCCCGGCGGTGACGAGGTGGACCTGTCGACACAGGCGCGTACGGTGTGCCTTCCGTCCGGTGGCGCCGTCGCGGTCGACGTGACGAACCGGGAGCTGCTGGCAGCCGGTGTTCGCCTCACCACTCCATGGGGTCGCAAGGAGTTCCGCGATGTGCCACCCGGTACGCGGGTCTCCGAGACCTTTCCCACCGGGTCGGTATCGCTTCCCGCCGGGAAGGTGACCGTGGATGCTTCGGTCGTCGCCCCGAGCGGCCAGCCGTCCTACCAGCGGCGGCAGGTGCCCTACCCGCCGATCGACTGCCCCTGACCGAGCCCACCCGGACGACGGCGGAGAGGCCTCCCCTCTCCGCCGTCAACCTTCGGCACAGCTGTCACAAGCCAGCCGGCTGGCCGCGGCAGGGCTCGCCCCGGGCCCGCTACATCGCGGTGGCCGGCGAGGGAGGACGGTCCGAGAGCAGGCCGCGTGCCGCGCGCACCTGGCTGACCGAGCAGTTCAGCGCCCCGGCGATCCGCTCCTCGAGTCCGGGGCCTTGGTTGGCCGCCTCGGACGTCACCCAGTTAATTGGTCACCCAGCCCCGATGTCAGATACCGGTGGGCGGCGGTAACCTGCGCGGCGACACCGGCCACGACACGTCCGCATCGTAAGCCGAGGGCAGGACCGCCGCCGATCTGGTCCGCTGGTACTCCGACGGACTCATCGCCTTGGTCGACACCTTATGCACGACGGCGGACGACGCCCCGGCGATGGTGTTCCCACACAGTGTGAAGGTTTCCGCCGGATCTGCCGCCCAGCCTTGGAGCTTGTTTTCGGAAACAGATACCCTCCGATGAAAGATCCACCGTCCACCTGGGAGGTATGGGACCATGCGCAAGCTGATGTCAGCGCTCGGCGCGGGGGCACTGCTGACGGCCGGGCTGTTCGTCGGCGCCGCTCCGGCACAGGCGACGACCTGCACCCTGGTGCAGTCCGAGATCTACAACGGGGCCAACATCATCTCCTGGGCGCAGGGCTTGGAGGGCTGCTCCGGCGACGTCCACTGGGAGATCCAGTCGGGCGACAGCGGCACCTGGCAGGTCGCGCAGAGCGGCACGACTCACTACGACAATGCGGTCACGAGCTACTACGGCGACGTCGATCTGCCGTGCTACCTGCGGGTCTACGCGAAGTTCGGCAGCCAGGAGAAGCTGACGCAGCCGGCGCGCAACAACAACTGCGGCGTGGGCTGAGGCGGGACGTCCGCACATGACGAGACGGCCGGACCTGGAAGGTCCGGCCGTCTCAGTTGGTAGCGGGGTCAGGATCGAATGACGCTCTGCCGGATGTCAGAGCGTCATGAAGCGCTCGTTCTCCGGCCGCTGGGGGCCTGGAAGCCGGTGAGGCTGGGTGTGTCGTTCGTGGTCAGGGCGATCTGGTTGAGCACCAGCCCGGCTTCACGAGGTGCCAGCGTGATCGTGTGCTCGCCCGGCTTGAGTGCCAATGCGGCCGCAGCGACGCTCGTGCTGCCGTACCAGGTCTCGAACCCGGTTTCCGGCCCGGACTTGTTCGACTGGTATCGCCATTGCCCGTCGACGACCACGTGGTAGGAGTCGGCGTCGGCGTTGGGATTGCTCGAGTTGACGAACAGGTAGTACGTGCCACCGGTCTGGATGTCGACGGTGAAGTCGAGCCGCGGGGGTGCTCCTGCCGCGGAACTTCCGTTGACCTTCTGCGTCGGGCCGGCCTTGAACAGCGCCTCGGCCTGGGCCGCGGAGGTGGCCAGCCACTGCGCCTTCGCGCTGGCATCGGCAGGGGGGACGACCTGCAGGCCGTTCCGAGCCGACGCCCACCCGTGCGTCCCGTTGTTGCTGTCGGTCGCACGAGCGGAAGCGCTCTTCTCCAGCGCGTCCGCCGGATCGATGACGACCAGGCCGTCGTGCTCCAGGTAGGCACCGGCCGGCGCATCTTCGCCTCTGCTCACCGTGACAGGCACCACCCAGGTCTCGCCACGGCCGTCGGTGATGGAGACCTTGGCCGTTCCAGCCCTGTGCCCGGTGATCCTGGCCTCGCTGTCCTGTACGGCGACCGTGACGGCGGTCTCGTTGTCCGATGTCGCGGCCACCGCGGCCGCCACGCCCTGGACCGTGCTCGTCCG
This sequence comes from Micromonospora sp. NPDC047738, assembly GCF_040642675.1. Taxonomy (NCBI): domain Bacteria; kingdom Bacillati; phylum Actinomycetota; class Actinomycetes; order Micromonosporales; family Micromonosporaceae; genus Micromonospora; species Micromonospora sp. NPDC047738. Next base: position 21,762 of record NZ_JBEYSO010000025.1, read on the forward strand.
GCCCACCGATGCCTGGATCACCGGCAGCCGGTGGCCCCGGCCGCTGGGTGTGAGGAACCCGGAGAAGCCCGGCGTGCTGTTCGTGGTCAGGGCGATCTGGTTGAGCACGATCCCGGCCTCGCGAGGCGCGAGCGTGATCGTGTGTTCGCCGGGCTTGAGCGCCAGCGCGGCACCCGTGGCGCTCGTGCTGCCGTACCAGGTCTCGAACCCGGTCTCCGGTGCGCTCTTGCCCGACTGGTACCGCCACTGCCCGTCGACGACCAGGTGGTAGGAGTCGGCGTCGGCGTTGGGGTGGCTCGAGTTGACGAACAGGTAGTAGGTGCCGCCGGTCTGGATGTCGACGGTGAAGTCGAGCCGCGGGGGTGCTCCTGCCGCGGAACTTCCGTTGACCTTCTGCGTCGGGCCGGCCTTGAACAGCGCCTCGGCCTGGGCCGCGGAGGTGGCCAGCCACTGCGCCTTCGCGCTGGCATCGGCAGGGGGGACGACCTGCAGGCCGTTCCGAGCCAACGCCCACCCGTGCGTCCCGTTGTTGCTGTCGGTCGCACGAGCGGAAGCGCTCTTCTCCAGCGCGTCCGCCGGATCAAGGACGACCAGGCCGTCCTGCTCCAGGTACGGGCCGACCGGCGCACCGTCCGCCCGCCGCACCGTGACGGCCAGCACCCAGGCCTCACCGCCACCGGCGGTGATGGAGACCTCGGTTCGCCCGGCCCTGCGTCCGGTGATGCTCACCGCGCCGTCCTTGATCGCGACCGACACCGCGGTCTCGTTGTCCGACTCCGCGGCCACCACGCCCGCCACACCCTCGACCCTGCTCGTCCGGCCCACCGACGTCTCGATCGCAGGCAGCCGGCGAAGCTGCGGCATCACGCCGGGAAGTGCCGCCACGGCCGCTGTCTGGGGTGCGGCGATGTTGTTCGGGCTCTCGGGCGGGCCGACCAGGCCGTCACCGACCGCGCCGTCGCGAGTCTCGATGATGATCCGGTCGAAGAGGATCGCGGTGTCCGAGCGGTAGACCATGAGGTCGTGCCAGCCCGGCGTGGTCACCTCGACGGTGAAGGTCAGGGGTTCGATCCCGTGCATGATGTTGAATCCCCAGGGGCTGGTGCTCGTACCGGCGACGGAGTTGCCGCGCAGCAGGCTGGGGACCTGGTCGTCGAGCCCGACGGCCGTGCGCGCGGTGCGCGGCGTGCCGTTGTCCTCGGTGCCTTCGTTCAGCGTCGGAATTCGGTAGAAGGTCCCGGTGAACCTCCCGGTGGAGGTGAAGTGGACCCGGTATCTCAGGCGGGCGGTCGTCTCGAAGGCGGAGTCGACCCGGGGCGCGATCTCCGGGAAGCTGCCCATCGATGCCCCGCGCTGGCCCACGCCTTCAAGGGGTGCCCACCGGCTTCCGTCGGCACCGGGCACGTTCTCGGAGAAGTGCTCGGCCTCGAGGGCCACGTATCCGTTGGCCTCCAGGTGCGCCGGCTCGGCGATCCGGCGCAGGTCCACGGCGGCCCGCTTCGCGTCGACCGTGAACGTCGCGACCGGGTCGCCGGCCTTGGCGCCGTCGACGGCGTTGAAGACCCGGATCGTTCCCGTCGTGGCCGGGTGGTCCTTGGCGACCGTCACCGTGACTCGGTGCTCTGTCGCGGTCGTGCCCGAGCGCTGAGAAAGGGTGATCCACGCAGCGCCCGCCTCGGCGATCCACTCCTGCGGCGTGGCGACGTCGTCCCGGGAGAACACGTCGAAGAACCGCTTGTCGTCGGGTGCCGCCGAGTTGAACGTCAGCGTGCCGTGCCCGGGCTCCTTGCTCCCCTCGGCGGCGGCGCCCACCGCATCGGTCGGTGCGGCCACCCGGGCATACCGGTCGTTGGTGAGCATGACGGCGCCCTCGTTCGGGAAACCTTCGGGATGGCTGTGGCCGATGGCGTGGTCCCACTTGCCGTCGCTGATCGTGTTCCAGTAGTCCTCGTCGGCGAGGATGCGCTCACGGGCCTGCTTCGAGAGCAGCTCGTAGCTGCCCGCGCTGGCGTAGCGGCCTTGGGCGGCAGCGAGCTGGTTCTTCCAGTAGAAGCCGATCTGCTCCGCCATGTTGCGGTAGGACCGGACCCGGTGGAGCACCTGCTGATAGAACGCGGAGCGATAGCGCGGGTCGAGCTTCGCGGACACGCCCTCAAGAATCCTCACCAGCTCGTTGGACTCGTTGATGTAGCGCTGGAGTTCATCCCCGTCAGAGGTGGCGCTGAACGGGAAGACCTGACCGGCGTGGATCCTTCCTGAGTTCGCGTTGGAGGAGTTGATCTCCCCCCAGAACTCGGCGCGCTTGGTGTTCTCGAGCGCGTCGAACCTTTTCAGTGCGTCGGCGACCACGGCGGCGTTGTTGCCCCTCAGCCGGAAGTCTCGCTGCACGTGCTCGGTGAGGAACCTGCTCCCGATGTTCGTGTCGTCATAGCCCTCGACGTCCCACGCGAGCTTGGCGAACAGGTCGAGCTTGATCTCGCCGGGCTTGATGTCCCCGACGTTGAGGATCCAGTAACGCCCCGCACCGGAGTTCCACGCCCGACGCAGCTGCTGCACCATCAGGGACATCGGCGTCGAGTTCAGCCACAGGTAGCTCTTCGGCTCGCCCCAGTAGGAGATGTGGTAGTAGACGCCGTTCCCGCCGGACCGGGCGGCTTCGGTCCGCGTGGGCACCTGGCGCAGATAGCCCTGGTTGTCCTCGGCCCACATCAGGGTCACGTCGGCGGGGATGTGGTCTTTCAGCCCGGCGTTGTAGAGGTCGTTCATCTCCTTGTACGGGATGAACACCTGCGGCACAGCGTCGGCGCTGCCGTAGACCGCTGCGATCAGCTCGCGCTGCTCGCGAATGACGTCGGCCTCCATCTCGACCTTGTCCTTGAACCCGTACTGGTTACCGGGTGTGAACACCGGATCGCTGTCGTGCACGCCGCGGATACCCAGGGCAAGAATGTTCTCGAAGTCGGCGTTGGCGACCACCCGCTGGCGCCAGTACTCCAGGATCGCGGGCTTGTTGATCGAGTAGTCGAAGGCCGCCACGGCGTCCGCGCCCTTGATGTGGAGCGCGTCCTTGTTGCGGTCGTACCACTGTCGCCACTCGCCCTCGTTGTTGCGCAGCATCAGCTCGGCGTGAGACGAGGACGCGACCACGCCGAACGCTGCCGCCTCGCGAGCGTTGATCGGTGTCCCCGTGTCGTACGTCCCGGTGTCGGTGACCGCGTTGAACGCCCTTGAGGCCAGGTGCATCGCCGGCCACAGCGTATTCAGCCTCAGCCGCAGCATCAGCTCGAAGACGTGCCGGTAGAAGTTGACATCAGGCGTGCCGTTGCCGGTGGGGAACTTCCTCTTCGCCCACGCGATGGTGCGTTCCTCATCGTTAATGAAGAATCCGCGGTACTTGACGTCCGGCCCGTCGTCGACCCGGGTCTTGCCTTTAACGTCGATGTCGTCGCGCTGCTTGACCGGCACGTCGCTGTACCAGTACCACGGTGAGACGCCGATCTCCTCAGAGATCGAGTAGATCCCGTAGATCGTCCCGCGGGCATCGCTGCCGGCGATCACCAGTGCGTTGTCGACCCCGGGCATCGGGTTCTTGATGGTCTTGGTCGCGTACGCCTCCCACTTGCCCTTGATCCCGGCGGCCTCGTCGAACCTGCCGGCTGCGACGATCTCGTCGATCAGCCGGCTCTGGCCGATCTGGCCGACGATGATCGCGTTCTGCTGGCCCGCGGCCTGGGTCAGCAGGGCCGGCAGCTTGCTCTGGTCGGCCTTCGCCAACCGCGCTTCCTTGGCCGACTCGTCGTCGACAAACAGGCTCTGCACCTCACCGGGATCGATCGCCCCGGTCACCATGGCGACGTCCTGCCGCAGGTCCTGAACGGCGCGGCGCACCTGCGTGTAGTCCCGATCGGCGTGATCGCCGCCGTAGGACGGGTCGATCAGGATCGGCGAGGTCGTGTGACCGTTGAAGATGGTGAAGTCACCCGACGACGCGTGCGCCGGCGTCACCTCCACCGACGTCAGGGACGCGGCCAGCACAACGCCGGTCACGACAGCCGCGGACCATCGCCTGGCCCGACCCGCGAAACTGCGCTTGTCGGGTTGCACACCTCGACCTCTTAGCCCGGGCTGCGACATCCCTCGCTCCTCTCGTCCGCCACGGTCACCGTGCGGCCGGCACGGTCGCAACCTAGGAACCAGGCGACAACTTCTGCAAGGTATTGCCAGAATTGCCATTGTCGTGACTAGATGCGTTCGTGGAGCCCACCATCTTCGATGTCGCGCAAGCTGCCGGCGTGGCCGCATCGACGGTCTCCCGGGCGTTCAACAAGCCCGGCCGGGTCAACGAAGCGACGCGACAGCGGATAGTCGCTGCCGCCGCACAGCTGGGCTACCAGCACAGACCGCAGAACCGCGCCCTTCCGGGTCCACGCCACCGCACCATCGCCATGGTGCTGTCCGACATCACCAATCCCCACTTCTTCGAGCTGATCCGCGGCGCGGAGCAGCGCGCGAAGGCGTCCGACGTCACTCTCGTGATCGTCAACGCCGAGGAATCCCGGCGCATCGAGGAGAACCAGATTCGCGACCTGGCCGCTGGCGTGGACGGGTTCCTGCTGGCCTCCAGCCGACTCCGCGACGAGGTCCTGCGCGACCTCGCCAAACTGCACCGGATCGTCCTGTTCAATCGAGAGCTGCCCGGGTTGACCAGCGTCACGTTCGACACCGCCGCGGGCTGTCAGCAGATCCTGGAACACCTGGCCTCGCTCGGGCACCAGAGCCTCACCTACTGCGCCGGGCCACCCAGCTCCTGGATGGGTGCGGCGCGCTGGGCGGCACTGAGCGCCGGGGCCGAAGCGCACGGTCTGACGGCACACCGGATCGGTCCGTACACCCCCAACGTCGCCAACGGCGGGGCCGCCGCCGACGGAGCACTACGCACCGATGTGACGGCGGTCGTAGCTCACAACGACCTCCTGGCGATCGGCATCATCCGACGCCTCGCCCAGCGCGGTGTTCGAGTCCCGGCCGACATCAGCGTGATCGGATTCGACGACATCTTCGCCGCCGACTTCGTCCATCCCTCGTTGACCACCCTGGCTGGACCCGGGTCGCACGCCGGTCGGCTCGCGGTAGAGCTCGTGATCGAGCAGTTCGCCGCACGACAGGGCGAGGGCGAGGCGATCCGTCTGCCTACCGAGCTGGTGCTTCGCGAGTCGTCCGGCCCAGCGGAACGCCGCGCCTGAGCGGCGCGGCCGCAGCGAACGCGACGAGCGCCTGCAGACCACCAACACCACCGGAAAACCTCGACGCCTTCTTCGACGTGGCTGTACCAGAAGGGCGAGCCGGCCTCCTGGTAACCGTGCCCGCGGGCCCCGCGAGCATGCTCGCGAAGCCCGCTGCGTGGCCGGGGGCGGGTGGCCGGATCCGGCCGAGTTCGCCGGCAAGGGTTGTAGTCGCCGCCGGTGCCTTTGTAGCGTGACCCGGGTCCTTGAATCGATTCACGTTCGCCCGAACCACGAGGCATCGTCCCGCCCGAGGAGAGGCGCAAATGACCGAAGAACCCAGAATCAGCCGACGCACTGTCCTGCGGGGAGCCGGCGCGCTCGCCGCCGCTCCGTTGATGGCCCAGGTCCTCGCCGCAGAGGCCGCAGCGGCGCAGGCGCCCCCGCAGCCCGGACCGCGCATCGACCGGCGGGCGGTGGTCTCCCGCCACCCGATCGTCCGGTACACCAGCGACCGGGAACTGCCCGTCCAGGTGGGCAACGGCCGGTTCGCCTTCGGCGCCGACGTCACCGGCCTGCAGACGTTCGTCCCGTTCTCCACCCTGTCCGACTGGGGCTGGCACAGCGACGCCCTGCCGCCGGGGAAGACCGTCGCCGACTACAAGGGCACGGTCTGGGACACCTACGGCCGGCCGGTCTACTACTGGACCGGCGACAAGAACGAGCCGGAGCTGCACAACTGGCTGCGCGGCAACCCGCACCGGATCAACCTCGGCCGGATCGGCCTGCACCTGCTGAGGGCCGACGGCACCGAGGCCACCGAGGCCGACCTCACCGACACGGTGCAGCGGCTGGACACCTGGACCGGGCTGCTGCACAGCAGCTTCCGGCTGGACGGGCATCCGGTCACCGTGGAGACCTCCTGCCACCCCGGCATCGACGCGGTCGGCGTCCGGATCACCTCGCCCCTGGTGGCGCTCGGCCGGCTCACGGTATTCCTCGACTTTCCCTACGCGACCGCCGCCGGGCAGGACAAGTTCTCCGCCCCGTACGTCGGCTTCTGGGACCGGCCGCAGGCACACACCACCACCCTGTCCTCCCGCGGCGCCGCCGGCGCGGTGATCATGCACGTCCTGGACGAGACCGAGTACCAGGTCGCACTCGCCTTCACCGCCGGCGCGACGGTGACCCAGGAGGACCCGGCGCGGCACCGCTACCGGATCACCGGCGGGCGCTCCGAGCGGCTCGACCTCACCTGCCACTTCGCACCGGAGGTGGACCGGGCGGCCCCACCAGCCGCCGAGGTGTCGGCGCAGAGCGCGTCCTGGTGGCCCCGCTTCTGGCACACGGGAGGGGCGGTCGACCTGTCCGGCAGCAGCGATCCCCGGTGGCGGGAACTGGAGCGGCGGATCGTGCTCAGCCAGTACCACCTGGCCGTCAACGAGGCGGGCAATGAGCCGCCGCAGGAGTCGGGCCTGGTGAACAACGGCTGGTACGGCAAGTTCCACATGGAAATGTACTGGTGGCACGCCGCGCACTACGCGCTCTGGGACCGGTGGCCGCTGCTAGACCGCAGCACCGACATCTACTCCCGGTTCCTGCCGCGCGCCCGGCAGCTCGCCGCCGAGCAGGGTTTCCGGGGCGCCCGGTGGCCGAAGATGACCACCGCGGTCGGTGACGCGACCGGACGCGAGTCGCCGAACGTGCCGACCGCCCTGCTGCTCTGGCAGCAGCCGCACCCAATCTTCTTGGCCGAACTCGACTACCAGGCCCACCCGACCCGCCGGACGCTGCTCAAGTGGCAGACGGTGATCTTCGAGAGCGCCGAGTTCATAGCGTCGTTCGCCCACGATGACGGCACCGGCCGTTATGTTCTAGGGCCGCCGCTGATGTGCGCCAACGAGCGCAACCCCGCCGGGGCCACCACGAACCCGACCTTCGAGTTGTCGTACTGGCGGTTCGGGCTGCGGATCGCCCAGCAGTGGCGCGAACGCCTCGGTTTGGGCCGCGACGCGCGGTGGGACGACGTGCTCACCCGGCTGGCGCCGCTGCCCGTGCAGGACGGCCGGTACGTGCTCTACGAGGGTGTGCCGGACATGTGGACCCGGTTCAACACCAACCACCCCGACCCGGTCGCCCCGTACGGCATGCTGCCCGGCGACGGCGTGGACGTCGAGACCATGCGGGCGACCACCGCCAAGGTGTACGAGACGTGGCCGGTGACCGACCTGTACAGCTGGGACTTCCCGCTGCTGGCGATGAACGCCGCCCGCCTGGGGGACCCTGTACGGGCGGTGGACTTCCTGCTGCACGAGCGACTCGGCTTCACCGACACTGGGCTGCCGGCCAGTGGCAAGAAGGGGGTCCCTTCGCCATACTTCCCGGCCGCGGGCGGGCTGCTCTACGCCGTTGCGATGATGTGCGCGGGCTGGGGTGACTCCCCAGACGTGCCGGGCGGTGCGGCCGGCGCCGACGGCACCGCACCCGGGTTCCCGGAGGGCTGGGTGGTTCGGTGGGAGGGGCTTGCCCCGGCGTTGTGACGGACGAACGGGGGCGGGTGGCCGGCTTCGCCGGTCACCCGCCCCCAAGTTCACTCCTCGATCGCCCCGCCCCACTGCCCGCAGGTGTTCCGCAAGGTCAGCGCTGAATTCTCGGCGCGGGCGGCCAGATGTGCCCTGAGGCCAATCTGAGCGCGCAGCTCCCCGGCTCACTCCGGTCGGCTTGCCGTCGCTCCGCGTCCCTGATCGACTCCGCGAGGTCGAACACCTCCCCCACCCGGTCCACCCGGCACAACAGCGCGCCGTCCTCGTCGACCAGCGCAACGTCGCCGGCATCGACCGTCCACAGCCCACCCGAGCCGAGGTCAGCGCGTCCGAGGGCCGGGGTCGAGGCGCAGTGGGCCGGTCGGGATGGCGCCGAGGCTGAACACCAGCAGCCGGACCGCCCGGATGTCGACGGTGTCCCGGTGCAGGCCCCGACCACCAGGCCGGCCAGGCCGACGGCCTGCGCCTCCAGGCCCATCAGGTCGCCGACGCAGGCCTCGCCCGTACGCGGGCTGATGTCCACCACCAGCACGTCGCCGACGCGGCCCGGTCGACGGCCTCGAGAAAGTGGTCGACGCTGCCGACGTGGCGGGTCGGCAGCACCCACCCCGCGACGGCCCGTCCGCCGGTTACCACCGGCCGCGTCCCGGGCGGCCCGCAGTGCACCGGGACGCCGGCCCGCAGGCAGGCGTCGGCGACGTGGGCGGTGGTCAGGTCGCCGAACCGCCGACGCAGCATCTGCGGGATCGACCTTCGAGGGCGAGGCGTCGCCTGGCCGCACGGATAGGGGCGCGAGACCGTCTCACGGGTGGCCGCGCGGTTCGGTGCGGCCACCCGGCGAGAATGGTCAGGGACTTCAAGAGGTTCCTGCGTCCGCGGCCACGTGGTAGACGATCGTGTTGATGTTGATTCCGTTGAACAGGTTCAGCGCGACATAGTGACGATCGGTGTACCAGTACTGGTCGTCGTTCAGCGTGATCGTGCCACTCGTGAAGGAGCCGTCCGCGTTCACGGTCACCGGAATCGCCGTGCCACTCCTGTCCACGAAGATGCGGGCCGTGCCACCGACTAAAAAGCCGGGGTATGTGGCCAGGTCGACCTGGCCGGTGATCGTGAAGCTGTGTGCGGAGACCTTGTTGATCACATTCGGGTTGCCGACGCTCACCGGCGTCAGTTGCACGGTCTCGTCACCTGCGTGGGCTACCGTCTCGTCCAGGACGTTCAGCGGTGTCGTGTTGTAGACCGTCTCCGCTCCGGTCGACGGGTCGATGTAGGTTACATTCTCGACAACCAGGTTTTTTATGTTCTTGTTCGAGTTGAAGGCGGCCTGCAGCGTGTTGCTCGTGTGGAAGGTCGAATTCCGATAGTAGACGTTCTGCACCGGTGAGCGCGAGGCTGCGCTGGAGAACTGGAACGTGGTTCTGCCCGGAGTCATCGTCGGCGCGGTGTTGACGTCGTCCAGGTAGATGTTGCGGACCGTCGGGTTGAAGATGTCGGCGTTGGGGAACGACACGGTTTCGGAGTAGTTGCTGTCGAGTTGGACCATCGCGGACCGCGCCATTTTCAGCAGGTTGTGCCGGAGATAGATCTTCTCGACGAATCCGCCCCGGTACGAGTTCGTCTTGATCTTCAGGATCATCGCCAGCCCAGGTCCACCGAACTCGTTGTGTTCGATGAACACGTTCCGGATGCCTCCCGACATCTCGCTGCCCATCGAGACCGCGGCAGAGTACGTGCCGATGTTGTCGTTGTTGTACAGCGAGTCCCGGACGATGATGTTCTCGCTTGGTTGCCGGTGCATCCTGCCATTGACGTTTCGGCCGGCCTTGATCGCGGCACCGTCATCGCTGACCGTAACGCGGTTCCTCTCCATGACGACGTTCTTGGAGGACTCCGGGTTGGTGCCGTCGTCGTTGTTCCAGCCGGTGGCCTCGAAGTCTTTGGTCTTGTCGCTGTAGATGTCGAGGTCTCTGATGAGTACGTTCTCGGAGTTGAGCGGGTGGACGATCCAGAACGGCGTGTTCCTGATCTTCACGTCCTCGATGAGGACGTTGCGGGAATGGTTCGTTTCGATGAAATGCGGCCGGAAGGTGGACTTCATGGCCACCGCGTCCGCTGGCGGCGGAACGTGTTTTACCGTGTCCCCGTCGATCACCGGGACCGCGCTGGGCATGTGCCCGTCGTCGGTGAATATTCGCTTTCTGATCGGCACGTCCTCGAAGTTCATCTGGTTGAGGATGCCGTTTTCACCGTACGGAGCGTCGAGGCTCTTGTTCTCCACCGACGGCTCACCCCAGTAGCCCTTCTTCCACGGTCGCCAGTTCCACATGTCCTCCTGGCCGTCGAGGGTCCCGCCGCCAGTGACCGCGATGTTCGTCTGGTTGAGCGCGTAGATCAGCGGAGAGAAGTTGTAGAAGTCGGTCCCCTCATAACTGCTCAGGACGACCGGGTAGTACTTGTTGGTCTTGTTCCGCATGAACTTGACCACGGCACCGGTCTCAATCCGCAGGTTGACATTGCTCAGGAGGGTTATCGCCCCCGAGTAGTAGGCGCCGTTGGCGTTGCGTGAGCCCATGGCGGGGATGACGACGATACCACCGCCGCTCTCGTGACAGTCTCTGATAGCTGCATGAATCGCCTCGGTGTAGTACCACACCTCCTGCGAGCTTGCGACCAACGGTGACGTCTTGTTCGCCGGGTTGTCGGCCTGATTTCCGACGTAGAATGTCTCGGTGACGCGTCGCACCAGGCCGGCATACTTCGGGTCGGTGATGTCGCAGTAGTTGTCTTTGAAGGTCGGCGTGTTGGCGTTGACCGTCTGGTCTATCTCGTTGTACTGGTCCTCGTTCCAGTACGCGCCGTCTCTTTTCTTGGCGTCCGGGTCGTAGATTGCCAACCGATAAGCGAATCGGTCCTCGCCATTCTCGGCGGTAACCTGGAGCTGATCGCCGTCGGCGATGACGCCCGACCGCTTCTCCTGATGATCTTTGTTCACCACGATGTGGCTTTGTCTCGACGTGTCCTTGGCGACGATCTGCGCCTTGAGTTGTTGAACGGTCACGCCGTTCCTGACAGTGATGGTCGAGGTCCCGACAGTTTTTATCATGCCGGATTCGTTCTGTTTGGCGACAACGACGGTCCCGGTGGAACGCCGTTCCGCCGTGCTCGCCTGAGATTCGACGGGATCTGCCCATGCCACGCGTGGTGCGCTTGCGACCACCAGCGCGGCAACCGCGACGAGCATGACCCGTCTCCTACCTCGCCTCTTCATCGGTATGACCTCCGGTGTGCGTGTCGTTACCGTTCATGTTTCGAGGAACAGCCGATGGCTGGCGCGTTCGTCCCGCGTCATCCAGTCGGCGCGGCCACCTCGCTGTGCCGGGCACCAAAGGCCCGGCGAGCACGACGATCTCCGGCCTTTCCAGAGCACCGTGGGACAGAACACCCGCCGGGCCACTCTTCGGCTCGGGTCCGGGCCAGGCTCAGATCACCAGCTCCACGCCGTTCTGGCGGACGTTCTTGAGGACGAGGTCGTCGACGTATTCGACGACGTTGGGCTGGCGGGTGGCGCCGAAGTCGATGTCGGTCAGGGTTATCCCCCTGATGTGGTCGTCCGCGTAGCCGCGGAGGTTCAGCGCCCGGGTCGCGGTCCCCACGATGACGTTGCGGACGTCGATGTCGCCGACGATCGGGGTGAAGCCATGGCCGGGACCCTCCTCATAGAAGAAGTTGATGTCAATCACGGACCCGCCGACCTCCCCGATGGTCAGGTCGCGGGCATGAAAGGCCTCGATGAAGCCACCGCGAACGCTGTTGGTCTTGAACCGCAGCGCGATGTTGAGGTTGGGGCTGGACATCTCACAGTCCCGCACGAAAACGTTGCGGGCACCGCCGGACATCTCGCTGCCGATCGTCACGCCGCCGTGGCCGTCGCGCATCGTGCAGCCCTCGATGAGGATGTCCTCGCTCGGCACGTTGACGCGCCGACCGTCGGCGTTCCGCCCCGACTTGATCGCGATGCAGTCGTCTCCCGTGTCGAAGGTGCAGTCACGGATGACGACCATGCGGCTGGACTCCGGGTTGCAGCCGTCGTTGTTCGGCCCGTGCGAGTTGACCGTTACACCCTGCACGAGCACGTTCTCGGACAGCACCGGATGCATCTCCCACATCGGTGACCCGACGATGGTGACTCCCTCGATGAGGACGTTGCGGCAGCGGTAAGGCTCGACGAAGGACGGCCGCAGGTAGGCGCCGTCGCCGAACACCCGTTGCTCGACGGGAACTCCCTGCTCGGCCTGCGCGAACAGCGCATTCCTGGCCTCGGTCTGCCGCGGGTCACCCGGCTTCCAGCCGAACTTGGCCGCACCGCACCAGGGCCACCAGTTCTCCATGTCGGCCTGGCCATCGAGGACGCCAGAGCCGGTGACGGCGATGTTCTCCTGCTCGTACGCGTAGATCAGCGGCGAGTAGTTGTAGAGTTCGACCCCCTCGAACCGGGTCAGCACGGCGGGCAGATAGTCGGCGGGGCGCCGGCTGAACAGCACCACCGCGTCGGCGGTGACGTGCAGGTTGACGTTGCTCAGCAGGTGAATCGGACCGGTCAGCCACCGACCGGCTGGCACGACCACGTGGCCGCCGCCTGCGGCGTGGCAGGTCTGGATGGCCCGCTTGATCGCTTCGGTGCAGTGGGTGACGCCGTCGCCAACGGCGCCGAACTGCCGGATGTCGTACGAGCGGTCGAGGAAGTGGGGGCGGCGCACCTTGCCGCTGATGTACTCGGCCCGGGCCCACGGGTTGCCCGGCGGCAACGGGGACGCCGCGGCGCTGCCGGACGGCAGCGCATAGGCCGCCAGCCCCACGGCGCCGATGCTGCGGAGAAACGTGCGGCGGCTCGGTTGGCTCGGCATGGGAAGCCTCCTCGATTGGTTGACCAAGGCGTGGGTAAACCTTTTCCTTGGTTGTCGTCGTTTCCCTTACTCGGCAAGACCCTTCAAGAGCGGAGCGAGCGCTGCCCAGACGAGCTGCGGGGCTTCGTGCCTCACAACGCGGGCACGAGTCCCTCCCAGCGCACCACCCGGCATGGTGCCGGCAGCCCGGCCGCCGCCCCGTTGGTCGCCAGTGCTCTCCAGCCCCGGGGCGGGCGTGCGCGCCTAGCCGGTGCCCGGCTTCCGGCGCAATGGCGCAGGACGACACGTCGGGCAATCCTGCGAGTCAGAGTATCGAGCCATCGAAGCGAGTCGCTAGTACCTGACCGGATGTGGCCAAATCCCTTCCTCTGTCCGGCTTCTCCGGCCATCCGCCGCAGAACTGAGCCGCGTCGACTCCCACGTACGTTCCAGTTCCGCCGCGCAGCAGACGGCGTCCTAGCGACCAAAGATCGTTAGCGCCGTCCGCGCTGCGCCACGTACAGGTCCTCGACCGACGGTGCTGACCCGTGGGCGGCGAGCAGCGATTCCAGGTCGCCGGAGAAATCGCGGGTCAGCCCGCTGCTGGTGTACTCGACGCCCTGCACGCCCACCGTGAGGCTGCGCGGCGCCACGTCGGCGATCGTGACCGCGTACTGGCGGCCGTTGGTGATGCGGACGTTCCAGTGGGTCATCCGGGCGCCGAAGAGGGGACCCGACGCGGCGGAGCCACCGACCCGCCCGTTGTTCTCGAGCGTGATGTTGGTCCGGGCGTTCTCGAAGGGCATTGCCCGGTGGGAGTCGAAGGTCCCCTCGGCCATGCGGCCGCCTCGGTAGACGTTTCCGGCCGACAGTCCCTCCAGGTTGAGCCCGTGATGGATGGCGTCTGAGGGAACGGGGACGGTGAACCGTTCGATCTCGAAGTCTTCCACGAGGTTGTCGTTGGACTGCATGCGGCAGGCGAAGCTGTGGTGGGCGGCGCGTCCGCCGACGGTGACTCCCGTGATGGTGATCGACTTGGCGGAGGTGAGTCCGAAACCGAGGTCGCAGTTCTCCACGCGGACATCCCGCGCCCAGCAGTCATGGACCGCCTGGAAGCACACCCCGTTCGAGCCCGGATGCCTGTTGTGCGCGGTCTGCGGGACGAGTTCGTTCCTGATCGTGAGGTGCTCGACGCCGGCGTCGTGGACGGTGGGGCCGACGGCGCGCAGGCGGGCCGGCCATCCAGGCCGGAGGTCGTACTTGAGTGGCTGGGCCAGCCGGACGGTCCGCTCGCCGAGCACCGCTTCGACCCGCACCGGCCACTGCAGGGTCGCGTACTGCACGTACTGCCCGCCGGATCCGGTGACGAGTTGGGGCGCCCCGCGTAGCCAGTCGTAGTACCGGGTGCCGGGGACGTCGCCGGCGAGGTGCTTCAGCAGGCTCGCGTCTGCCGGGTTCTGGCACTCGAGGACGAGCATGTCTCCGGGAGTCAGCCGGCTCGTGGTGGACACCAGGAGGGTCCGCTGACCGCGGGAGGCGACGCCGACCTCGGCGAGCACGTCACCGAGCAGCCACCCTTCGGTTCCTGCGTAGTCCTCGGCCTCGGAGCGGGCGCGGCGCTCGGGCGAGACGAACCAGATCTGGCCGCCGGTCCAGGACCAGCGGCTGTTTCCGTTGGGCTGGCGGTTCGGCCGGTAGCCGTCCTCGAGGTGGCGGGTGAAGTGCAGCACGGTGGAGTCGCGGCCTGCCCCGCGCAGCACTACTGAAGACCAGTGCATCCAGACCGGCCCGGACAGCGTGTAGGTCCCCGGCGGTACGAGGACGACTCCCCCGCCGCGCTCGCCGGCGTGGCGCACGGCGGCGTTGAATGCCGCCGTGCAGTCCGTCCCGTCGGGGCGGGCGCCGAAGTCGGTGACCTTGGCGATGACCGGGGGCGTCGGCGGGCGCTCGCCGAGCCGGTAGCCGGCGGCGGACACGTCCGGCAGCAGCGGGTGGCAGCCGGGGGCCTCCCGCCACTGTTGCAGGAGTTCGGTGGAGGCGTCCCCCGATGGCCCGGCGGTCTCCACCGCCGCCGCCGGCGCCGGCCGAGCGGTGCCGGCGAGTGTCGTGGCGGCGGTGGCTGCCCCCAGGCCGAACAGCCCTCGTCGGGTAATGGCGGGACGGCTGATCTGCGGCATGGCAACTCCTCCGCGCGTACGGGTGAAACCGTTTGCGGTGCGAGGTTCACGACACCAAAGGGTTGGCCGCCGGTCAATGCGTTACGAGACTGAAACTTGTTTCAATACCGATCTTCCTCCGCGCGGTCGTCGGTCCGCAGGCGGGCAGAAGTTGCCAATGGAGGGAACGGCGAGCAACTGCGCGACTCACCCGACACCGCGGAAGCGCTGTCGGCGCTGTTCACAGAAAAGATCAACGTCATCGACGCCCGAATGGCCGAACTCGCCGCCCTGCGGGACGACCTCGCCGCGCGGATCGGCACGGGGTGCCCCTTGCGCGCGGCCGGCCAGGCCGGGCCCTAGGCGGGCCTGCCATCAGCTGTCCGGGCCGCCGGGACAGTTGCAGTGCTCCCCTGACGCTAAGAAATCTAACAGGGATCTTGGCGTGGCACCATCGGGCACACGACCGACTGCGCAGGTCAGGGGCCATGGCTATGTTCGTCCGATGCCTACCGGAAAGATCACCGCGGCTGCGGCGGGTACGTGGACGCTCGGCGACTTGACCGTCAACCGGATCGGCTTCGGCGCGATGCGACTGACGGGCAGCGCCGCCTTCAACCTCGGCACGCCAAGCGACCGCGACCGGGTCATCGGTGTGCTGCGCCGGGCGGTCGAGTTGGGGGTGAACCACATCGACACCGCGGCGTTCTACTTCTCCTCGCTGCGCTCGGCCAATGAGCTGATCAACCGGGCGCTGGCGCCGTACCCCGACGATCTGGTCATCACCACGAAGGTCGGCCCCGGCCGGGATCCGTCGGGCGATTGGCTGCCCCTGGCCCGGCCGGATCAGCTACGTGGGCAGGTCGAGGAGAACCTGCGCCAGCTCGGCCGCGACCAGCTGGACGTGGTGAACCTGCGCCAGCACGGCCTCGACTCGATCGCCGAACATTTCGGTGCGCTTGCCGAGCTGCGCGACGCCGGCCTGATCCGGCACCTGGGCATCTCCAATGTCCGCCCGCAGCATCTCGCTCAGGCCCAGGCGATCGCCCCCGTCGTGTGTGTGCAGAACGCGTACGGCATCGACAATCGCACCAGCGACGAAACCCTCCGCGCGTGTGGCGAGCAGGGCGTCGCGTTCGTGCCGTTCTTCGCGCTCGCCGGTAAGGGACGGGAGGCCGGCGGCGTCGCCGACAACGGCACGGTCCTCGCCGTCGCACGCGCACACGGCGCCACGCCCGCCCAGGTCCGGATCGCCTGGACGCTGAGTCGCGGGCCGCACGTCTTGGCCATCCCGGGAACGGGCAACCCGGATCACCTGGTCGAGAACGTGGCCGCCGGCGCGCTTCGCCTGTCCGCGGACGAACTGGCCAGCCTCGAATAGCGCCACGCCGGTCGACCCCGCCGAGGTCGCCGACCTGGTCGAGCAGCATGCGAAGCGCATGAAACCAGCAGGGCCAAATGCCGGTATATCAGACCGGCAGGCTGACCGATTAACCGAAGGTCATAGGCGTTTCACCTGGCCACGGCCATCAACCATCCAGCCGAGTGTGCGCTGAGAATTGCTCGCCATATCATCACTCAACCCAAGATCGGGTGACCCCCTCACCCTCTTTTCGGAAGGCCCGGAATGAATTCCAGGTTGGGCAGACATGCCCTCATCGTCAGCACAGCGACCAGTGTCCTTGCGGCGCTCGGTGCGGTCCTCGCGCCGAGCGCGGCGGCAGCCGAAGGTCCCAACCTCAGCTATGTCGTCAACGCCGTCGGCAAGGCGCAGACGACGGATGCCGCCGCAGCGGTCACCGAGGCCGGCGGCCAGGTGATGGTCTCGTACGCGCAGATCGGCGTGGTCATCGCCCGCTCCACCGATCCTGCGTTCGCCCAGAAGGTGAAGGCGGTCGCGCACGGCGGCGCCGTCCTCTCCGCGGGCGCCACCCGGACCGCCGCCCTGCCCGCCATGGCGGAGGACACGGAGGAAGTCGACGCCTACGTGCCGGACGCCCTGGAGAACGCGACCCGGCAGAGCGACATGATCCTGATCGGTGCACGGGCGGCCCACGAGGTCAACCTCGGCAGCTCGACCGTCACCGTCGGCGTTCTCGACGACGGGATCGACGCCAACCACCAGGACCTCGCCCCGGTGGTGGATCAGTCAAAGTCGGTGAACTGCGTCGGCACCGGCGCCCCGGACACCACCCCCGGCGCGTGGCGCCCCAGCAGTCTCACCGCCGACTACCACGGAACGCACGTGGCCGGCACGATCGCCTCGGCGAAGAACAACGTCGGCATCGTCGGCGTCGCGCCCGGCGTGAAGCTGGCCGCCATCAAGGTCGTCAACTCCTCCGGCTTCATCTACCCGGAGTACGCGATCTGCGGCTTCATCTGGGCGGCCGAGCACGACATCCAGGTCACGAACAACAGCTACTACATCGACCCGTGGCTGTACTGGTGTGAGAGCCAGGCCGACCAGGCTCCGGTCGTCGAGGCGGTCCGTCGGGCCGTGAACTACACCACCGATCGCGGCATCCTCAACGTCGCCGCGGCAGGCAACGAGAACCAGGACCTCGCCAACAAGACGGTCGACACCACCAGCCCGGACGACACCACCCCGGTCCGGCGCACCCTCGACCCGAGCTGCCTCGACCTGCCGTCGGAGCTGCCCAACGTGGTGTCGGTGTCGTCGACCACCCAGCCCACCGCCCCGGCGAACGCGGTCGGGCCCTGGTACCCGGGCCTGACCACGCAGCCGGCGCGCTCGTCGTTCTCCAGCTTCGGGCTCGGGGTCGTGGACGTGGCCGCGCCCGGGTCGAGCATCTACTCCACCTCGCCCTCGACCGGGGTGGCCAGCTACCGCACGCTGTCCGGCACCTCGATGGCCTCGCCGCACGTGGCCGGCGTCGCTGCGCTGCTGGTCTCCAAGCACCCCGGCGCTACCCCCGACTACATCGCCGAGTTGCTGCGCAAGCAGGCCATTCCGCTCGCCTGCCCCACCTCCGGCACCGACTACACGCAGGGCCGGTGCAAGGTCGACCCGAACAACCCGAAGGTCAACGGCTTCTTCGGGTACGGCCTGGTCAACGCCTACAAGGCGGTCACCGAGGACGAGGACGTCACGCCGCCCACCGTCACGGCCACCGGGGTCAGCCAGGGTGAGCAGATCACCCTCGGCACCACGGTCACGCCGGCCTGCTCGACCACCGACAGCGACAGCGGGGTCGCTGCGCCCGCCGCCCTGTCCGTCACCGGCGGTCCGAGCGTCGGGTTCTTCACCGCGACCTGCTCCGGCGGTCGGGACCGTGCCGGCAACAAGGCCGGCCCGGTCAGCGTCACCTACCAGGTCGTCTACGACTGGCAGCCCTTCGGTTCGCCGGTCAGCGCCGACAAGGTCAACGTCGTGAAGGCCGGCAGCGCCGTCCCGGTCAAGTTCGGTCTCGGTGGCGATCAGGGGCTCGCCGTTCTCGCGTCGGGCTTCCCCGAGCTGCACGCCACGACGTGCAACACCTCGGCCGCGCAGGAGGTGGTCCAGCAGACCGTCACGGCGGGCGCGAGCACGCTGACCTACGACCCGGTCACCAAGCAGTACCAGTACGTCTGGAAGACCGACAAGTCGCTGGCGAAGACGTGTGGACGCCTTGAGGTCACGCTGATCGACGGCACGACCCACTCGGCGAACTTCCAGTTCAACTAGCGCTCGCCGTAGGCGGTGGCGGTCCGCGGCTCCGGCCCCGGACCGCCACTGCGTGGACAGGTTGCCCGGCCACCGCCCGGGGTCGGGGGTACCGGCGGTCAGCGGTCCACGTGGTTGCGCCATGAGTGCTGAGGCTCGTAGCCCAGCACCCGCCGTGCCTTGTCGATGCCGAGCAGGGTCTCATGCTCGCCGAGTTCCTTGCGGACCTCCACACCCGGGTAGACCTCGGCCATCAGGCTGACACTGGACCTGCTCATGACCGTGTCGGCGTTGGCGATGATGAAGACGTCGGCGCCGGGCTGGTCGTGGGCGAGGGCCCGCTCGACCGCCTGGGCACCGTCACGGGCGTCGATGTAGCCCCACAGGTTCCACCGGCGCAGCCGGGGGTCGGCGTCGAAGGACGGGAACCGCGCGTAGTCCTCGACGTCCATGACGTTGGAGAACCGCAGGCCCACCATGACCATCTCGGGGTCCCACCGGCAGAAGTGCCGCGCCATCTCCTCCTCGAGCGCCTTGTTCAGCGAGTAGGTCGACTCCGGGCGCGGCGGATACTCCTCGTCGAGCGGCGCGTACGGCGGCGGGGTGTCGAACGGCAGCCCGAGCACGGTCTCGCTCGACGCCCACACCACCCGCTTGATCCCTGCCGCCCTGGCCGCGGCGAAGACGTTGTACGTCGCGGCGGAGTTGTTCGCGAAGGTGGCCGCGTTGGACAGCAGCCCGGGGGCCGGCACCGCTGCCAGGTGCACGACGGCGTCGACCCTGCCGACGTGCTCGTCGGCGCCGCCGGTGAAAGCCTCCACCACCTGCCCGTAGTCGGTGAGGTCGACGAGCAGGAACTCGCCGTCGACCTCGCGGGGGTCGCGCCCGGCGGCGCGGTCCACGGCCAGCACGTCGACGCCCACGGCGCGCAGGTGCGCGACCACGGCGCGACCGAGTTTGCCGCTGGCCCCGGTGACGACAACGCGCCCGGGGAGTGCGGCTTCCGGATCGGTCATGGTCACATCCTTTCCTGCGGTAGGCCGTGCCGCGCACGAGGGTGCGGCCCGCTCGGCTCCAGCGGTGCGGCGGTGGCGGATGGCGTCACGGTGTGCCTCGGTGACTGCCTGGACGCCGGCAGCCGCGCCGACGTCATCGGGCGAGGGTGGGCAGGGTGATGGTGAAGGTGGTGCCGACGTCGACCTGGCTGGCGACCGTGATGGTGCCGGCGTGGTCGGTGACGATCTGCCGGGCGATCGCGAGCCCGAGCCCGCCGCCACCGGTGTGCCGCCCGCGGGCCGGGTCGGCCCGCCAGAACCGATCGAAGATGTGCGGCAGCGCCGAGGGTTCGATGCCGGTGCCGGTGTCGACGACCCGGATCACGGCGACCCCGTCGGTCCGGCCGGCGTGCAGGGCGACGCTGCCGCCGGACGCGGTCGCCCGTACCGCGTTCGTGATCAGGTTGCCGAGGACCTGCCGCAGCCGGTCCGGGTCGGCGTTCACCACCGCCGGCCCGGCCGGCGCGTCCGAGGCGGCCGGCTGGGCGGCCGGTGCGACGTGGACGCTCAGGGCCACCCCGGCGGCCTCGGCTCGTGCCCGGTGCGTGGTCCGGCAGGTCTCCAGGAGTTCGGCGACGTCGACCGCCACCCGGTGGTAGGTGAGTCTCCCCGCCTCGGCGAGCGCCAGGTCCTGCAGATCGTCGACGATCCGCTGCTGGAGCACGGCCTCCTCGTGCAGGGAGGCGAAGAGTTCCGGGTCGGGGGCGATCACCCCGTCGGCGAGCGCTTCGAGGTAGCCGCGCAGGTTGGCCAGCGGGGTGCGTAGTTCGTGAGCCACGTCGGCGACGAGCCGCCGTTGTCGTTCCTCACCGCGTTGCAGTGAGTCGGCCATCCGGTTGAACGAGCGCCCGAGGTTGGCCAGTTCGTCGTTGCCCTGCACCGGGACCCGGCTGTTCAGGTCTCCCCGGCCGAGGTGCTGGGCCACGGTAGTCAGGGTCCGGATCGGACGCAGCACCCGATGGCTCAACACGGCGGTGCCCAGGATGACCACGAGCGCCACGCCGGCCGCGGCGGCGAGCAGTGGACCGGTCGCCACCGGGCGCACTGCCTCCCCACGGGCACCGAAATAGATCCGGACCGGCACGGGCGTCACGTCACGGATCCCCTCGGTGAACGCGCCGGCGAGACAGCGCAGCTGGTCCTCGCGGGTCGCTGCATCGGCGGGCGGGCGCTGTGCATCGGCGGGCACGGGGATTCTCTCGGTCCTGTCCGTGGAGGCCGTGCCGCAGGCCTTCACCTGCCTGGTCGCCTCGGCGTCGTCAGCGGCGACGGCGACGCTGTCGCAGTTCGCCATGATCTCTCTGAGGTCCGGTTGCCCCGGCGACACGGGCGCGAACTGCGGCAGACCGAGGTAGCCGGACGAGCGCTCCAGCGGGACTCCGCCGGCCGTCAGGCAGGCCGCGTACCGGGCGGTGTGGCGGTATTCGGCGATCGCCATGGCGGTGGTCTTCGTGGCATCGGGGCCGGCGACGGTCAGCGGCAAGGTCGGCCGGGGATCGACGATGGCGCTGCTGCTGCCGAGCGGACGGGCCGAGCGGCCTTCCTCGGTGTCGGTGTCGACCAGCACCTCACCGGACTCGGTCACCACGTGGATCCGCTGGCCGGTCCTGGATCGCAGATCCCGTACCAGGTCGACCACCCCGGTCCACGTCCCGTGTTCCTGGCCGTACCGGGTCAGCTGTCCGGTGACCAGGTCGACCTGTGTCTGGTCGGCCGCCGCCGAGTCGAGAACCTGCTGGGACGCCTGGCGCAGGGTCAGCCAGGCGGTCGCCACGGTCGCGGTCACCGCGACGAGGACGACCAGCAGCAGTAGTCGCAGCCGGAAACTCACGGCCGGCGACCCGCCGACTGCCGAACCGACGAGCCGCCGAGGTCGGCCGACCCCGGCCGGGGAGCCGCGAGCCGGTAGCCGCGGCCGAAGACGGTCTGCACGTAGCGTGGTGCCGCGGGATCGGTCTCGATCTTGCGGCGAAGGTTCATCACGTGCGCGTCGACCGTACGCTCCAGCACGAAATGGTCGAAGCCGAACGCTCGATCGATGATCTGGGTCCGGGTGAACGCTCGTCCCGGCTCTCCAGCGAGCACCTCGAGAATGCCGAACTCCTTGGCGGTCAGCGTGACCGGCCGACCCGCCACCCGTACCTCGAATCGGCCCGGGTCGACCTCCAGGTCGCCCACCTGCAGCACCGCCTGGGTTCCCGCGGTGACGACACCGGCCCGCCGGAGCAGGGCCCGCACCCGGGCGGTGAGCTCGCGCGGGCTGTACGGCTTGGTGATGTAGTCGTCGGCGCCGATGTCGAGGCCGAGCAGGACGTCGTCCTCCGTGGTACGGGCGGTCAGCAACAGGATGGCCACGTCCGATTCGGCGCGTAGGATCCGGCACACGTCGAGTCCGTCGATGACCGGCATCATCACGTCGAGGACCACCAGGTCTGGACGGCGGCTCCGGGCCTGGTCGAGCGCGCTGCGCCCGTCGCTGACCACCAGCACGGTGTGTCCCTCGCGCTCGAGGTAGAGCTGAATCAGGTTGGCCTGCTTGGGATCGTCCTCGGCGACCAGAATCCGTCCGCCCATGTCGCTCCATCCTGATCGGGCCCGGGGGTGGCCGGCACGTCACGGCGAGCCGGCCACCTTGTCGTCACTGACGGTGACGATGTCCGGGGTGGTTCGTGAGGTCCGACGCGCGGCCCTCGTCGCAGAGGGTAGCCATGCCGGCGGCTTCAGCGGAGCCAGGGGATCCTCCGGTCGAGCAGCCCGCGATGCTTGAGTTCCTGGCGCAGGGGGATGTCGTCGTCCACGTGCCCGTCCCAGTTGATGCCCCAGTAGTTGGCCGTGTGCTTCCCGTCGCCCAGCAACTGGCGTTGCACCGGCGTACGGGCCGCCCACCACGGCCCCTCCCGGTCGACGTGCAGGTCGTCGAGCGGCCGGATCCAGCGGTACGTGTAGCCGACGAAGAGCATCTTGCGGGTGATCGCAGAGCGGTTCGTCGATCGGGAGTGCCAGAGCCGGCGGTCGAAGACGAACGCGTCGCCCGGCTCGGCGGTGATCTCCACCGTGCCCGCGGGATCCGGATGGTGCGCCGACACGTCGTCGGGTCGAGGCAGGCTGTTCCGCACCTGGCTGCCTGGGATGATCTTCGTGGCGCCGCGACCCGTCTCGGTGAGGTCGGACAGCACGTAGGCCACCTTGAGCGAGAACATCGGCCGGGGCACCGCCGGATCCAGCGTCTCCGGGTCGGAATTCTGCCGATAACCGTCCTGGTGCCACCCCCAGTACGGGCGCTCCGGCTCCCGCGCCGGCGGTGTCACGTCCAGATGGTGGTGATGCGTATAGATGTTCCAGCCGAGCAACCCCCACACATAGGGAAACGTCACGGGATGAGTGAGCAGGTCACCGAAAAGGTGGTCGCGCTCGAGGAAACCCAGCAGGTGCAGGGAACCGTCCGGGCCGGTGTTGCCGGTGGCGGTCGCCCGCCCGTGGATCCGGTCCACCGCCTGCTCAAGTGCCGCCCGGTGTTCCTCGGTCAGCACGCCACGCAGCAGCAGAAAGCCCTGCTCGTGGAACTCCTTGCGGTCGACGTCGCTGATCGGCTCGTACCCCGTCCGGCCGTCGTATTCATACATCGGGCGATCTCCATCGGCGTGATTCCTGTCGTGGTGATCAGGAGCTAACCGGCCGGGTGTGAAGAAGCTGTGCGATTCGCATGGGTAACGGATGCGCCCCTTGCCGACGGGTCCGCACCGAGGAACGATCCGTCTGCAGCGGCTGCCCGACCGAACTTGATCGTGCGCCGACAGCAGCGACACCGACATCAGCGCGCCGTGGCACACGCCGGCCTGCCACCCGGGGGGACATAACCAGATGCTCGACTCCGCGACGACCCAGGTGATCAAAGCGGTCCCGCCCCAACCGGCGAACCAGGGGCGCCGACGCGGTCACCGGTTGCTGATCAGCGGCCTGCTGGCCCTGCTCCTCGCCGCCACCGCGCTGGTCGCGGTCTCGCCGCTGCGCCGCCCACTGCCCGCCCCGACGATCACCCGGACCCTGCCCGCGTCGACCACCATCCCCGGCAAGGCACCGAAGGTGCCATGGCCGAAGACCGGGCAGGCGGCCCTCTCGGTCGAGGGGGTCGGCTCGCTCGGCACCTCAGGCGGGCGCAAGCCGGTGCCGATCGCGAGCGTGACCAAGGTGATGACGGCCTACGTCATCCTGACCGAACACCCCCTCGACCGGGGCGAGCAGGGCCCGACGCTCACCGTCACCGCGCAGCAGGCCGCCGC
Source organism: Micromonospora sp. NPDC047738 (assembly GCF_040642675.1). NCBI lineage: Bacteria > Bacillati > Actinomycetota > Actinomycetes > Micromonosporales > Micromonosporaceae > Micromonospora > Micromonospora sp. NPDC047738. The sequence goes on from NZ_JBEYSO010000025.1 coordinate 45,568, forward strand.
GTACCCGAAGGAGCAGGCGCGCGGCGAGTCCCTCGTGCCGGTCGTCGCGGGCGCGGTCTTCACCGAACGCCAGGCGCTGCAGGCGCTGCTGCTCCCCTCGGCGAACAACATGGCGCGGATCCTCGCCGCCTGGGACGCCGGCAGCATCCAGGCATTCATCGCCAAGATGAACGACACCGCCGCGGCGCTCGGCATGACCGGCACCCACTACACCGACCCGTCCGGGTACGACCCGGGCACCGTCAGCACCGCCGTCGACCAGGTGATCCTGGCCCGCAAGGCGATGGAACTGCCGGCGTTCGCGGAGATCGTGGCGCAGAAGACCGCCACCCTGCCGGTCGCCGGCACCGTACGCAACTACAACTCCCTGGTCGGCAAGGACGGCGTCGTGGGGATCAAGACCGGCTCCACCGACCAGGCCGGCGGCTGCCTGGTCTTCGCCGCCGTCGTCAAGGTGGGCGGCCGGAACTTCACCATCGTGGGCGCCGTCCTCGGGCAGCCCGGCGCCCACACCCCCGAGCAACTGGACCGGGTGTTCCGGGCGACCCGACCGCTGGTCCGCACCGCCGCCACGGCGATCGCGGTACACCCCGTCATCCGGGCCGGCGATCAGGTCGCCACCGTCCGCGGCCCGCTCGACGGCGGCACGACGCTCACCGCCGTGCAGGACCTGACCGTGGTGGGCTGGCCCGGCATGCGGGTACGGCTGGACGTCGACATCCCGGCCGTGCCGGCACGGCTGCCGGCCGAGACCGAACACGGCCGGGTCACCGCGGTCGCCGGCGCGGGTACCCCGATCGCCACCCCGCTGCGCACCGGAGCCGGGCTGGAGCCGCCGAGCACCTGGGACCGGATCCGACAGCACCGCTGAGCCCGCGCCCGGCACCGGCGCACCCGTGGGCGGACACGCCGCACTAGCGTGGGTGCCGGTGGCGCATCAGGACGGAGCTGGCACGTGCGGACCGAGCAGGGCGGAGAGCCGTCGGTGACGGAGTTGCTCACCGCAGCGCGTGCCGGCGACGGGGATGCCTTCGGCCGGCTCGTCGGGCCGATGCGCGACGAGTTGCGGGCGCACTGTTACCGGATGCTCGGTTCGGTTCATGACGCGGAGGATGCCGTCCAGGACGCGCTGGACCGGGCTTGGCGCAGCCTGCAGCGGTTCGAGCACCACGGATCGATCCGGCCATGGCTGTACAAGATCGCGACGAACCGGTCGTTGACGCTCGTCGAGCGCAGGGGGCGGCGGGAGCTGCCCGCGGATCTGAGCTCCGAGGGTGCGCCGCTGGCGGAACGGGCGTGGCTCGAACCGTACCCGGATCAGCTGATGGGCTGGACCGCACGGCTGAGCCCGGAGGACCGCGTGCTCGCGCGGGAGAGCGTCGAGCTGGCGTTCGTCGCCGCCCTGCAGCACCTGTCGCCTCGGCAGCGAGCCGTCCTGCTGCTCCGCGAGGTGCTCGGTTACTCCGCCGCCGAGGCGGCCGAGCTGTTGGACACCACGGTCGCCGCGGTCAACAGCGCCCTGCAGCGAGCCCGGAAGGTGCTCGCCGACCTGCTGCCGCAGACCAGTCAGCGACAGAGCCTGGACGCGCTGGGCGACGCGACGCAGCGGGAGGTGGTCAAGCGGTATCTGACCGCGTGGGAGGCCGGCGACGTCGACGCCATCGTGGCGATGCTGACCGAGGACGCACGGTACTCGATGCCACCGCTGAGCACCTGGTACGAGGGCCGGGACGCCGTCCGCGAGTTCCTGGTCGAGGCGGTGCTCCAGCATCGCTGGCGCTTCCGGCCGGTGCGGGCCAACGGGCAGCTCGCGTTCGGCACCTACCGATGGGACGACGAGCGCCTCGCGTACGTCCCGGCCGGCCTGGACCTGCTCACGCTGCGTGGTGGCCGGGTGGCCGAGGTGGTCTCGTTCCTGGACGCCCACTTTCCCACCTTCGGCCTGCCGGCACAGTTGGCCGAGAAAGTCTGACGGCGCGCGATGAGTTTCCGGGCCGGCTCGGGTTGTAGTCCTGACGGACACACCAAACCGAGAGGGCCCCACGGAGCATGCCTACCGACGAGGAACAGATCCGCACCCTGATCGAGCGCTGGGCCGACGCGGTCCACCGCGGTGACCTCAACGCCGTCCTTGCCGACCACGCCAAGGACATCGTGATGTTCGACGTGCCGCCACCGCAGCAGGGCGTCCGCGGCCTGGACGCCTACCGGGAAACCTGGCCGCCGTTCTTCCAGTGGCAGGCCCAGGGCGCCTCGTTCGAGATCGAGTCGCTGGACATCACCGCCGGCGACGAGGTTGCCTTCGCGTACGCGCTGCTGCGCTGCGGCACCCCGGACGAGTTCGCCCACGATCCCGACAACCGGCTCCGGCTGACGCTAGGCCTCCGCAAGCAGGACGGCCGGTGGGTCGTCGCCCACGAGCACCACTCCTTCCCACTCACCGACCCGGCCCCCGCTGACGTCCACCCCGACCGGCGCGACGACGCCGCCGAGCAGGACCTGCGCCGGCTGCACCAGCGGTGGTTCGACCGCACCGCCGCGAAGGACCTCGACGGCCTGATGGCGGGCATCGCCGACGACGTCATCTCCTACGAACACGACCATCCGCTGCAGCACGTCGGCGTGCAGGCGGTACGCGAGGTCTGCAAGGCCGGCCTCGACGCCGCCGGCGACGGCAGCGTCACCTGGCAGGTGCCCGACCTGAAGATCCTGGTCAACGGCGATCTGGCGGTCGCCTGGGGTCTCAACCAGGTCCGGGTGACGCCGACCGACGGCCAGACCGCCGACAGTTGGTCGCGCGGAACCCGGATCTTCGAACGGCGAGACGGCGCCTGGTTGATGATCCACCAGCACCTGTCGTACCCCTACGACCCGTCCACCGGCCAAGCGCGGACCGACCTGCATCCGTAGTCCTCGTTCCCCGCGCCGATCGTTGCTCCCGACGGATGTGGCTCAGGTGGGGACGGCCGGTCCGGCAGGTGCCGTGACCGGGCCGTCCCCCGGCCCGGGGGGAACGTGCTCCGCCGACCCTGCGTCGGCCGCCCGGGCGGGGGCCGCCGCCGGCAGCCGACGGACGTCCCGGCTGGCCAACATGCCGAGTACGGCGAGCACCACCAACGCCGCGAGGATCAGCAGCGTGTCGCGGGGGCCGATCACCGCGGCGATCGGTCCGACCGCCACCTGGCCGAGTGGGATGGCGACGAAGGAGCCCAACATGTCGTACGAGTAGACGCGGGCCAGCCGTTCGGCGGGGATGTGCTGCGCGATCGAGGTGTCCCAGGCGACCGCGAACTGTTCCACGGCGATGCCGACGGCCACGCCGGCGGCCAGCAGCACGGCGACGGTCGGCGCCAGGGCCAGCGCCAACAGCAGGAACGACTCGGCGAACATGCAGGCCACCCCGAGCAGCAGCAGCCGGCGTACCCGGATCCGCAGGGCGACCAGCCCGCCGACGACCATTCCGGCGGTCTCCGCGGCCAGCACCACCCCCCAGGCGCTGCGGCCGATCGTCGCATCGGCGACGGCCGGGCCCAGCACGTTCACGCCGCCGGCGAGGGCCGCATTGAGGATCATGAAGCCGAGCACCACCACCCAGACCCAGGTCCGCGCGGTGAACTCGGTCCATCCCTCACGGAGGTCGGCGACGATGCTCGTGCCACTGGTCCGTGCCCTCGGGGCGGCGACCCGGACTCCGGTGAAGGCGACGGCCGCGATGGCGAAGGTGAGCGCGTCGATGGCGAGGCCCCAGCCGGGGCCGACGGCGGCCACCAGGAGCCCGCCGAGCGCGGCGCCTCCGATCATGCCCGCGTTCATGCCGAGCCGGATGATCGCGTTGGCCGGCTGGATCATGTCCGGCGGCACGGTCTGCGGCGTCGCGGCGGCCGAGGCCGGCTGGGCCAGCGCGCTCACGACGCCGTTGGCCGCGCTGAGCGCCAGCAACAGCGGGATCGTCGCCGTACCGGTGAGCACCAGAGCGGCCACCGCCGCCTGGGTCGACGCGCCGAGCAGATTGGAGCCGACCAGCACCACCCGGCGCGGAATCCGGTCGGCTACCACCCCGCCGAAGAGCACGAACAGCACGTTCAGCAGCGACCGTGCGCCAACCACCAGGCCCAGGTCGCGCACCGAGCCGGTCAGATCGAGCACGGCGAAGGCCAGCGCGATGGGAGCAACCCCGTTGCCCAGCATGTTCACCAGGCGGCCGGTCGCGAGGTAGCGGAACGCGGCGAACCGCAGCGGAGCGAACATCACGCTCCCATCCCGGACAGGTTTGGTGTCACAGATGACGGACGCGGCACCGGCCCACTCAACCACTTCGGGGCGTGGTGCCGCGTCCCGCAACCGGCGTGATCTTCGTCCGGTCGCGCGGTCAGCGGGTGCGCGGCGGGGTGAGCCGGTAGGCGCCGCGGGGATCCCAGCCGGCCTGCCAGCCGGCCGCAAGCGCCTCCTGCAGCACAGCGCCGACGGCGTGCTGCCAGGCGCTGGCCGCGGCCGGGTCGTCGCGGCGCAGCGCGGAGATGTCGGCCGGCACCGCGACCAGCGCGGCGGGAGCGGCGGCCCAGGCCGGGTCGAGCACCGGCAGCCCGTCCGGGGCGGCGGCGACCGCCCACACCGGTGTGGCGGCGCCGTCGGCGGGTACGGCGGGCGTGCCGGTGAGGTGCCAGGCGACGAGCAACCGGTCGTAGGGCAGTGGGGTGTGGCTGTCGGCGTCGCGGAGACCCTCGTAGCCGGGCAGGAACGCCTCCACGGTCGCGCCGAGCCGGCGCAGGTTGAGGTTGGCGTTGACCGCGGCCATGGCGTCGAACGTCCAGCGGATCTCGGTGACGCCCCGGTCGATCGCCCAGGCCCGCTGGGCGAGCTTCAGCGCGACCGACACGCCGCGGCCGCGGGCGGTGGGCAACACCGCCATCGGGCCGGACTGCACCAGCGGCTGGCCGTTGGCGGTCCACCCCGGCAACGCGAGCACCACGCCGACGGGGATCTCGTTGTCCCAGGCCAGCAGCATCGGAGCGCCGGCGGCGAGCAGGTTGCGCAGCAGGCTTGGTGGATAGAAGTGGTGTCCGGCGCCCGGGGCGAAGACCCCGTCGAGGACGCTGACGGCGGCGGCGACGTCGACGTGCGTGTCGACCGGGCGGATGTCGACGCCGGCGCGGGCGGCGGCCGACGTGGCTGGATCGGTCGGCTCCGGCGCGGGCGTGGTGAGGGCCGCGACCGGATCGGCCAGCGGGTCGGGGGCGAACACCTGCCGGGTCGCGGCCTCGACCAGCTCGGTGATCGCGGCGGCGGCCTGCACCGGATCGTCGGCGAGCACCTGCGGGCCCTCGGCGGGCAGCAGTTCGGCGATGACGTCGCCGATGACGGCCTCGGGCACGTCGGCGGGCAGGACGTCGGCGACGATCTCGGCCAGCGGACCGGCGACGGGGTCGGTGACGGGCTCGGACACGGCGGCCTGCCTTCGGCGTGCGTACGGGATGGGGTGGCGACGCCGGTGTCCGGAGGCCGGGCGTCGGACGGCCACTGTCCCCGTGTCGGAGACCGAGCCGGCGACAGGCCGGTGACCTGCGGATGAACATGTCACGACTGGGCGTGTCGAGCGGCGAGCGTAGCCGATCCGGCCGTTGCCGGCGAGCGCCTTCTTCCGCACGCCCGCGATCCGCCGTCGCTACGGCGGCAGCGGGCGGCAGCTCGTGCGGCCGGTCAGCGCCACCAGGGCCGGCGCGCCACCGCGACCGCACGGTCGACGGGTTCGGCCAGGTCGTCGCCGACCTGGTGGATGCTGCGGATCCATTCGGTCGCGACCACCAGCGCCATCGCGGATCCGGCCGCCGCCTCGTCGTCACGCCACCGTTGCAGGCAGGTACGCACCGGCCCGTCCAGATCCGGCAGGGCCGGCCAGGATGATCCGGACCTCGTGTCGGCCAACCGGTCGGCCAGCCGCCCCAGCCCGCTCAGCAGCGCCTGCTGCGCCGTTCGGACGGGCTCGACCGCGTCCCGGCACTCGTCGGCCCGGTAGCCGAACTCGGTGACCGCGTTCTCCAGCAGGTTGGCCGCCATGGCCAGGTAGTTGGCCCCGGACAGCAGGGCCACAGCCGTCGAGGAGTCGAGCGGTCCGGCCGACCGCTCGGCCAGGTAGGCGCCGAGCGCCAGCTCGGCCCGGGTCCGGGCGCCCGCCGGCGGGGCCGGAGCGGGCAGCTGTTCGGCGCCGACGGCCAGCACCCGGTCGAAGGCGTGCCGGAGCCGCCCGATCGCGGCCCGTTGGTACGCGGCGACACTCCGGATGAACTGCCGGCGCGTCCCGTGCGGCCACAGCAGCAGGCTGAGCGCGACGCTGACGGCGACCCCGACGGCGACGTCCTCCAGCCGGATCAGGCCCAAGCGCCATCCCACCGGGGCGAGCAGGTTGAAAATGATCATCAGGTCGACCGTGAACGCGGCCTGGCTGAGCAGGAACCGCTGGGAGCCGGAGGTGTACGCGGACAGGAACACCGCGGCCGGCAGCACCGCCCACAGCCACGCCGGGTGCCCGGCGGTCGCGATGACCACGGCCGAACCGACGGCGACACCCACCACGTTGCCGGCGATGGCACGAAGCACCGAGCGGGCGGTTCCCAGGGCGTTGGTCCGCAGCACCTGCAACGTACCCAGCACCACCCAGAACGCGTGTGGCAGGCCCAGCCGAACGGCGAGCCACACCGACACCGCCAGGCCGACCGCGGCCCGCAGGCTGTCCTGCAACGCGATCGAGCCCGGCGCCGCGGAGGACGCCAGCCACCGCAGCCGCCGATGGCGGACCTGCTGGTCGCCCAGGACCTCCCGGCCTCGTCCACTGCTCCGGGCGCCGGTGTCCTGGCCCGCCGCCGCCGTTGCGTTGGCCGCCACCGCTGTCGCCAGGTATGCCAGCACGCGCAGCGTGTGGTCGACGTTCAACGCGGCGAGGATCTGCTCACCGGCTGTTGATGGGCCCAGCGACCGCCGCACCCACCGCTCCAGCGCGCGCCGGTGCGCCCACCGCCGCTCGTCGACCGCACGGACGTCCGGCCCGCCCGCCCGGCCCGCCAGCGTGGCGGCGCTGGCCCGCAGGACGCCCGACATCGCCGCCACCAACTCACCCTCGGTTCCGGTGCCCCGCCGGGCGAGGTGTTCGGGCCGGTACAGCGGATGACCGGCGACGCCCACGATCAACTGCAGATCGCCGATGAGTTCGGCGTACCCGCGCAGTCGATGCCGCGAGCCGATCGACCGGCTCGCCGTGCCGGCGTACCGGCGGCGAGCCGTGTCGACCGCCTCCGCCGCCGCCTGCCGGAGCCGGCTGAGACCCGGATCGTCCGGAGTGCGCGCCATCGCATCGATCAGGTCGGCTGCCGCGCGGCAGGCCGCGCCGGCGGCACGGGTCAGCGCCACCGGCCCGGCGCGGGGCAGCAGCAGGCCGGCGAGGGTCGCGGCGAGGCCGGCGAACAGCCATCCGGCCACCCGCATCGGAAGCTGCCCCGCGGCGGGGGGCAGCGTGACGGCCAGGACGAAGGAGAGCAGCAGGCCCAGCCGGGCCGTGCTGACGTGGCCGCCCACCACCGCGGCGAGGAAGGTGGTGACGAATGCCAGCAGGAACATCACGGCCGGGATGGCGACCGCCGAGCGGGACACCACCGTGCCGAGCACCACCAGGACCGCTCCCGCCGCGGTGGCGAGCAGGTAGGAGCGGGTCCGTTCCCGGCGGGTGCCACCGAAGTCACTCATGATCAGCAGAGCGAAGCCGCCGAAGATGGTGAACGTGGCGAACGACTGGTTGCGCACCACGTACTGTCCGACCGCGAACAGACCCGGCAGCACGATCGCGGCGCGCACCCCGGCTCTCGGCGCGCTCCGCTCGGGATCAGCCAGCGACGTCACCGCCCGGCGGAGGCGCCTGCGCGCGATCCCGCCGGGTGCTGCCGGCCCGCCGGCTCCGCCGCCGGAACTCCGGCTGTCCGGCCGACCGTCGGCGCCGTTCACCCCGTCGGGCTCCCCCATGCGGCATCAGTAGCCAGCAGCGAACCCACTACACCCCGGGCCGCGGCAAAAGATACGTACCCGAACCGACTCGACGGGGTCCGCCGATGCCGGCACCGGCGGTGAAACAGGCACGAAACCGGCCGGGAGCCGGCCGTCGACTTCCACCTAGTCGCGTTTCCCGACCGCTTCAGTCCGCAACATCTGGGCGGGGACGCGCAGGTAACGGATCGCCCGCCGGTGGTGGGTGAACGCGACGTGCAGGTCCCCCGCGCTGTCCACCATCAGCGACGGGTAGCTCAGCTCCCGGTTGATCCCGTCGCGGGAGTTGTTCGACAGGGCGTACCCGTCACCGTCGGCCAGCAGCCAGCGCCGCGGCCAGGTCGAGCCGTCGTCGGCGGAGACGGCGAGGACCAGCGGTGCCCGGGGTGCGCCCCAGAAGGCGGTCCGGTCACCGTCACCGTCCTCGACCGCCCGCACCTGCGGGACGGCATCCTCGACGATTCCCGCTCCGTCGATCTCGTCGTACAGCGAGACCCGGCGGGCCACCGCGTCGCGGCGGCTGCTGTCGTTGAACGCCAGGGCGGTCAGGCCGCCGGGCAGCGCGACCGCCTGGATCGAGGAGTTGTTGTTCGGCAACCCGACGGGGTGCGGCGGCTGCCAGGTGATCCCGTCCGGTGAGCCGCTGCGGTACACGTGGTCGGCCCAGCGGCTGCGGAAGTAGGCGGTCAGGCCCCCGCCGGGGCGCGGCACGATGTTCATGTGGACCCGCCCGGTCGATGCCGGCACCGGCGCCTCCTGCCAGCTGCCACCGCGGTCGTCGGAGAACCAGACGCTGCTCGTGTCGTGTTCCCCGCTCCACGCCCGACCGGCCACCCTCGGGCAGGCGAACGTCGGCAGCAGCCACCGCCCCGACGGCAGGACGACCGGGGGCTGCCGCACGAAGACGCCGCCGTGCGGGGACGACAGCAGGTCCCGCACCGGCCCCCAGGTGCGGCCCGAGTCGACGGACACGCGAGCCCGGACCACCGCGGTGTCCTGGTCCCCGGCGTGCTGCGCGGTGTGCAGCAGCCACAGCTCGCCGGTGGGCGCGGTGAACAGCACCGGATTCTGCTCGGAGCGGGTGGCGTCGTCGCTGAGTCGCACCGGGTCGCGCCACCGGTCGGTGCCGGCCGGCAGGCGGGAGAACCAGACACAGATGTCGGCCACTCCCTCCTGCGTACCGCCGAACCACACACAGCCCAGGTCGCCGTCGGGCAGCACCGCCAGGTTGGCCGCGTGGGACTGCACCGTCCGGGTGGGCAGGTACGCCTCACCGAAGCCGTCCGGTCGGGCCCGCACCAGCCCGTCCGTGGCCGGTGCGGCGGGGCGGCTCATCCCGCACCACCGGCGGCCCTCAGGTGGTCGGCCGCCGCGCGTTCCAGGTGTACGAGGTCCGAGGAGACCGTCGCGAACGTGAAGCCCTCCGCCAGTCGGCGGGCGGCGTCCGCACCGGCCGGGGTGTGGATCCCCGCCGCCACGCCCGCCTCGGCGGCGGCCCGGCTGATCCGCCGCAGCGCCGCCTCGAACACCTCCGCCACCGCCGGGTCGCCCGGGTACGCCCCGCCGACCGCCAGGCACAGGTCCGAGGGGCCGACGTACACGCCGGTGAGACCCGGCACGGCGCAGATCTTCTCGACGTTGTCCAACCCCTCGGGGGTCTCGATCATGGCCAGGCAGGCAACCGACGCGTCGGCCTCCGCCGGCACCGGGCCCACCCGCAGCGCCGAGCGCATCGGCCCGTACGACCGGACGCCGCGCGGCGGGTACGTCGCCGCGGCCACCGCGCGCGCCGCGTCGTCCGCCGAGTTGACCAGCGGCACGATCACCCCGGCGGCGCCGGCGTCGAGGGCCTGGCCGATGTGGAACGGGTCGTTCGCCCCGACCCGCACCATTCCCACCGAGCCGCCACCGGCGTCGATCGCGGTCAGGCCGCGCAGGATCCCGCCGTACTCGACCAGTCCGTGCTGGGCGTCGATGCAGACGTAGTCGTAGCCCAGCCGGGCGATACGCTCGGTGGACACCGGCGAGTCCATGATCACCCAGTAGCCCAGCGCGCGCTCGCGGCGGCGGAGCCGGTCGGTGAAGGCGCGGGCGGTGGGCCGGGCGGCTGGCGGTTGCTCGGTGGTCACGATGGTCCTTCCTGGGTGGGTCAGCGGTTGTAGGCGGGCATCGGGCCGGCGAGGACGCGGCCGACCTCGTCGCAGGCGTCGAGCACGTCGCGCGGCAGCGGCCCGCGGGCCGCTGCCTGGATGTTGTCGCGCAGCTGCTGCGGCTTGGACCCGCCGAGCAGGACCGACGTCACCACCTCCCGGGACAGCAGCCAGCGCAGCGACAGCTCGGGCAGCGGTATCCCGGCGTCGTCGGCGATGTGCGACAGCCCCTCCACCGCCTCGAAGATCGGCCGGTTCCAGTACCGGTCGCGGTACATGCCCGACAGCGCGGAGCTGCCGAATCGGCCCTCGACCGGCGCCGTGTCGAACGAGTGCCGGCCGGTCAGCAGGCCACCGCCGAGCGGGTTGTAGACGACCGTGGCCAGTTCGTGGGTCCGCGCGTACTCGACGTACTCGTCCTCGATGCGGCGGGCTACCAGGTTGTACAGCTGCTGCGCCACGACGGGCCGCGGCGCGCCGGCGGCCGCGCACGCCGCCGAGACGTCGCTGATCTGCCACGCCGCGTAGTTCGACACCCCGATCGCCCCGGCCAGTCCGTCGCGGACCAGGTCGGCGAGCGCCTCGGCGGTCTCCTCCAGCGGCACCGACCGGTCCGGCTGGTGCAGGTAGAACAGGTCGACCCGGTCGGTGCCGAGCCGGCGCAGGCTGGCCTCGAGGGAGGCCCGGACGCCCTTGCGGGACAGCAGCGGGTGGCCGCCGGCGTCCCCCGGGTAGATGCCGGCCTTGGTGGCCACGGTGACCTGGTCCCAGCGGCCCCGCAGGATCTCGCCGAGCATCTGCTCGCTGCGCCCGCCGGCGTAGCCGTTGGCGGTGTCGAAGGAGGTCAGGCCGTGGTCCAGGGCCACGTCGACCATGGCCCGGGCGGTGTCCAGGTCGGCGGTGTCGCCGAAGGTCATGGTGCCCAGCACGAGTTCGGGCAGCGGGCGGCGCAGCCCGGTCAGCGGGGTGTGCCTCATGATGCCACCGCGCTCTCCGCCGCCCTGGCCGCCGCCACCTGCCGGACCATCTCGCGGGGTTTGCGGCCGGTGATCAGCGCCGGCTCCAGGACGCTGCGGCGCAGCCGCCGGGTGTACTCGTCCCGGGGCCGCTGCAGGACCTCCTCCGTCGGGCCCTGTTCGACGACCCGGCCGGTGCGCAGCACCAGCACCTCGTCGCTCACCGCCCGCACCACTCCCAGGTTGTGCGAGATGAACAGGAACGTCAGGCCCTGCTCCCGCCGCAGCGTGCCGAGAATGTCGAGGACCTGCGCCTGCACGGAGACGTCGAGGGCGCTGGTCGCCTCGTCGCAGACCAGCAGGTCGGGCTCGGATGCCAGCGCCCGGGCGATGCCGATGCGCTGGCGCTGGCCGCCGGAGAACTCGTGCGGCCTGCGGTGCAGCGCCGAGCGGGGCAGGCCGACCCGGTCGAGCAGCTCGGCCGCCCGCCGCTCCCGGACGCTGCGCGACCGCTCGCCGCGTACGGCGATCGGCTCCGCCACGATCTGCTGAGCGTCCAGGTGCGGGTCGAGCGAACCGTACGGGTCCTGGAAGACCATCTGGATACGGTGCCGCAGCGGTCGCAGTTGCCGCTCGGTGAGGCCGGCCAGGTCGACGCCGTCGAAGGTGATCGACCCGGCGGCCGGCTTGACCAGCCGGACCAGGGCCCGGGCGATGGTCGACTTGCCCGAGCCGGACTCGCCCACCACGGCCAGCGAGCCACCGCGGGGGATCCGGAAGGAGACGTCGTCGACCGCGCGGTGCAGCCCCGGGCCCAGGCCGTACTCCACCACAAGCCCACGGACGTCGAGCAGGGGCTGGTTCATGACACACCTTCCTTCATCACCTGCGGCTGCCGCACGGCCGGCGTTCCCGGGTCGTCCCACGACCCGAGCTTCGGCAACGCCGCCAGCAGCTTCCTGGTGTACGGGTGCTGGGGCCGGTCGATCACGTCCTCCACGGCGCCGCTCTCCACGAACCGGCCGGACTGCATCACGTGCACCCGGTCGCTCATCAGCCGGGCGACCCCGAGGTCGTGGGTGATGAGCAGCATCGCGGCGCCGGTGCGTTCCTGGATCTCCAGCAGCAGGTCCAGGATGCCGGCCTGCACCGTCACGTCCAGCGCCGAGGTGGGCTCGTCGGCGACGATGAGGTCGGCCTCGGCCGACAGCGCCATGGCGATCAGGACCCGCTGGAGCATCCCGCCGGAGAGCTGGTGTGGGTAGGACTTCAGCCGCCGCTCCGGCTGGCTGAGGTGGACCGCCCGCAGCAGGTCGAGGACCCGCTCCCGGGCCTGCGACTTCGAGACGCCGCGGTGCGACAGCCGGATCGCCTCGGTCATCTGCCGGCCGATGGTGGCGATCGGGTTGAGCGCCGTCATCGGGTCCTGCGGGATCAGCGCCACCGTCCGGCCACGCAGGGCGGCGACGTGCCGCCGGCTGCCGATCACGTCCCGCCCGGCGATCTCCGCGTGGCCGCCGACCACGGCGAGGTCGTCCGGCAGCAGCCGGAGCAGGGCCATCGCCGTGGTCGACTTGCCGGAGCCGGACTCGCCGATGATCGTCACCGTCTCGCCGGGATCGATGCTGAAGCTGACCCCGTCGACCGCGCGCAGCGCGCCGAGCCCCGTCATCAGGTCGACGGTCAGGTCCCGCACAGTGAGCACGGCCATCAGGAGGTCACCGCCTTCGCGCGCCGCACCCGGTCGCGCAGTCCGTCCCCGAGCAGATTGACGCCGAGCACGAGCAGGGCGATCGCGACGCCGGGGATGGTCACCAGCCACCACGCGCCGGTCACGAAGAGTTCACGGCCGTCGGAGATGATGCCGCCCCAGGTCGGGTAGGGGCGCTGCACGCCGGCGCCGAGGAAGCTCAGCGCGCTCTCCAGCAGCACCGCCTGGGCGAGCAGCAGGAGCACCACGACCAGGGTCTGGGACAGGATGTTCGGGATGATGTGCCGGGCGATGATGCGCAGCCGGCCGAGCCCGAGGACCCGGGCGGCGGCCACGTACGGTTTCCCCCGTTCGACCAGCACGAGCGCCCGGGTCAGCCGGGCCGGTTCGGGCCACTGCGCGACGGCGATCACCAGGGTGATGACGAGGATCGACGGGCCGAACAGCGCCACGACGAGCAGCAGCATCAGCAGCAGCGGCAGGGACATCTGCGCCTCGAGCAGGCGCGAGATGACGGTGTCCACCCACCCGCCGAAGTAGCCGGCGGCGGCGCCGGCCACGATGCCGATCAGCCCGGACAGCAGGATCGCCAGCAGCCCGATGAGCAGCGAGGTCTGCCCGCCGTGCAGGATGCGCGAGAGCAGGTCGCGGCCGTTGGGGTCGGTGCCGAGCAGGTGCCCGGGGCTCAGCGGCGGCAGCGAGGTCTCCCGGAGCACGCCGTGCACCGGGTCGGGCAGCGGCAGGACGCGGGCGAGGGCCACCGGGACCACGACGACCCCCGTGCACAGCGCGCCGACCCACATCTTGATCGTGCTGTAACGGGCCTTGCGCGCCGCCGCCGACCGGCGCAGCACCTTGGGCGGCACTACGGGACGGGTGGGAGAGGCGAGTTCGCTCATCGGCGGGCCTCCTGAAGCCGGACGCGGGGATCCATGAGGGGGTAGAGCATGTCCACCAGGAGTTGGACCAGCAGGGCGAGCACCACCGTCACCAGCACCGTCGCCTGGATCAGCGGGAAGTCCCGCCGTTCCAGGGCGTCCACCACCAGCTCGCCGACCCCGGGCCACTTGAAGACGACCTCGACGATCACCACGCCGTTGAGCATGGCGGCGAAGCGGGTGCCCAGCGCCGTGACCACCGGGATGGACGAGTTGGCGAAGGCGTACCGCCAGGTCAGGCGGCGCTCGGAGACGCCGCGGGACCGGGCGATGGTGACGTACGGGGCGTTGAGGTTGGTCACCATCTCGCGCCGGACGAGCCGCGAGATGAGGGCCACCTGCAGGATGACGATGGTCAGGCAGGGCAGCACGATCGAGCTCATCGAGGTGAACCCGGACGGCGGGAACCACTGCAGGTTCACCGCGAAGACGATCAACAGCACGAAGCCGATCCAGAAGTCCGGCATCGACTGCCCGGCGATGGTCGCGATGTTGGCGCCGAGTTCCCCGGCGGTGTTGCCCCGGCGGGCCATCCACACCCCGAGCGGGATGGCCAGCAGGGCGGTCACGGCGATGGCCGCGACGGCGAGCGTGACGGTGTACGGCAGGCGGTCCAGCACCACCTGCAACGCGGACTGGCGGAACTGAAACGACTCGCCGATGTCCCCGCGCAGCAGGTGCTGCAGGTAGGTCAGGTACTGCCCGAGGACGGGCTGGTCGAGCCCGAACTCGTGCCGTACGGCCGCCAGTTGCTCGCTGGACGGGTTGGGTGGCGCGTAGTTCACCGCCGGGTCGCCGGGTGCCATGCGCAGCAGGACGAAGACGACGGTGACGGTGAACCACGCGGTGAGCACCGTCTGGAGGAGGCGCTTGAGGAGGTAGCGGGGCATGGCGCTGCTCAGCCTGACACCCGGACCTTGGACAGGTCGTAGGAGTTGGCGGGGGAAAGCTCGAGGCTGGTGACCCGCTTGCGCTTGGCCAGGACGTTGTCCGGGGTCCAGGCCCACATGGCCGGCCAGAGCGCCCAGATCTTCTCCTGGGCCTGCTTGAGCAGCGCGTCCCGCTTGGCGGCGTCGGGCTCCGAGCCGGCCTGGTCGATCAGGCCGCTGATCTCCGGGAAGACGAAGCCGTGGTAGCTGTCGCGGGTCTTCTCCTTCTCGGCGGTGCCGCCGTACTGGCCCTGCAGGTTGGTGATGGCCAGGCCGGTCTGGTTGCCGTAGCCGTTGCCGAGGACGTCCCAGTCGCCGGCCTCACCGCGGCGCCATGCGTTGATCTCACCACCCTTGGGAATCTCCTTCAGCTTCACCGTCACACCGACGTCGCCGAGCATGCTGACCAGCGCCTCCATCACCCGGGCGGCGCCGGCGAACTCGGACTCCTCCCAGATGAAGGTGAGGTCGAGCTTCGACACACCCTCGGCGGCCAGCATCTGCTTGGCCTTTGCCGGGTCGAAGGTGTATTGGCCGGTGCGGACGAAACCGGCGAGGGTCTTGGGCACCACGCCTTCGGCGGAGCTGACCACCCCGTTCATCAGGCTGGAGATCAGCGAGTCGTGGTCGACGGCGTGGCTGAGCGCCTCCCGGACCTTGGGGTTGGTCAGCGGGTGGCCGGCCGGCTTGCGGAAGTTGTAGAAGAGGTGGATCAGGCGGGTGCCCGGCTCCTGGATGAGCTCGATGTCGTTGTTCTTCTTCAGCGCCGCCGCCGACTCGGGGGTGATGGTGTCGATGACGTCGGCCTGGCCGGAGGTGATCGCGATGACCCGCCCGCCCTCTTCCTCCTGGTAGGAGATGTTCACCTCGTCGAGGAGGGCCTTCTCGCCCCAGTAGTTCTCGTTGCGGACGAGGCGGTAGGTGCCGGTGCCGGAGTCGGCGGAGGCGACCTTGAAGGGGCCGGTGCCGATGCCCTCGCGCAGTTCCTCCGGCTTGTTGGCCTTGGCCGGCGTGATGAGGATGTTCGACATCAGGGAGTCGAGCGTCACCAGCGGCTTGCTGGTGGTGAGCGTGAAGGTGCGGTCGTCGAGCTTCGCGAACACGGGCTGCTCGGGGAACTGAGCGGCGACGAAGCTCGCCTTCACCTGGAAGTAGTACTTGAGCGCGGTCTCGACGTCCTCGACGGTGACCGGCGACTTGTCCGAGTAGTGGATGTCGTCGCGGAGCTTCACGGTCCACGTGGTGGGTGCGGTGAGCTCGAACGACTGGGCCAGCACCAGCTCGGGCTTGAGGTTCTGACCGATCCGGGTCAGGGCCTGCCGGACGGCGCGCTGGACGGTGACCGCGGCGTCGTACTGGTTGAGCTTGTTGTCGAGGCTCACCAGGTTGCGGTTGAGCACGATGCTGAGCTTGCCGCCGCCCCCGGACCCGGTGGCGCCGCCGGCGCCCTGCGGCCCCGCGCAGGCGCTCAGCGCCGAGCCGACGACGGTGCCCGCGCCCACGAGGCCGGCGAACTGCAGGAGCGCCCGGCGGGAGATCCCCCGACCGGGGCCGGCGCCGGTGGCGCCGCTCATCCCGACCTTGTCGGACATGAATTCCTCCTTGTGGTGGTTGGCAACATATGTCCGTTGTGACGGACGCCACTGGTGGTGGGGCCACGATGGCACAGTTGCGCGTTCTGCGCAATGCCGCTAGCGTCTTTCGCGTCGCTGAATGCATCCGAGCCGGCGGCCGGTCCCCCGGCCGAGCCCACGCGCGGGATGCCGCGACTCTGGATCGAAAGAGCAGTTCGCAGGCGCATTCAAGGGGAGGTGAGGGAATGCCGGAGCTGACCGTCGTGGCCGATGACCTGAGTGGAGCCGCCGAAGCCGCCGCCACCTTCTTGTTGCGCACAACGCGCATCTCGGTGCTCCTCGGCCACGAACCTCCACCCTGCGGGCCAGCGGACACCGTCACCCCGCCGCGCGTCGTGGCGGTCGACACCGCCACCCGGGCCCTGCACCCGACCGACGCAGCCGACCGGATCAAGTCACTGCTCACCGGGCAGCCGGGCGGAACCGTCCTGAAGAAGGTGGACTCGCTGCTCCGCGGCAACCTCGCCGCCGAGGTGGCGGCCCTGCACGCCGCCCTCGGTGCCACCCCGGTCGTCGCCACCGCACTTCCCGGCGCCGGGCGGATCGTGGTCGACGGCGTGCTGCACGTCCGCGGCGTCCCGCTGCACGAAACCGGCCTCTGGCACGCCGAAGAACGACCCGCCCCGCGCGACCTCGCCGCTGCGCTCGCGCCCCTGCCGACCCGCACGGTGCCCCTCACCGTCGTACGCGGCGGCCCCCAGAACCTGGCCCGCTCCCTGGCGGCGGCGATCGCGGCCGGGCTCGTACCGGTCTGCGACGCCGCGACCGACGCCGACCTCGACACCGTCTGCGCCGCGGCGCGCCTGGCCACCGAACGGCCGTTGCTGGTCGGCTCCGCCGGGCTCGCCGCCGCGGCAGCCCGCGGCATGGCACCGGATCCCGACCCCGCCGCTGACCCCACCGACGCTCTGCCGGCCGCCGGCGCGGTGCTGGTCGTCGCCGGGACCGCCGCCCCCACCATTCGAACTCAGCTCGCCGCGCTGGCCCGCCGGGCCGACGTCGTGCTGCGCCTCGACCCCGAGGCCCTGCTGAGCGACCCGGCCGCCGCGGCCCACCAGGTGACCGCCCGCCTGGACGGCGCCCGCTGCGCGGCGGTCACCATCGACGGCCGCGCCGAGATCCGTCCCCACCTCGCGACGCGCCTGGCGACCGCCCTCGCCGAGGCCGTGGCACCGTCGACCATGGACGGACGCGCCCTCGTGCTCACCGGCGGCGAGACCGCCCGCGCGGTCCTCGACCGGCTCGGCGTCGCGCGCCTGCGACCCGTCGCCGAGCGGGAAGGCGCCGTGCTCTCGCATACCGACACGGGGCGCGTCGTGGTGACCCGCCCGGGCAGCTTCGGCGGCCCCACCTCCCTCACCGACCTCGTCCGCATCGTGCTGTCCGAGCACGTGACCTGAAGGAGCCGAGATGGCCAGCAGTCCCTACATCGCCGTCACCATGGGCGACGGCGCCGGAATCGGCCCCGAGATCATCGTGCGGGCGCTGCTCGACCCCCAGGTCTCGGCGACAGCCCGGTGCGTCGTCATCGGCGACGCGGCCCGCCTACGGCAGGCCGCCGGCATCGTCGGGCTCGATCCGGAGATCGCCCCCGTGACCGGAGTGACCGACGCCGAGTTCACCCCCGGCCGGATCAACGTCATCGACCTGGGACTGCTGCCGGCCGACCTGCCGTTCGGCCGGATGTCGCCGGTGGCCGGCGACGCCGCGTACCACTACGTGCGGGTGGCGAGCGAGCTGGCGATGGCGGGCGAGGTGCAGGCCATCTGCACGGCCCCGCTGAACAAGGAGGCGCTGCACGCGGGCGGGCATGTCTTCCCCGGCCACACCGAACTGCTCGCCCAGCTCACCGGGACCGCCGAGGTGTCGATGATGCTGTCGACGCCGAAGGTGAAGGTCATCCACGTGACCACCCACATCGGCCTCATCGACGCCGTGGAGCGCATCGAGCCAGGGTTGGTGGAGCGGACCATCCGGCGTGGTCACCAGGCCATGGTGGACGCGGGTGTGCCCGCACCCCGCATCGGAGTCTGCGGCATCAACCCGCACGCCGGCGAGAACGGCCTGTTCGGCCGGGGCGAGGAGGAGTCGAAGATCGTCCCCGCCGTCCAGGCCTGCCGGACCGACGGGATCGACGTGCAGGGCCCGCTGCCCGCGGACACGCTCTTCTTCCTCGCCGGACGCGGTGATCACGACCTGGTGGTGGCGATGTACCACGACCAGGGCCACGGCCCGGTGAAGGTGCTGGGCCTGGAGGCGGGCGTGAACATCACCGTCGGCCTGCCCGTCATCCGCACTTCGGTGGACCACGGCACCGCGTTCGACATCGCCGGCAAGGGGATCGCCGACCACCGATCCATGATCGAGGCGTTGCGGCTCGCCGTCGAGATGGCGCCGCAGCCGGTCGCCGGTTGACTCCTCGGATAAGGTGCGCATGACATGAGCAGGCAGAGATCGTCGCAACGACGCGACCAGATCGTGCAGATGGCCGCTTCCAACGGACTGGCCAGTGTGGAGGAGCTCTCCGCCAAGCTGGGCGTGACCCCCTCCACGATCCGGCGCGATCTCGCGCTGCTCACCACCCAGGGCAAACTCGCCCGCACCTACGGCGGCGCCCTCAGCCTGGAGCCGCACCCGGAGGCCTCACTACGTCAGCGCCTCGGCGAGGCGTACGCCGCCAAACGGGCGATCGCGGCCTGGGCGGCCGAGCAGATCGTCCCCGGCGAGAGCGTCCTGCTCGACGCCGGGTCGACGACGGCCGCCCTGGCCCAGATCCTCACCGGGTTCACCAACCTGTCCGTCTCCACCATCGGCCTGACCGCGCTGGAGGTCCTGGCCGAGGCGGAGCACCTCGAGGTCGTCCTCCTCGGGGGCCGACTGCGGACGCTGAGCCAGAGCTTCGTCGGACCGGTCACCGAGTCGGCGCTGGAGCGGATGTCGTTCGACCGCGCCTTCATGGGCGCCGACGGCGTACGCGCCGACCGGGGCATCAACGAGAAGGACCTCGAACAGACGCGGCTGAAGGAGCTCATGATGAGCCGCGCCGATCATGTCTACGTCCTGGTGCACGGGGCCAAACTGGGCCAGGCGCCCTTCCACGCGTGGGCGGTCATGCCACCCCGATGGACCCTCGTGACAGACGACTCCGCGCCCGACGACGAGGTGGCCAAGTTCCGCGACAAGGGCATCCAGGTGGTCATCGTCGAGCCGGCCCCGGCCGGCGCCGCCTGACAGCGTTCCACGCAATATCAACGGCTACAGGTGCCACAGCACAACAGATGTGCGCCGTACCGTACCTCCTGATCGGCCGACTGCTGCCCGGCTGATCTCGTGTCATGCCAGTTCAGCGGGCCTTGGCATGTCAGAGGAGAGGGCGGGATACCCTGCCTGCGGTGCCTCGAACCGCGTGACCGGAGGAGTCGATGCTGGGATGACGGCAGGGCGACCATTGCCCACACAGGACGACGTGTTCGGGTACTTCAACACGCTGTCGAACTGGGGACGGTGGGGCGACGACGACGAGCTCGGCACGCTGAACCACATCACCGACGACGTTCGGCTGGCGGCGGCGCGGGCCGTGCGCCACGGCAGGAGCGTGTCGTGCGCATGGGAGGTTGCCGTACCGGAAGAGATGGAGCGGTCGACGACGACGTGCCCGTGCGCCGCCGACATGCCGGGTGCCGAGAACATGCCGATGCCCGCCTTCCACGCCGACCGGCGCTGGGGCTTTTCGTCCGAGCGGCTCGGCATCACGTTCCACGGCAACACCCTCACCCACATCGACTCTCCGTGCCACATCTTCTGGGACGGCACGATGTACAACGGGCGGTCGCACTCGTTGGTCGACGCCGCAACGGGGTCGGCGTGGGCGGCCGTCACGGCGGCGGCGAACGGGATCATCACGCGTGGTGTCCTGCTGGACATCGCGAGGGTCCGCGATGTGCCGTGGCTGGAACCGGAGCAGGGTGTGTTTCCCGAGGATCTCGAGGAGGCGGAGCGTCGCCAGGGTGTGCGGGTGCGATCCGGCGATGCGGTACTCCTGCGGACCGGCTATGGCCGCGTCCGGCACGAGGCCGGTGCGGCCAGCGGTTTCACGCAGGCCGGCTGGCACGCGTCCTGCCTGCCGTGGCTGCATGAACGGGAGGTCGCGCTGATCGGCGCTGACACCCCCCAGGAGGTTCAGCCGTCGGGGTACGACGACGTGTTGATGCCGGTTCACGCCGTGAGCCTCGTTGCGATGGGTCTGTGGCTGCTCGACAACTGCGACCTGGAGGCGTGCGCGACGACGGCTGCCGAGCTCGGCCAGTGGGACTTCCACCTCGCAGTCGCGCCGGTCCGCTTCGCCGGTACGTCCGGCAGCCCAGTCAACCCGATCGCCACATTCTGACCGCGGGACTCGCGCCCGACAGTGTGGGCACCCTTAACGATGCTTCTCCGGCCGGCCTCCGGTCTTCACCTCTGGCAGCAGCGGCTCGCGGCCTCGGCCATCTGCCCGCATGTCGGCTCTTGACCGTCGATCGTGGCCGGCTTAGCTTCGTCAATCAGAAAGGTCTCTTAACTAATTTGGCCTCATCCCTCGCGGAGTGCCCATGCGATCGTTCCGTCACCGCCGCCTCACCGCCCTCGTCGCCCTGACGACCGTGCTGGTCACCGCCACCCCGGCGACCGCCGCGAGCGCGCCGGACAACCCGAACCGCCGGGCCGGCCACCTCCGCGTCGGCTACTTCACCCAGTGGGGAATCTACGGCCGGGCCTTCCCGGTCAAGAAGCTGGACACCTCCGGGGCGGCGAGCCGCCTCACCCACGTCAACTACGCCTTCGGCAACGTGAGCGAGGACGGGCGCTGCTACGTGGACGGTGGGCCGGGCGAGGGTGACGCCTGGGCCGACTACCAGCGCCCCGTCCCGGCGGAGGAGAGCGTCGACGGCGTCGCCGACGCCTGGGGCGAACCGCTCAACGGCAACCTCGGCCAGCTGGCCAAGCTCAAGGCCAAGCACCGCGACCTGAAGGTGATGATCTCGCTGGGCGGCTGGAGCTGGTCGACGTACTTCTCGAACGCCGCCCGCACCGACGCCTCCCGCCGGGCGTTCGTCGCCTCCTGCATCGACCTCTACCTCAAGGGGAACCTCCCGGTCCTGGACGGTGGCAGCGGCGGCCCGGCCGCGGCCGCCGGCGTCTTCGACGGCATCGACCTGGACTGGGAGTGGCCGAACTGGCCGGGTGAGCCGGGCAACGTGGTCCGCCCGGAGGACCGGCAGAACTTCACCAAGCTGCTCGGCGAGTTCCGCCGGCAACTGGACGCGTACGGCCGGCAGACCCGCAAGCACTACGAGCTGACTGCCTTCCTGCCGGCCAACCCGGTGGCCATGGACGCCGGCTACGAGGGCCGCAAGATCTTCCAGTACCTGGACTTCGCCACCGTGCAGGGATACGACTTCCACGGCGCCTGGGACGCGGTGACCAACCAGCAGTCGGCGCTGCGCGTGCCGGCGGGAGCACCCGACAGCCCCGACTTCTCCGCCGAGGTGGCGATCGACGCCTGGATCGCTCGCGGTGCACCACGTGACAAGCTGGTCCTCGGCATCCCGTACTACGGCCGGGGCTGGACCGGCGTCACCGGCGGCGGGAACGGCCTGTTCCAGCCCGCAGCCGGGCCCGCGCCGGCCACCTTCGAGGCCGGCTACGAGGACTACCGGCGGCTCAAGGCCCTGGCCGGCGACGGCTTCACCATTCACCGCGACGTTCGCGCCGGGCACGCCTGGTTGTTCGACGGCACGACGTTCTGGACGTACGACGATCCGGCGGTCGTGCTGCAGAAGACGCGGTACATCCGCCGGGCCGGCCTGGCCGGAGCAATGGTCTGGTCGCTGGACGGCGACGACGACAACGCCACGCTGACCAGGACGATCAGCCTCGGACTGGCGACCCCGTAGCCGCACCTCGCCCCGGGGCGCTCCCGCGGCACCCATAGATCCCCACCGGCCCGTCACCGACCGTTTCTCGGCCGGCGACGGGCCGGCGGCGTTCGGAAGCACCCGCAACGGCCGGCCGGGGCGACGGACGAGCGATCTGATCGTTCAGCCCTATGCAACCGGCAAACAGGGGAAAGTCGACGCAGAGCCGCACGTACCGGAGGAGGATCCCGTGCCACCAATGCACCGGCGGCTGCTGGCGCTGCTCGGGATCACCGCGGCGGTCCCGCTGGCTGAGGTCGTCGTGCTGGTGCTGCTCGGGTTCATCCCGGCCGAGGGGCTGGCGCCGCAGAGCACCGCGGTCTGGCCGTACGACTCCTACCACGACATGCGCTGGCTGCTGGTCTACCACAACTCCTGGCTCATGTTCGGCTCCGGCCTGCTGGGTCTGATCGCGCTGCGTGGAGTGCTGTCCGCGACGATCGTCAGCCTGGCCTGGCCGGCGCATGCGCCGCGGCCGCCGTACCGGGCGCTTCTGCTGCGCAACGTCGGGGTAGCGGCGTTCGGAGCGTTCCTCGTCCTACCGTTCGCCGCGTACGCGATCGCGGCGTCGGTGGTCTCGCTGTCCTGGTTCCTGTTCGCCGCCCTCATTCCGATGCTGCTGCTCGCCCCCTTCCTGCAGCGGATGTCGGTGGGCCCAGGGTGGTGGCGCGGATTGCCGTCGATCGAACTGGTCGGCTGGTCGCTACTCGACTTCGTCGTGATCACCGTTCTCGGCGGCCTGGTGTGGCGCACCCCGGAGGTGTGGACGCCCATTGTCACCATCGCCGCCGGCGCACTCAACGGTCTGCTATGGCGGCAAACGGTGCACGCGGCCGTCCTGCAGAAGCGGATACGTTGGGCGCGGGTGCCGGTCGCACCGATCGTCATGGTGCTGGCGCTGGCCGTCCCGCTGGCGTCGCAGGTGCTCTCCCAGCCCCGCAACCAGGCCAACACCGTCACGGCGCCGATCCTCAACCAGCGGCTACCGCCGCAGGTGCCCTACGCGGTGATCCTGCTCGACGGGCACGACTCGGCGTACGACGGCCGATCCGCGGCGGATCCGAACGTGCAGCCGTTCTCATACCTCGGCCTGGACTCAGCTGGCCGCCCGCGGCCGTACCGGTCGAGCGCCACCCACCGGTCGCTGGAGTCCAGCTCACAGCTGCTCGCCGCGCAGATCGAGATGCTCCACCAGCGCACCGGACGGCCGATCGCGCTGATCGCGCGGAGCGAGGGGGCGATGGTGGCCCGCACCTACCTGCGGGACCGGCCCAACTCTCCGGTGCGGGCGCTGGCGATGTTCAGCCCGCTGGTCCGCGCCGGGCGGACCTACTATCCCCCGCCGGAGGCCAATACCGGCTGGGGGCTGGCCGCGGGATGGCTGCTGCGGGTGATGTTCAAGGTGACGACCATCGGCAACCGGGCCGGCAGCACACCCGACGAGCCGTTCGTCCGCTCACTGCTGGACGGGGCGACCTTCTACCGCTACCAGATCCTGTGCCCGATCCCGGGCGTACGCGTCGTCGCCTTCCTGCCGACGGTGAGCGCCGCCGAGGCCCCACCCGGCCAGAAGCTCCAGATCCCGGTGGTCGAGGTGCCGACCTTCCACGCGGGAATCATCGGCCGGAAGAGCGCCGACGACGTGCTGATCAGCTTCCTCGCCGGCGCGAACGTCAACCATCCCCGCCGCGAGTTCGGCCCACTCCAGCAACTGGGGGACGCCTGGCACGCCCCCGCCCTGGCGATCCAGCTGAATCCGGTCTGGCGGCCCACCGCGCCACCCGGCCGGCCGTTCACACCGACCCGATTCTGCCGCACCTGATGCCCTACCTCGCGGCGACCGACACCGGCGTGCTGAGCCGGCCCTCGTTCCCGCTGCGATCCAGCCCCGACACGCAGTAGGACAGAGAGCGGCCGGCCGGGGCGGCGCGGTCGACCCAGCCGCCACCACGGGCAGTGCCGACGAGTTGGGCCACCTCGGCGTCCACCCGGTAGACGGCGAAGCTCGCCGCGCCGTCCCCGCGCCAGGTCAGCACCACCCCGTCGTCCGCCCGGCGTACGCCCGTGACCTCGGGCGCGGCCGGCGGCGCGGCCGGTAGCTGCGCCATCGTGGGCACCAGCGCCGGGCCGGCGTAGTGCGCCTCGCTGTACCGGCTGACCGCCCCGAGTTTGTCGGCGCGCACCTGCTTGGCGCTGAAGTGCACACTGCCGTTCACCCCGTGCCGCCGGTTGAGAGCGAGCTGGCGGTCCAACTCGGCCGGGTCGCGCCAGGCGCCGCGCTCGCCCACCCGGTAGTCGGCCTGGCCGATGTAGAGCTGCACCCGGGTGCCCCGCACCGTTGCCGCCCACCACGGCAGCAGCTTGGCGTAGTCGGCCTTGCCGAACCCGATGTGCCAGTAGAGCTGCGGCACGACGTAGTCCAGCCACTGCTCCCGTACCCACAGTCGGGTGTCGGCATAGATGTCGTCGTAGCTCTGCAACCCGGCGGTCGCCGAGCCGGCCGGGTCGGTGCGCTTGTTACGCCAGATACCGAACGGGCTGATGCCGAACTTCACCCACGGCTTGATCGCCTTGATCCGCTCGCTCATCTCCCGGACCAGCGTGTTCACGTTGTCGCGGCGCCAGTCGTGCTTGTCCGCGAACCCCCGGCCGTAGCGGGCGAACGCCGCGCCGTCCGGAAAGTCCTGCCCGGCCTCCGGGTACGGGTAGAAGAAATCGTCGAAGTGCACCCCGTCGACGTCGTACCGCTGCACCGCCTCCAGCATCGAGTCCTCGACGAACTTGCGCGCCTCCGGCACACCCGGGTTGAAGTAGAGGCGGCTGCCGGGCCGGCCAGCGCTGGGATAGGTCACCACCCAATCGGGGTGTCGGCGCAGCGGATGGGCCGGCGCGAGCTGGTCCAGCCGCGGGCCGGGCCCGCCGACTGTGGCCGGCTGCCCACCCCGGTACGGGTTGAACCAGGCGTGGAACTCCAGGTTGCGGGCGTGCGCCTCGGCGACCATGAACTCCATCGGGTCCCAGCCCGGGTCACGGCCGTCGCGGCTCCCGGTCAGCCACTGTGACCACGGCGCGTACCTGGACGGCCAGAGCGCGTCCCCGCTCGGCCGCACGTGCACGAACACCGCGTTGTGGTTGCGCCGCACGGCCAGGTCGAGCCAGCTTCGGAACTCGGCCCGCACCTTCTCGGCGGGCAGTCCGGGTCGGCTCGGCCAGTCGATGTTGTTGACCGTCGTGATCCACATGCCGCGTAACTCGCGGGGTGCCCGCGCCGGCCGGCCGGCGCAGGTCGGGGTGCCGGCGGCAGCCGCATCGCCCTGCTCCGGTGCACCGCCGCCGCCGGCAACCCGCCCATGCAGCGACCAGGCGCCGAGCGCGACCGCCACGGCGAGCGAGACGACCACCGCGACGAGGGTCTGGGTACGGCGGCGGAACCGGGGAGCGGGCGGAGCGGCGGCGGGCATCGGCCCAGTCTGCCCGGTGCCGCCCGCCGGAAGAACCAGTTCCGCCGTTACTTAACAGCCAGCTAAGGCGAGTCCCCGCGAGTGACGACGCCAGGACGGCTCGGTTTGCCTGAGCCGTCCTGGCGTGCACACCGTCAGTGGCTCGCCCAGCGGCCGACCACCGCTGCCGCGCCGCCGCCCCGGCGTACCGGTTCGGCCGCGGCGACCAGCCGGCCGTCCGTCAGGAACTCGATACCGGTCGCGGCGCCGATCTCCTCGGTGGAAGAGAAGGCGTGCCCCGGGGGCAGGCCGTTGGCGTACGCGCTGATGAACGCCGGCTCCGCCTGAGTGCTGGCGCCGTTGCGCTGCGACGCCCGCGGCGCCGCCAGCGCCTCCGGCAGGGTCATCCCCAGGTCGATCCGGTTGACCAGCATCTGCAGGACAGTGGTGATGATCGTCGCGCCGCCCGGCGTACCGACAGCCAGGAACGGCCGCCCGTCGGCCAGCACGATCGTGGGCGACATCGAGCTGCGGGGACGCTTGCCCGGCGCGGGCAGGTTCGGGTCGGGCGCGGTGCCCTGGGTCGGCGCGAAGTTGAAGTCGGTCAGCTCGTTGTTGAGCAGGAATCCCCGACCGGGGACCACCATGCCGTTGCCACCGGTCGCCTCGATGGTCAGCGTGTACTCCACCACGTTGCCCCACCGGTCGGCCACGGTCAGGTTGGTGGTGCTCTTACGGTCGTCGCGGGTGTCGGCGACCGCCGCCGCCGAGCAACCGCCGTAGGCGCCGTCGGGGACGCCGGGTGCAACCGGCTTGGGCAGCGCCGCCGAGGCAGCGATCTGGCACGCGCGTTCCTTGGCGAACCCGTCGCTGAGCAGTTCCTGGAGCACGCTCTGCCCGGTGTGGTCGCCGACGTAGCGGTTACGGTCGGCGAACGCCAGCGCGCTGGCCTCCAGGTAGTGGTGCATGGCCTGCGTCGCGGTCATCGACCGCAGGTCGAACTGCTCGAGGATGTTGAGCGCCTCCCCCACCGCGGTGCCGCCGCTCGACGGGGTGGACATGCCGTACACCTCGAAGCCGCGGTAGTCCGACCGGGTGGGCTCCGGGAAGCGGGTGCGGTAGGCGGCGAGGTCGGCGGAGGTCATCCCGGCCGGCCGGATCGGGTACGGCCAGGACCCGACCGGCTGCGCCGCCACCGGCGGGTGCTGCACGGTGGCGACCACGTCGCGGCCGACCTCGCCCCGGTAGAACACGTCGGTGCCCCGCTTGGCGATCAGACGGTACGTCTCGGCGAGGTCCGGGTTGCGGAACGTGCTGCCGACCGCCGGCGGCTGGCCGCCGGGCAGGTACAGCGCACTGGTCGAGCTGAACTGCCCGAACGCGGCCTGATTCGCGGCGACCTGGCTGGCGAAGGTCTCGTCGACGGGGAAGCCGTCCTCGGCGACCCGCGCGGCGGGCTTGAGCATCTGCGAAAGCGACCGGGTGCCCCAGCGGTCCAACGCGTCCTGCCAGGTCAGCAGGGTGCCGGGAACGCCGGCCGACAGCCCGCTGATCCGGGCCTCGTCGAACCGGTACGGCTGCCCGGTGGCCGGGTTGACGAAGCTGGTTTCGTTCATCGACGCCGGTGCCGCCTCGCGGCCGTCGATGGTGTGCACCTTGCCGCGCTTCGCGTCGTAGTAGACGAAGAAGCCACCGCCGCCGATGCCGGCCGAGAACGGTTCGGTGACGCCGAGGGTCGCGGCGGCGGCGACCGCCGCGTCGACCGCGTTGCCACCGCGCCGCAGCACGTCCAGCCCGACGGCCGTGGCGGTGGCGTCCACCGTGGACACCGCGCCCCCGTATCCGACGGCCACCGGCTCCTTGGGCGGCTCGGCCGGCTTCGCCTGGGCGGGAACCGCGATCCCGGCCACCAGCGCGCCCAGCGCGATGGTCGTGGTGATGAGGGCTCGAGGTCTCATGTGTTCTCCCCGATCGCGTAGGTGGGATTCCTGCCTACCCTCCTCGCCGAGTGTAGGCAACCCGACAGTCGATATTGCCGAGGCCGGGTTCAGCAGCGGGTGACCATGACGCCCGGTCTGTCACGATCGCGACTGCACTTTCGTTCGGTCCCCCCGCAGACTACGGTCGCTGTCACCTCGCCAGCGTTCACCCAGGCCGGGTTCCGGTCGTTCGTCGCAGTGCTCCGCACAGCGGAAGGGGCCGCCGTCATGACGATCAGCCACAGCAGCGTCGGTGAGTCCGACGCCGGTCCGGTCGGTCACGGCCCGCACAAGGTGCTGGCGCTGCACGGGTGGTTCGGGTCGGCGCAGGGCTGGGGCTGGCTACCCGAGTTGATCGACGCCGAACGTTTCACCTGGGCATTCCTGGACTACCGGGGATACGGCACGCGCACGGCGGTCGCGGGCGAGCACACCATCGCCGAGATCTCCCGCGACGCCCTGGACCTCGCCGACTCCCTCGGCTGGGACACCTTCTCCGTGGTCGGGCACTCCATGGGCGGCATCGCCGCCCAGCGGGTGCTCGCCGACGCCCCCGGCCGGGTGGAACGCCTCGTCGGCATCAGCCCGGTCCCGGCCGGTGGGGTGCCCTTCGATTTGCAGAGCTGGGCGCTGTTCGACGGCGCGGCCGCCAACCCGGACAACCGGCGCGCCATCATCGACCTCACCACCGGCAACCGGCTGTCCGGCCGCTGGCTGGACGAGATGGTCCGGTTCTCCCTCGATCACTGCACGCCGGCGGCGTTCGGCGCCTACCTCACCGCCTGGGCGCGGACCGACTTCACCGACGAGGTGAAGGGCAATCCGGTACCGGCGCTCGCCGTCGTCGGCGAGCACGACCCGGCGCTGGGCGCCGACACAATGCGCGAGACCTGGATGCGCCACTATCCCAACGCCCGGCTCGAGGTGCTGGCCAACGCGGGGCACTACGCGATGTACGAGACGCCGGTCCGGTTGACCACGGTGCTCGAGGAGTTCCTCGGGCAGTGACCGTCGATCCGGCGCCCCTGGTCGACCCCCGCACCTATGTCGACGGCGTCCCGTACGACCTGCTCGCCACGCTGCGCGCGGCCGGCCCGGTGGCGTGGGTCGAGGAGCCGCCGCTGCTCGGGCTACCCGGCGGGCCGGGCTTCTGGCTGGTGCTCCGGCACGCCGAGGTGACAGACGTGCTCAAGCAGCCACGGCTCTTCTCCTCCTGGCTCGGCGCCACCCAGATCCGCGACCCGGTCACCCCGGAGGATCTCGGTTACGTGCGGCGGATGATGCTGAACATGGACCCGCCGGAGCACGGCCGGCTGCGCCGGCCCGTCGCCCGCTCGTTCACTCCGCGCGCGGTCGCCGCGCTGGAGGCGTCGATCCGTGCGACCGCGGCGGCGCTCGTCGAGCGTACGTTGGGCGACGCCGACGAGGGGACCTGCGACTTCGCCCGTGATCTCGCGGCCGACCTGCCGCTGCTCACGCTCGCGGACGTGCTCGGGATGCCGGAGCCCGACCGCTGGCTGCTGTACGACTGGTCGAACCGGGTGATCGGCTTCCAGGATCCGGACCATGCCGGGTCAGCCGCGTTCGATCCGCGGGCCGGCACCGCCGCGGCCCGCGAGGCCCTGCGCCACCGGCCGGCCCCGGACGCCGACGGCCGGATGCCGGATCCGCGCACCCGGGCCGGCATGGCCGACCTCTACGCGTACGCCCACCTGCTGGCCGAGTCGAAGCGCCGCAGCCCGGGACCGGACGTCATGTCCATCCTGCTGGCCCAGCAGGGGGAAGACCGGCTCTCGGTGGACGAGTTCGAGAACATGTTCTGGCTGTTCGCCGTGGCCGGCAACGAGACGATCCGCAACGGCCTGCCCGGCGCGATGATCGCCCTGCTGGAGCATCCGGCCGAGATGGCGCGGCTACGCCGGGACCCGGCCCTCTTCGATACCGCCGTCGACGAACTGTTGCGCTGGTGGACGCCGGTGATGGTGTTCCGGCGCACTGCCACGACGGACACCGCTGTCGCCGGCGTACCGGTTCAGGCCGGGGACAAGGTGGTGGTCTCGTTCGCGTCGGCCAACCGGGACGAACGCGTCTTCGCCGAGCCCGACGGGCTCGACCTCGCCCGCCACCCGAACCCGCACCTGGTCTTCGGCCACGGACCGCACTTCTGCCTGGGCGCGCACCTGGCCCGGTGCCAGCTCCGCGCCCTGTTCGAGGCGCTGCTCGCGAACACCGTCAGCATCACGTACGCGGGTCCACCGGCGTACCTGCGCTCGAACTTCCAGCGCGGTGTGAAGCGCCTACCGATCCACTGGCGGCGCCGCTGATCAGGCTCCGGCCGCACCTCGCCGCTGGCCGCTCGGCACCGACTGGCGGGGAGCCGAAGAGGTCGGTCTGCGGCCAATTTCAGCGACCATACCAACTTTCGTCCGAACGCGACGAAAGTCGGTGCCGCTGCGGTGAAAGCTATGGACATATAGACATTAGTTTTGTACCGTCGGCCGCGTGACCACGTGGTTCGTCGAGGTGAACCGCCATCGGCGACCTGTGCGTGACTGACCGCATGTCGCACCGCGGACAGCGCTGATCGGCGCCGCGGTCGACGTCCCACGCGCCGCTCAGCGGCCCCACCACCCGGATCGCCCACTCAAAAAGGAACAAAAAGTACGTCCCCGACCTGCCCCGACCCGTCCCCAGCAAAGGAGAGGCAGATGAAGAGACGACTCTCGCTCGCCGTAGCGGGCCTGGCGACCATCACCCTCGTCGCCACACCAACCGTCGCGATGGCTCAGCCAGCCACGGCAGACGCGCCCCCCGAGTCGAGCTTCCAGAAGGTGACCCTCAACGACCACCCGGGCGAGCCGATGGACCTCGCCGTGCTGCCCGACAGCCGGGTGCTGCACGTGACCCGCCCGGGGGAGGTCTGGCTGCACGACCCCGCCACGGGCCGCAACACCCTGGCCGCGACGCTGGACGTCTACCGGCACGACGAAGAGGGCCTGCAGAACGTCGCGATCGATCCCAACTTCGGCAAGGCCGGAAACAACTGGGTCTACCTGTACTACTCCCCGCCGATGAACACCCCGGTCGACGACCCGTCGACCCCGAACGTCAACGAGGGCGACGCGCCGGCCTGGGGCACCCCCGCCGACTTCGAGCCGTTCAAGGGAGCGATCCGGCTCTCCCGGTTCCGGTTGGTCAAGGACAAGCTGGACCTGTCCACCGAGCAGCAGATCCTCGACGTACCGGTCGACCGGGGCATCTGCTGCCACGTCGGCGGGGACATCGTCTTCGACGCCAAGGGCAACCTGTACCTGTCCACCGGTGACGACACCAACCCGTTCGAGTCGGGCGGCTACACCCCCATCGACGAGCGTGCCGGCCGCAACCCGGCGTACGACGCGCAGCGCAGCTCGGCCAACACCAACGACCTGCGCGGCAAGATCCTGCGCATCAAGGTACGCGACGGCGGGGGCTACACCATCCCGGACGGGAACCTCTTCCCGGCGGGCACGCCCAAGACCCGGCCCGAGATCTACCTGATGGGCCTGCGCAACCCGTTCCGGATCGAGTTCAACCGACAGGCCGACGAACTGTACGTCGCCGACTACTCGCCGGACGCGGGCGAGGCCGATCCGCAGCGCGGGCCGGCCGGGCAGGGCAAGTGGGCGGTGGTCCGCAAGGCGGCGAACTACGGCTGGCCCTACTGCGCCACCGCACAGCTGCCGTACGTGGACTACGACTTCGCCACCGGCCGGTCCGGGCAGCCGTTCAACTGCTCCGCGCCGATCAACGAGTCCCCCCACAACACCGGCCAGCGCGAGCTGCCGCCGGTGCAGCAGCCGGACGTCTGGTACGGCTACGGCGCCTCCGCGCAGTTCCCGGAGCTGGGCACGGGCGGCATCGGGCCGATGGCCGGGCCGGCGTACCACTTCTCCTTCCCGACCACGCGGGGACGCGCCCCGGTGGCCTGGCCGGCGTACTACGACGGCATCCCGCTGTTCTACGAGTGGACCCGCGACTACGTGCAGGGCTTCCGGCTGAACTCCGGCGGCGACCTGAGCGGCATCGAGCGGGTGCTCCCCTCGTTCATCTTCGACAACCCGATGGACCTGGAGTTCGGCCCGGACGGCGCGCTCTACGTGCTCGAGTACGGCGACGGTTTCTTCAGTGAGAACCCGGACGCGCAGCTGGCCCGGATCGACTACACCGGCTGGAAGGGCAACCACACTCCGGTGCCCCAGGTCTCGGCCACGCCCACCAACGGGCTCGCACCGCTGACCGTCACGTTCTCCAGCGAGGGCACGACCGACTACGACGGCGACCCGCTGTCGTACGCGTGGGACTTCGACAACGACGGCAAGGTCGACTCGCGCACGGCGAACCCGACGTTCACCTACCAGAAGAACGGTCTCTACAACGCCACCGTCAAGGTGAGCGACCCCGGAGGGCTGTCGGCCGCCGCGTCGGTCCGGGTCGTGGTCGGCAACGCCGAGCCCGTGGTGGAGCTGGTCAAGCCGGTCGCGGGCCAGCCGTTCAAGTTCGGCGACACCGTGCAGTTCGAGGTACGGGTGACCGACGACCAGCCGGTGGACTGCGCCCGGGTCAGCGTCACGTACATCCTCGGCCACGACTCGCACGGCCACCCGCAGACCACCGCCAACGGCTGCACCGGCTCGATCCAGACGACCGTGCCGTCCGGCCACGACCCGGAGAAGGACAACCTGACCGCCGTGTTCGTGGCGTCCTACACCGATCCCGGCGGCAACGGGCTGCCCGCCCTGACCGGGTCGGACGAGGTCGTCCTGGTTCCCACGAAGTAGCCACCCAGAAGGAGTCACCATGTGTTACGGATACGACGGGGAGGCCGCGCTGCGGCGGTCCGTCATGGACCGGCGAAGCCTGCTGCGTGGTTCACTGGCGGCGCTGGCCGGTGTCGGGCTCGCGTCGGCGGGGATCGGCGCGACGGCTGCGACGGCGACCACCCGCACCACCGGGAGGCAGCACGTTCCGCCGGGCCTCATCAGCATTCAGCTGTGGACGATGCGCGACGCGTTGTGGGGTGCACCGGGGTACGACGCGACCCTGACCCACCTCGCCAAGATCGGCTACCCGAAGGTGGAGCTGGCGCTCGGCTACTTCGGGCGCACCGCCGCCCAGCTGCGTCAGTTCCTGGACGGCATCGGCATCCGGGCCAGTTCCAGCCACGACGGGATCAGCGGTAACGCCGCCGAGCTGGAGCAGAAGATCCAGAACGCGGTCACCCTCGGCCAGTCGTACATGGTGGTGCCGTACCTGTACTCCGAGCGCGCGGACGAATGGAAGCGCTGGGCGGAGCAGATGAACGTCGAGGCCGCGGCGGCGGCCAGGGCCGGCCTGCGCTACGGCTACCACAACCACGCCCACGAGTTCACGATCGACCTCGGCGGCGGCAAGCGCCCCTGGGACGTGCTGACCGCGGAGCTCGATCCCAAGCTCGTGCACCTGGAGGTCGACATCTACTGGGCCGTCACCGGCGGCATCAACTCCGGCGACGGCGTGGCC
This sequence comes from Micromonospora sp. NPDC047738, assembly GCF_040642675.1. Taxonomy (NCBI): domain Bacteria; kingdom Bacillati; phylum Actinomycetota; class Actinomycetes; order Micromonosporales; family Micromonosporaceae; genus Micromonospora; species Micromonospora sp. NPDC047738. The sequence goes on from NZ_JBEYSO010000025.1 coordinate 78,828, forward strand.
GACCCCGAGGGCTTCACCCTGGACGTCATCCGCTCCGCGCCGCAGCGTGTCCTGCAATACCACGTCAAGGACCGGCACGCGTCCGACGGCGACATGGCCGACCTGGGCACCGGCATGATCGACTTTGCCCGGATCTTCCGGGGGCACTCGGTGCAGGAGTACATCGTCGAGAACGACACCCCCGACGTGACGCCGCAGCGGACGGCCGAGATCGGCTACCGCTACCTGCGCAACGTGCGGTTCTGAGGAACCCCGGAGAGGAGCGTTGACGGACACCAGGGCCGGCAGGCGGACCAGGCATTCTCCCAATGGGCCGGAACTGCCGGCCCTGGTGTTCACGCCCACCATGTGGTGGGCAACGGGTTGACCTTTTAAGGCCACATATGCGGCGCGGCCAACTCCCTCGACAGAGGGAGCAATTCACTGTGGAAATGGCAGGGCGACAGGGCCTGTCGCGTATTTCTTTTACGCCGTCATGCCGCGGGTCGAAACTGTCGTGGCACTATCGGCAGACCACCGTCCCTGGGAATCGCCGCCCTGCGCGCCACCGCTGGCCGCGCCCGCCGGCCAGCGGTGGCGGTGCTGGTCGGCGCACCGACCGGCCGTATGCCGGGTGAGCAACCGCGGATGGTGCCGTAGCGGACGGGCTTTCTGGCGAGCCTCATCGCCATCGAGACGACGTCGCAGAAATATGGAGTCGTCCAAATATTGACCCGGCGAAATGGATCTCGTAGGGTACAAGGAACGTGGAAAGCGCTTTCCTACTCCGTCCCCCATTCAGGAGCGCGTGTATGAGACGCCACCGCACGCTACTTTTCGCCCTACTCACGGCTGTCACCCTCGTGTTGTCGAGCACGCCGGCGACCGCCGCCGAGTCCACCACCGCCGCCAATTTCCGGGTACTGGTCTTCTCCAAGGTCACGAACTTCTATCACGACTCCATCCCGGCCGGGGTCGCCGCCATCCGGCAACTCGGCGACCAGCACGGCTTCGCCGTCGAGGCGACCACCGACGCGGCCGCGTTCACCGACGCCAACCTCGCCCGCTTCGACGCCCTCGTGTTCAACAACACCAACTCCACCCCCGCCTCCGGCGACCTGCTCGACGCCGACCAACGGGCCGCGCTGCAGAAGTTCGTCCGCGGCGGCGGCGGCTGGGTCGGCCTGCACGCCGCCTCGGCGAGCGAGCGGGACTGGACGTGGTACGAGGGACTGGTGGGGGCCATCTTCGACACCCACCCGGACTTCTCCCGCACCGGGGGCACCTTCCCGGGCCGGATCAAGGTCCTCGACCACGCCCACCCCTCCACGAAAAACCTGCCGGAGCTCTGGGAGCGCAGCGAGGAGTGGTACAACTGGCGGACCAACCCCACCGGCAAGGTCCACACGCTCGCCCAGATCAAGGTGCGCGACGGCATATCCGGACTGAACGAGGGCGTCGACCACCCGTACTCGTGGTGCCAGAACTACGACGGCGGCCGGTCCTGGTTCACCGCCGGCGGGCACAGCTCCTCCTCGTTCCAGGAGCCGGCCTTCCTGCAACACCTCCTCGGCGGCATCAGGTGGGCGGCGGGCACCGCCCCCGGTGACTGCGGCGCCACCAGGACCGACAACTTCGAGCGCATCCCCCTGGTCAACCAGGACCTCTCCGACCCGTTCGAGCTGGCGGTCGCGCCCGACCGGCGGGTCTTCTACATCGAGCGCACCGGCGCACTGAAGGTCATCAACCAGGACACCCTCGCCGTCACCACCCTCCTGGACTTCGCCTACACCCCGGAGCAGACCAGCCAGTCCGACGGCCTGCTCGGCATGACCCTGGACCGGCACTTCGGCACGAACAACAGCTGGATCTACCTGCTCTGGTCCGACCGGGTGGAGAAGCAGCTGAACCTGTCCCGGTTCACCGTCGACGGCGACAGCGTCCGCCTCGACTCGGAGAAGCGGCTGCTCACGATCCCCACCTGGCGCGGTGAGGCGCGCGCCAACTCGCACATGGGCGGCTCGCTGACCATGGACAAGCAGGGCAACCTGTACGCCGCCATCGGCGACAACACCGACCCGTTCGAGTCCAGCGGCTTCACCCCCGTCGACGAGCGGGCCGGCCGCCGCGCGTACGACGCGCAGGGCACGGCCGGCAACACCAACGACCTGCGGGGCAAGATCCTGCGGATCAAGCCCCTGCCCAACGGCAGGTACGCCATTCCGGAGGGCAACCTGTTCGCCCCGGGCACGGCCAAGACCAAGCCCGAGATCTACGCGATGGGCATGCGGAACCCGTTCCGGATCACCGTCGACTCCACGACGAACGCGCTGCTCGTGGCCGACTACGGCCCCGACGCCCGGTCCGCCAACCCGAACCGCGGGCCGGAAGGGACCGTCGAGTTCAACCGGATCACCAGCGCCGGAAACTACGGCTGGCCCTACTGCATCGGCAACAACACCCCGTTCAACGACTACGACTTCGCCACCTCCACCCCCGGGCCGAAGTTCGACTGCGCCGCACCGGTCAACGACTCCCCCAACAACACCGGCCTGACCAGCCTCCCCGCGGCCAAGCCGGCGCTGGTCTGGTACGCCTACTCGGCCTCCCCGGAGTTCCCTGAGCTCGGCACGGGCGGCGGCGGCCCGATGGGTGGGCCCGTCTACGACTACGACCCGTCCAACAAGCGGCTGACCAAGTTCCCCCAGTACTTCGACGGCAAGTGGATCGTCTACGAGCTGACCCGCAAGTGGTTCAAGACGTTGTCGATCCACTCCACCGCCCAGACCTTCAACGATCCCCGCTTCAACCCCACCAACGTCGGTGACCTGCAGTCCATCAACGGCATCTTCGGCAACATGTCGTGGATCCAGCCGTTCGAGGCGGAGTTCGGGCCGGACGGCTCGCTCTACGTCATCGACTTCGGCGCAGGCAGCGGGAGCGGCCGGGGCGGCAGCAACGACGGCGCGGGCATCTACCGCATCGACTACGTCGCCAACAGCCGACCGCCGGTGGCCAAGCTGACCGCCGACAAGGACAGCGGACCCGCGCCGCTGACCGTCGCCTTCTCCAGCGCCGGCACCAGCGGGCCGGACGGCACCGCGGTCCAGTACGCCTGGGACTTCGACGGCAACGGCACCGTCGACTCCACCGCCGCCAACCCCAGCCACACCTACAGCACACCGGGGCGGTTCACCGCCCGGCTCACGGTCACCGCCACCAACGGGCAGACCGCCGTCGCCGTACAGGAGATCACGGTCGGCAACACTCGGCCGACGGTGACCCTCAGCGTCCCCAACGGGGCCTTCTTCGACTTCGGTGACCGCATTCCCTACACGGTGACGGTCACCGACCCGGAGGAGAACAGCATCGACTGTTCGAAGGTGGTCGTGCAGACCCAGCTCGGCCACGACTCGCACACCCACCCGCTGGACAACTACATCGGGTGCACCGGGGTCGCGGTCACCGAGAGCAACGGCGGTGACGGGCACGGCCCGGGACAGAACCTGTACACCGTGCTCACCGCGCAGTACACCGACGGCGGGGCGGCCGGAGCACCGGCGCTGGTCGGCTCGACCCGGGCGGAGCTGCAGACCAAGCGCAAGGAGGCCGAGCACTTCGACGGCCAGAGCGGCGTCCAGGTGATCGACCGGGCCACCGCGAGCGCCGGCAAGCGCATCGGTGACATCGACAACGGCGACTGGATCAACTTCGGCCCGGTCAACCTGCGCGGCATCGACTCGGTCACCTTCGGCGTCGCCTCGGGCAGCAGCGGCGGCGACGTTGAAGTCAGGGCCGACTCCCCCACCGGCGAACTCCTGGGCCGGGCCACCGTCGGCGGCACCGGCGGCTGGGACAACCTCGTCTCACCCACCGTCGAGCTCACCGATCCGGGCCGGACGTGCACGCTCTATCTGGTCTTCGTCAACCCGAACCAGACGGGCGGCACCCCCGACCTGATGGCGCTGGACTGGCTGCGCTTCAACGGCGCCGGGGTGCGCGAACAGACCGACGCCACGGTGTCGGCCTCGGCCACACCCACCACGGGTACCGGGCCGCTGCAGGTGGCCTTCACCGGCACCGCCGCACCGGCGGCCGGGCGCACCATCACGGATTACGCATGGGACTTCGGCGACAACGCCGCGACCGTGCACGGCGCGTCCGCCAGTCACACGTACGCCCGCAAGGGCACCTACACCGCTCGGCTGACCGTCACCGACAGCCTCGGGGCGACCATGTCCTCGATCGTGGTCGTGACGGTGCGCTGAGCGTCCGGAGCGGGTGGCGGGGTGGGACGGCACCCCGCCACCACCGGCCCGGCACCGCCGCCGTCCCTGTCGCGAGGGCCTGTCGGCCCACCACCTGACCAGTCTGAACTCCTCAACTATCTGGGAGACGACATGCATGCCAACTCCGCCCGCCCGCCCCACACCCGATCGAGACGAGCACGTCACCTGCTTGCCGCATCGCTCGCCGCGGCCCTCCTGCCGTTCACACCGACTCCGGCGTCGGCCGCCGAAACAGCGACCGACGCCACCAGCGCCCAGGTAACCGAACAGGTGACCGCGGACCGCTGCCCCTGGGGTTACACCACCTCAGCCACGGTCTTCTTCGGCCGGGGGGCCGACTCGGGCGTACCGAACCGCGACCTCGGCGACGGGTGCACGATCATGGACGCCGTCTGGGCCGAGGCGCCGTTCGCCAACCACGGCAGCTTCGTGAGCCTGGTCAGCCGGCTCGCCAACGAGCTCAGGCAGGCCGCGATCCTCACCCCCGAGGAGAGCAGCAGCATCGTACGGGCGGCGGCCGGCTCCGAGATCGGCAAGCCGCAGCCCGCCTCCGGAACCCGCGCGGTACCCGACGAGCGAATCGGCCTCGTCCTCTACACGGTGCGGGCCACCATGCCGACCGCGCCCGACGCCACCCTGGCCGCGCTCGCCGCCTGCGGCTACCGCAACGCGGAACCCTCCGGCGCGGTGAACAACTTCTACGGCAAGACGGCCACGGCGCTGGCACCCCTGGTCGCCGACGCGGGTCTGTCGGCGCCGTCGATCGGGATCGGCCTCGGCGACCTCAGGAACAACATCGACGGCGTCATCGCCAACGCCAAGGCGTTCGGCGCCAAGTACGTGCGGATCTCAGGTTCGGCCTCCTGGAAGCTCAACGACTACGCCCAGGTCGCGGCAACCCTCAACGCCGTCGGCGCGAGACTCAAGCAGGAAGGCATCACGGTCGCCTACCACAACCACGGGTTCGAGTTCACCGCACAGGACGGCACGCGCGGCTACGACGTGCTGGTGCGCGAGACCGACCCGAACCTGGTGGCGATGGAGCTGGATCTGTACTGGGCGGTCAGCGTCGGCGCCGACCCGGTGGACCTGATCACGCAATACCCGGGCCGGTTCTCGCTGTTCCACGTCAAGGACATGGCCGCCGACGGGTCGTTCGCCGACGTGGGCGAGGGCACCATCGACTTCGCCCGCATCTTCGCCTACAGCGAGATGGCCGGCACCGACTACTACTTCACCGAGAACGACAGCCCGCGCCCGGACGGCGTCTCGTCCGCCTGCGACAGCTACGCCAACCTCCGCGCCCTGCGCTACTGACGGACGTCGCCGGCCCGCGACACCCGCGGGCCGGCGAGGGCGTCCACCGGTTACGACCACGTGCCCCTTGCGGCGGCCTCAGCGGCGTAGGTGCCGAAGTCGATCGGGTCGCGTCCCAGGATCCGCCGGACCGTGTCGGTGGGCTCGGCGAGGTATCCGGCGCGCATGCCCGCGAACATCGCGTTGAGCGCCGTTGCGGTAGCCTCCGAATGTCCCTGGGCCAGCAGTTCGGCCCGGTACTCCTCGGGCGTCAGCTCCAGGTAGCGGATGGATCGGCCCGCCGCCTCCGCGATCATCGCCACCGCCGAGCCGAAGGTGAGCGCACGGGGGCCGGACAGCTCGTACACCTGCCCGTGGTGGCCGTCGGAGGTCAGCAGTGCCGCGGCGACGTCGGCGATGTCCTGGGCGTCGATGAACGGCTCCGGCGTGGCGCCCATCGGCAGGGCCAGCCGGCCCGCCACCAGCGGCTGGCGCCACAGGTCCTCATCGAAGTTCTGGTTGAAGTTGTTCGGGCGGATGATCGTCCACTCCGCGCCGGAGTCCCGCACCGCCTGTTCGGCGGCGAGCATGCCCGGCGCGAAATCCTCGTCGATCCGGTCGATTCCGCGTCCGGAGAGCGCGACGAACCGGCCCACCCCCGCCTTCACCGCCCGCGACACGAAGTCGTCGGCCAGGGCCGGGTCTTCCGGCGCCAAGAGGTAGACCGCGGAAGCTTCCGCCACGGCCGGCTGCCAGGTGGTCGGCTGCGCCCAGTCGAATCGCACCTCTCCCGAGCGGGACGCCGCCCGTACCCGCCTGCCCGCCGCCCGCAGCGTGCGTACCAGGCGGCGTCCGGTCTTCCCGGTTCCGCCAAGGACGAGGATCTCATCCGTTGCTGTCGTCATGACCACGAGTCAACCGACCCGACCGCCGTCGGCACATGCCTGGCCGTACGCGGGGCATGTGCGATCGTCCGCGACCTATGGTGAAGCGATGGACCCGTTCGACAGTCTGCTGCGGGGCGTACGCGCGGAGGGCGCGGCCTTCGGCCGGTCGGTGCTGCCGCCGACGTGGGCGTTGCGGTTCACCGACGGCGCGCCGGTGACGCTCTGCATTCCCCTGCGGGGCGAGGGTTGGATCCTGCATCCGAAGTGCGACAAACCGCGGCTGGTGCGGGTCGGCGAGGCCGTCGTGGTGCGAGGGCCGGAGCCGTTCGTGTTCTCCACCGAGCCGCGGTCGAGCTTCCGGCCCGGGGAGCTTCGGGACGTCCGCTGCGGCGAATCGCGGGTGACCGAGCCGCCGGACGCGGACCCGGCCGAGCACATGGTGCTGCTCGCCGGGGCGTACCACGTCCAGGGCCAGGCGCCGCAGCGGCTACTCGGGGTCCTGCCGCCAATCCTGGTCGTACCCGACGACCACGACTGTTCGTCGCTGCGCGACTACCTGGACCACCAGCTCGGCGGGTGCCGCCCGGGTCGGCAGATCGTGCTGGATCGGCTGTTGGACTGGCTGCTGGTGTGCACGATCCGGGACTGGTTCGACCAGCCCGGCGCCGAGGCGCCCCGGTGGTACAGCGCGCTGAGCGACGACACGGTGGGACCGGTGCTGCGCGCCATGCACGACGCGCCGGGCAAGCCGTGGACGCTGTCCTCGCTGGCAGCTCTGGTCAGAGTGTCCCGTACGACGCTGGCCAAACGCTTCACCGAACTGGTGGGTGAGCCGCCCCTGACCTACCTGACCGACTGGCGGATGACGCTCGCTGCCGACCTGCTGGCCGAATCCACCGCCACGGTCGCCGCCGTGGCGCGCCAGGTCGGCTACGCGGACGCGTTCGGCTTCAGCGCGGCCTTCAAACGCGCCCACGGGGTGAGCCCCAGCGAGCACCGCAAGCTCGCCGGAGGCACCGCGGCTCACTCCCCCGGTTGACCCGAACAGCCTGTCCTGGCCGTCCAGGCCGGCCCCAACGAGGGCCGGCCTGGACGTGCGGATCAGGCGAGGTCGAACCGGTCGAGGTCCATCACCTTGGCCCACGCGGCGACGAAGTCGTGCACGAACTTCTCCCGCGCGTCGTCACCCGCGTAGACCTCGGCGAGCGCGCGCAGCTCGGAGTTCGAGCCGAAGACGAGGTCGACCCGGCTGCCGGTCCACTTGACCTCGCCGGTGCCGAGGTCGCGGCCCTCGAAGGTGTTCGCGTCCTCGGACGTCGGCTGCCACGCCGTGCCCAGGTCGAGCAGGTTGACGAAGAAGTCGTTGGTCAGCGACCCGGGCGTCGCGGTGAAGACGCCCAGCGGCGACTGCTGGTAGTTGGCACCCAGGACGCGCAGACCGCCGACGAGGACCGTCATCTCGGGCGCGCTCAGGGTCAGCAGGTTCGCCTTGTCGATCAGCAGGAACTCCGCCGGCAGGTGGTTACCCTTGCCGACGTAGTTGCGGAACCCGTCCACCGTCGGCTCGAGCGCGGCGAAGGACTCCACGTCGGTCTGCTCCTGCGACGCGTCGGTACGCCCCGGCGTGAAGGGGACCTCGACGGCGTAGCCAGCGTTCCGGGCGGCCTGCTCGACGCCGACCCCACCGGCCAGCACGATCAGGTCGGCCAGGGAGACCCTCTTGCCGCCGGTCTGGGCGGCGTTGAACGCCTCCTGGATCTTCTCCAGGGTGTGCAGCACCGGCGCCAGTTCGTCGGGGTTGTTGACCTCCCAGCCGATCTGCGGCTCGAGGCGGATACGCGCCCCGTTGGCGCCGCCGCGCTTGTCGCTGCCGCGGAACGTCGACGCCGATGCCCACGCGGTGGAGACCAGCTGGGCGACCGTCAGGCCCGAGGCGACGATCTGGCCCTTGAGGGTGGCGACGTCCTCGGCGTCGACGAGCTCGTGCGTCACCGGCGGCAACGGGTCCTGCCACAGCAGGGTCTCGGTCGGGACCTCCGGGCCGAGGTAGCGGGCGACCGGACCCATGTCGCGGTGGGTCAGCTTGAACCAGGCCCGGGCGAACGCGTCCGCGAACTCGGCCGGGTTCGCCAGGAAGCGCCGCGAGATCTGCTCGTAGATCGGGTCGAACCGGAGCGCGAGGTCGCTCGTGAGCATCCGCGGTTCGCGGCGCTTCGACGGATCGTGCGCCTCGGGCACCATGTCGGCGCCCGCGCCGTTCTTTGGCCGCCACTGGTGCGCGCCGGCCGGCGACTGCATCAGCTCCCACTCGTAGGCGAAGAGGATGTGGAAGAACTCGTTGTCCCACCGGGTCGGGTGGTAGGTCCAGGTGACCTCGATCCCGCTGGTGATGGTGTCGGCGCCCTTGCCGGTGCCGAAGCTGTTCTTCCAGCCCAGGCCCTGCTCCTCCAGCGGGGCGCCCTCGGGCTCGGGGCCGACGTGGTCGGCGGGGCCCGCACCGTGGGTCTTGCCGAAGGTGTGACCGCCGGCGATCAGCGCGACCGTCTCCTCGTCGTTCATCGCCATCCGGCGGAACGTCTCGCGGATGTCGCGGGCCGAGGCGATCGGGTCCGGGTTGCCGTTCGGGCCCTCCGGGTTGACGTAGATGAGGCCCATCTGGACCGCGGCGAGCGGGTTCTCGAGGTCCCGGTCGCCGGTGTAGCGCTGGTCACCGAGCCAGGTGGTCTCCGGACCCCAGTAGACGTCCTCGTCGGGCTCCCAGACGTCCTCGCGGCCACCGGCGAAGCCGAAGGTCTTGAAGCCCATCGACTCCAGGGCCACGTTGCCGGCGAGGATCATGAGGTCGGCCCAGGACAGGCTCTGGCCGTACTTCTTCTTCACCGGCCACAGCAGGCGGCGAGCCTTGTCGAGGTTCCCGTTGTCCGGCCAGCTGTTGAGCGGCGCGAAGCGCTGCTGCCCGGCACCGGCGCCACCGCGGCCGTCGCTGATGCGGTAGGTGCCCGCGCTGTGCCACGCCATCCGGATCATGAACGGGCCGTAGTGGCCGAAGTCGGCCGGCCACCAGTCCTGCGAGGTCGTCAGGACCTCCGCGATGTCCCGCTTCACGGCGGCGAGGTCGAGAGCCTGGAACGCCTCGGCGTAGTTGAACTGCTCACCGAGCGGGTTGGCCACGGCGGGGTTCTTGGCGAGGATCTTCAGGTTGAGCCGGTTCGGCCACCAACCGCGGTTGCCGCCGCCCTGGGTCGGGTGCGGGGCGCGTCCATGGGCGACGGGGCAGCGAGACTCGCTGCCCGCTTCCGCGTCGTGGACGACGGCGTCGTGGTTCTCGGACATCAGGTTCCTTCCGTGACGTGGCGGATCAGAGGGAATCAGGAATTGCCGGCGGTGGAACAGTCGGGGCACAGGCCCCAGTAGACGACTTCGGCCTCGTCGATCGAGAAGCCGTTGTCGTCGGACGCGGTCAGGCAGGGTGCCGCACCGACGGCGCAGTCGACGTCGGCGATGACGCCGCATGACCGGCACACGACGTGGTGGTGGTTGTCCCCGACCCGCGACTCGTAGCGAGCCACGGAGCCGGATGGTTCGATGCGCCGCACCAGGCCCGCGGCCGTCAGCGCGTGCAGGACGTCGTACACGGCCTGGCGGGACACCCCGGGGAGATCCCGGCGTACGGCACCGATGATCGAGTCCGTGTCGGCGTGCGGGTGCGTGTGCACCGCGTTCAGCACCGCCACCCGAGGACGGGTCACGCGCAACGCGGCCTCGCGCAGCATCTGCTGGATGTCCAGGCTGGTGACCACGCCACGCAGTCTGGTCCGTTTTCTGGAATGAGTCAAGAATATCCGGCCAACGTCACCGTGAGTGCGATCTCAATCACGGATCGCCATCGAGCCGCCATCATCGGCTCATGCCGGCCGCCCGCCAAACGCCCAGCCGTGCACCTCGATGTCGGCGTACCGGTCCGGGGTCAGGACCGCACGCGCCGCGTCCGGATCCGACGCCCGCAGCAGCACCGCGGTACCCAGCCAGGTGGCGCCGTCGTCGGACAGCAACGACCCGTACGCGATCAGTTCGTCCCGGTCGGGCGGCACGGCGACGTCGGCGGCCTGCCCGGCACCGAGGCCGAGCACCAGATACAGGTTGCCCCCGGTCCGGCCTCCGGGGAAGTCCCACATGGTGCGCCCCAGCATGTTGCGCCACCGGCGCAGCAGCACGTCCCGGTACGCACCGGCCTGATAGTTGGGCTCGTCGAAGGCGAACGCCCGGGCGGCGGCGGAGTCCGGCAGGTCGACGATGTGCACGCTGCCGGTCGGCGTGGCACCGTCGTCGGCGAAGGTCGGGCCACGGGCGATCATCTCCGCCGCGTACCGGTCCATGTAGGACCAGTGCTCCTGCAGCAGCTCGCGGCGCAGAACCGCGGAGCCGGGCCGGTCACGGTGATAGCAGAAGAACTCCATGCCTCAGATCTTGACCGCACTAGCGCAGGCGGCGCAGCACCACGCCCAGCAGACGGTCGGTGGTGACATACCCGGACTGGCGGGAGTCGAGCGAACGCCTGGGGTTGTCGCCCAGCACCACCACACGCCCGTACGGCACCCGGATACCGGGGGCCTGGTGAAGCGCCGCCACGTCCCGCGCTGTGCCTGCTTCGGGGCAACCGAGCGGCCGCTCGGCCGTCGCCATGTCGTCCGCAACGGCCTCCTGCTGGCCAGCGTCGCCGCCGCGCTCGTGGCCGTGGCCCTCGGGGCGGCGTATCCGAACCTGCTGGAGCTGTTCCTGCCGGTCAGCAGCGCCCCGCCGATCGCGCCCAGCCGCCGCGATCCCTGACCGGGGCCGTCGGGATCCCGCCCCACGGCCGTTCCGCGCGGTGGCGAACACCGTCCAGGCCACGCCGGCACGAAGGTCGGGTGATCCGCGAGGGCGGCGAGGCCGGGCGGCGGCGCTACCGGCCGTTCTCGTCGCCGGTGGCTGTTTCGCGGACCAGGCGGTTGGCGTCCTGTGGGCTGACGCCGGTGGCGCGCAGCAGGTCGCTGGCGGCGCTGCGAATCTGCACGACAACGGTCCCGCCGAACTCCCCCGCCTGGGCACGGTCCGCTTGTCCGGCCAGCCGTGCGGCTTCGAGCACGGACTGCCGGGTCTGTCCGGACGCTCTGCCGGTGGTGCAGTCGCTGTGCAGGTGGGTGAGCGCGTCACCCACGGCCGTGACGGCCTGATGCAAGGACGCCGGGACCGGTTCGCGATATTCAAGCAGGGTAACGACCCGGCGGGCCATCACCCGGACGTTGGTGGTGAAAGCACGGAGTTGGTCGGCGGCGGCCCGGTACTGCTGGTAGCGGCTACGCCGGTGGCGCCACCACGGCGCGATGCTCACCATTTCCTCGGCCGCCCGCAGGGCTTCGTCGAAGTGCTTGGCGTCGGCGGCAACGCCGTTGAAGCTGTCCAGCGCTCGCACGGCCAGGTCCCGGTCGCCGGCCGCCAGCGCCCGGGCGGTGGTGTGGATGGCCGCGGCGAGATCGGTGAAGAACGGCTTGGCGGCGCGGCGGACGCCCCGCAACGGGTCGAAGGGCAGGAGCAGCGCCACGGCGAGGAAACCCATCGACGCACCCACGGCGGCATCGAGGATGCGGGGCAACTCGAGGCTGCGTTGATTGCCGGACAGGGTGGCGAACAGTGTCGCAGTGGCACCGGCCTGACTGACCAGGGCCCCACTGCGGCCGGCGACCAACAGGGCGAGCGCGACGGAACCGGAGACAACTACCGCGATCTGCCACGCGCCGCTGCCGACGAGATACAGCAGGGCGTCGGCCACCGTGATGCCCAGACCGACCCCGATGAGGAGTTCCACCGTCTGTCTGGTGCGTTGTCCCGTGGCCGAGGCGATGGTGGCGAGAGCGGCCGCGGGCGCGAAGACCGGCGCGTTGCGGCCGAGGAAGTCGGTGGCGATGATCCAGGCCCCCGCCGTGGCGAGCCCAGCCTGAACGGAGATCAACGCAATGGGCGCCAACTGCCGGGTAGCGAAAAATTGCCGTACGGCCGGCAGCGGCCATACGCGGCCGGGGTGTCCCGCCGGACGGCTGGGACGCCGGCCGGGGGCACCCGGCTTAGCCATGCGACGGCTTTCCCACTCTCCGCGGAATTAGTCATGGACATCAAGATGCGCGAAGAGCGTTCGGTGTCTCAGCCGGTGCGGTCGCCTGCCTGCTCAGTCCTGCTCGCCGCGCACCCGCTGCCGAGCGGCGAGGAACGCGCCGACCGGATCGCTCGAGTGGTACTGCCACGGCCACTCCGTCACGAGGTCGCCGATCACCTCGAACTGCTCCACTGCCGAGGGGAAGTCGCCGGCCATGGCGAAGCCCATCGCGAACAGGTTGTGCACGACCGGCCAGCCCGGCCGACGCTGGTAGTCGGGATGCCGTACCGACTGGTCGGCTGCGGCGTTGAGCTCAGCCACCACCGCCGCCGCACCGATGTACTCGGCGTCCTCCCCGACCGGAAGATCGAGCCACATCTCCAGGTGCGCGATCGGGACGAGCTGTCCCAGCGCGGACCCCGCGGGAGCCTTCACCGCCGCACTCCGGGCGAACTCGAACATCTCCTCGTGGCTGCCGAACCACTTCCGGCACCGGTACTGCAGCATGTGCTCGTGGGCGATCCGGTGCCACGGATGCCGATCGGTCACCGCGTCAAAGCGGCGTTGCGCCTCGTCCCGGTCGACCTGCCGGCCACGCGCCGACGTGACGAGGAAGGTGCGGGCCGTAGTGTCGTCCCGGTCCCGGTCGGCCACCTCGTCGAGGCAGTTCTCGGCGAGCGTGAGTCGCTTCCGGAACTCCCGGAACTGCTCCTGCCGGGTCTGCGACGCCCGGGCGCCGCCCCGCGCCTCCCACGCCCAGTAGACCGCGTGCACGCCACGCACCAGCAGCGGAAGGGTCGAATGCGGCTCGGCGTCGATCCACTCACCGATCCAGTCCTGCACGCCGGACACGTTCCCCGCGACGCCCAGGTAGTACGCGTGGTCGTCCGGGTCGGTGATCGGGGTGAGCAGATCCCGGGCGGTGGGCCAGTCCCGCTGCCGCAACGCGGCGCGGAGCGCAGCGGCGGTCGGATCGCCCATGGCCGGGTCGATCGACAGCGTGGCGGCGGTAGCAGTCTGCGTCGTCCTGCGCCGGAATGGCCACATGTCCCGTTCCTTCCCCCGTGATCTCGCGCAGATCATAGGGGCCTTGGTGATCCACCGGAAGCGACGCGGTCGATCGAGCGCCCTGCCGACGGGCCGGGCCCGCGCCGAGTGATCGGCGCGGGCCCGGGTGATCTCAGTTGTCGGTCAGCACTTGGTGGGTCGCAGGGTGAAGTCGACGGTCACCGTCTTGCCTGCCTTGATGTTCGTCTTCTGGGTCTGCGGGATCCACCCGTCCCGGGCAGCGATCACCTCGATCGGGTTGGCACCCGACGGCGCCCAGATGGCGTACTTGCCGTTGGCGTCGGCCTCCAAGGTGAACGTCCAGCCACCCTTGCCGTTGATCTGGACGGTGGTCCCGCGCAGGGCGGTGCTCTTGCCCTGGCAGTCGACGCCGGTGACGGTGCCGGCCACCTTGCCCCAGTCCTTGGGCGGCTGGACCACCATCGTCACGTCGATCGGCGCCACCGCGTACGGGGTGTCGGACTTGACCCCGAGCTGCGCGGTGTAGGTGCCGGGCTGACCCACACCCGCCGCCGAAGTGGCGTCGAGCGTGGCAGTCACCGTGACGCTCTGTCCGGGCTGCAGCGTCGCCGTGGTGGGGGACGCGGACAGCCACGGCACGTCGGTGACGGTGGCGCACTGGTCGAAGCCGGGCAGCATCTCGCTTTCCGGCGTCGGGGTGAACCCACCGGTCGAGCCACCGACCTTCACGAACCCGCACGCCGCCCCGGCCCGGTAGCGGGCGTAGTTGGCGTTGGGCAGCGCCGACCAGGAGTTGGCCGCCGGGTCGTACGCCCAGCCCTGGTTGGTGACGACGGTGGAGTTGTTGATGACACCGGTGGACAGCAGCAGCAGGCCGTTGGCGGTGTCCGCGGCCACGCCCCAGAAGTCGACCGGCAGGTCGGCCAGCTGGGTCCAGGTGTCGTTGCCCGGGTTGTAGCCGTAGGTGCTCTTCAGGGTCGTCGGCCCGTTACCGCCGGCGCAGTAGACCGTGCCGTTGATCCCGCCGCAGCCCTGCCAGGCGACGGCGACCGGGTACGGCGCGACGGTGGTGAACGAGTCGGCTCCCGGGTTGTACCGGACGACCGCGTTGGACTTGGTGCAGTTGCCGTCCGTACACCCGCCGACCAGGTAGATCTGGCCGTCGGAAACCGCGATGCCGGGGGCTGCCCGCGGCGCCGGGTTGACCGAAGCCCGAGTCTGCCAGGCGTTGGTGGCGGGGTCGTAGGCGTACACCTTGCTGGACGTGTTACCGGCCGTGTCCCAGCCGCCGAACACGTACAGCTTGCCGTCGGCGAACGCCGCCGACGGCTTCTCCAGCGCCGCGGGCAGGTCCGCGATCCGGGTCCACACGTTCGTGGCCGGGTCGTAGACGTAGCTGTTGGCGAGGTTGTTGAGGCCGTCCGTGCCGCCGACCGAGTACACCTTGCCGTCGAACGCGGCCACGGCGTTGTCCATGATCGCGATCGGGTACTTGGCCGTGTCGACCCACGGTGGCGCGTAGGGGGATGGCGCGACCGGCTCACCGGCCTTGTTGTCGCCCAGCCAGCCGATGGACGTGCCGCTGCCCTTGACCAGGTTGTTCTGCAGGGGCGCGCCGCGCGGTCCGAGGATCTCGAAGCCGCCACGCCGCTCGGACAGATCCACGCTGGCCGGCGCGTCGCCCGTGTTGGTGATCTTCGTGGTCACCGTCGTCTTCTGACCGAGCGTCTGGGTGCCGGTCAGCGACGGCGGGGTGATGGTCAACCGGCCGGCCTTGAGCGAGAAGTCGGCTCGGGTGCTCTGGTCGGCCGCGACGTTCACGGTGGAGGTGACCGACCCGTAGTTGCTCTTCGCCGCCGTGAACGGGTGCGCCCCGGTCAGCGTGGAGAACATCCAGTAGAAGCCGTCGCCGAGGTTGCCGTCGTCCGGCGTCGCCGCGGTGGTGGCCTTCTCGGCCGGCTTGTCCACGCTGGTCACCGTGGCGCCGTTCAGACCCTCCGAGATGTTGGTGTCGAGGACCTGGCCGAGCACGAGTCCGCCGGGGATCGGGTCGCAGCCCCGGTTCACGACGGAGACGTTGTCGACCTCCCACCACCAGGCCCAGCTGCCCTGGTAGTGGAACCGGACCAGCACGCCGGCCTTGCCACCGGCCTGCGGAATCGCAACCTCCTCGAGCACCGGGCCGCGCCGGCTGGTGGTGGTCCAGTTCGCCGCGGTCGCCCAGGTCGTGCCGCCGTCGACGCTGAACTCCACGTTGGCGAACCCGTTGAGCGCCCGGTAGTCGCTGTTGAACCGCAGCACCGGCGACGGCACGGCGGTCAGGTCCAGCGACGGGGTGATCAGCTCGGTGTTGATGGTGGTGCCGGAACCGGCCGCGTCGCTGTCCGCGATCGCGTACTTGCCGGTGCCGCCGGTGAGGTTGCCCCGGTTCTTCGGGTCGTTGAACACCCAGCCGCCGCTGGTGGTGTGGTTCACCACGTTCCAACCCTGCGGTGTCGTCCCGGACTCGAACGACTCGGTGAACAGCGGGCTGCCGTAGTTGAACTTGTAGCCGGCGGCGGTGCAGTTGTTCTCGACGGCCAGGTCGAAGTTCTTCACCTGGTCGCCGTCACCGACGGTGAGCTGCGCGGTGCCCTGCTGATACGCCGGGTACATCGCCTTGACGGTCAGCCCGTATTCGCCGGCGGGCAGGTCGACCGAGTACGCGCCGGTGACGGGGTTGGTGAACACCGGTCCGCCCGGCTTGCCGGCCACGTCGATCCGCGCGTACAACGGCCAGCCGTGCCCGGACCCGTCCTTCACCACACCGGAGATCTTGCGCGCCGGCACAGCGTCGAGGGTGAAGTTGACCGTGACCGTGCCGCCGTCGGTAACCGTGACCGTCTGGGTCTTCGGGGCGTAACCGAACGCCGACGCGGTCACCTCGTGCTGCCCGGCCGGCAGGGTCAGCTTGTAGCTGCCCTGGTCGTCCGTGACGGTGCCGCCGCCGCCGACGCGCACCGAGGCACCGGCAATCGGCGCGCCACCGGACTTGGTGACCTTGCCGTTGACCTCGCCACGCGGTCCGGCGACGCAGTTCGGGAACTTCATCGCACCGACCCGGGTCTGCCACGTGGCGGAGCTGGTCGTGGTCAGGTACTCGGAGGTGAACCAGAAGGTGCAGCCGTCGGTCGGGTCCACCGACATCGAGCTGTAGTCACCCCAGCGGGCCGCCGAGTGGGTCTGCGCTCCGGTGCCGGCGATCAGCGTGCGCTCGCTCTGCCCGAGCTGGCCCAGCGGGTCGCCGGAGAGCCGGCCGGCCATCCGGATCGACGGGAAGGAGTTGCTGCTCGACGCCGAGTAGCCGAACGCGATGTTGCCGGAGACGTCGATCGCGCCGCTGGCCATCCAGCGGTGCTCGGCGTCGGGGGCATAGGTGCCCTGCTGGTTGATCCGCCAGTTGGTGGGCGAGGTGCTCTGCAGCTCGTACCAGCGCACGCCGGCGTGGTCGGTGCCGTCAGCGTCGACCGTGTGGTTCAGCACGATCGAGGCGTGGTCGCCGAAGTTGCGGTACGCGGCCCGGTACATCAACCGGTCGGCGATGGCGTCCAACCGCGCCGAGGTGCCCTGCTGGGGTACGCAGGTGCGGGCGTAGTTGCACATGTTCGAGTCGAACGGTGCGGTCTCCATGAAGCGGCTCGGCGCGAGGTTGTTGCCGAACGTGGAGTTCGCGGGATTGGCCCAGTCGACCTTGAAGTCCCACATCAGCAGCCGGTCGGTCGGCGAGACGCCCCAGGCGTCGTCGTCGAACATGACGAACGGGTTCGGTGCCCCGGCGGGCGGGGCGAGGCCTTCGGCGTCGGCGGGCAGCAGGCCACCGAAGTCCGGTCCGAGGTGGAAGTAGACCATCCGGGCCGGCTGGCCGGTGAGCATCTTCTCCCGCTCGAACGCCACCGCGCCCGCGCCGACGAAGGACGGCGCGAACTCGTTGGTCGTCATGTAGTAGGCGTCCGGCCAGATCCCGTACTTCGGGTAGTCGTTCATCCGGGTCTGGTGGTAGAGGAAGTCGTACCGGAAGTAGGCGCCGGTCGGGTCCGGGGTCTGGGAGATCGCCATGCACTGGTGATTGCCGGCCGTCCCGCCGGGCAGGGCGAACTGGGTGACCATCCACCGGTCGGCGGTCTCGTCGTAGAGGACGATCGGGTCGCCGTCGTTGCGGGTCTCGCACGGCCCGCCGAAGCCGGACCAGATCGCGTTGGCCGGCAGCGGGCCGAGCAGCAGGTTGCCGGTCTTGTTGTAGACGGCGTAGTGCAGGTTCACCATCTGCACGTAGTGGTTGGGCCCCACATCGCCGTTGGTGTCCGGCGGCAGCACCCCGTCGATGTTGCCGACGCCCTCGAAGTTCGCGGTGAACTCAGGCACCTGGCTGGCGGTGAAGCCGCGCTGCACGGCGTCGCTTCCGGCCTTGGCGGACGCGTCCGCCGCCTGCCGGTTCAGCGACTGAGCCGGCTGGACCGCAATTTTCGAGCCTTGTCCGCTTTTGGTTTTCGGAGCGATGTCGCGCAGTTTCCGGGAAACGTCGTGTTTGGCGGCTTGGCGCACTTCGGCCTTTGTCGCTGCGGCTGCGGGCGCGGCGGGTTCCGGGTCGACGGGTCGGGCGGCCGCGGGTAGTGCACCGAGGAGCAGAGCGGCGACGGCCACGACGGCGACCGGGCCCGCTCTCAGCAGCCCTCTTCGCGATTTGCGCATCAGATGATGACCTCCTAGCTGACGGCAGCCAAGGGTGGTTGACCACCGAGGGTGCAGGACTGGAAACCGCAGGTAGGCGGCATCCCGCGATCATCGTCGATGTACTTCGATCTTCTCTCAAGCGCAAATGGCGGGCAGTAATGGGGCAAAATCGGTTCAATATCGAGCTTTAGGTTTCAACAACAAAAGTTTTGATATTGACCTGCGTTCTGCAAGTTGCTTTCCTACACCCATGAGCACTCCTGCGGGAGATTTCGACGAGCAGCCGGTCATACTCTGCGTGACTGCCAGCCGCAGCAAGCGAGCGCAAGTCGCTCGGCTCATGAGCGGCCACGGTGTCGTACTAATGTTTCCTGACCTCCAGACGGTCCGCGCCGTGCTGTTCGACGACACGGCCGCCTCCACCGCCCCCGCGACCGGCGCAGTGGCGCTGGGTCGCCTAGTGGTCGATCAACAGCGGCAACAGGTCAGCTGGGCCGGCCAGGCCCTCCCCCTGACCCGCCTGGAACGGGACGTGCTCGCCGCACTGGCCAGCCCGCCCCTGCGCGTCTGGACCTATCAGCAGTTGTACGAGCGGGTCTGGGGCGCGGACTACCTGGAGGACGCGGCAGCCGTCCGGTCCACCGTCAAACGCTTGCGGGCCAAGCTCCGCGACGCGAACGCCACCGTCGCGGTGGAATCCGCACGCGGCGTCGGCTACTCCCTGGTGGACGCCAACTCCCATGGTCGCCACTGACGGCGCCCGAGGAACGAGCACACTGGCCGGGCGTCAGATCATCCGCGGTGATCAGTCCTCGGGCCACCCAGCCGGGTTGCAGACGGACTCCCGTGAGATACCCGAGCCGGTCTCGGGCCACACGCCGAAGCACTCCTCGTACAGGTGGGCGAAGAGGTAACAGAGCCCCTCGCAGTCGGCGTCGAGCACAGCCATCGCCGGATTCGCCTGGACCGCCTCGTAGAACTGGCGGCCCATCGCCACAATGAACCCGCGGGCGTACAGGAAACCGTCGTCGGAGCCGTCCGTCACCTCGTGGATGTCGGCGCGGTCGATGTCGTACAGCTTCCGCTCGACGACCCGGTCGAGGTCGACCAACTCCGGACCCGAGAGCCCGGCGCACAACTCACGCAGCTCGCCCAGGAACGGGTCGAGCCACTTGTCGATCGCGTACAGCCCGTCCCCACCCTCCTCGTCGTCCGCCGGATCCCGGTCGAGCAGGGCGCGGCGCAGCACCGCCGGCTCCGGGCCGAGTCGGGCCCACGCCTCCTCCACGAGCGCCCAGAAGCGGGACTCTTCCTCTGCCGTCGGCAGCCGCGGCGAAGCCGCGAGATCGGTATCGGTCACGGGCGCAGATTAATGAAGCCCACCGACAAGCAGCGGGCCCGGACGGGGCGCACGGCCGAAAGTCGCTTGCCGCGCCCCGGCGGGTTCCGGGAGGGTGGGCGCCATGACGTTCTGACGGACCGCACCCGCTGATCCCAGGTTCCGCGGCACCGACCGGTGCCGTCCCGGCCGTCCGCCCATACCCTTTCCGTAAGAAGCGAGCGTCTTTGTCTCAGCACCCCTCGCGGCGGGAGTCCGTGCCGCCGTCCATTTCGGCCACCGTCACCGTGTTCGCCTCTCCGACCAGCTGGATCGAGTCCGACGCCGTCGCACAGTGCCATCAGGTGGCCGCCCTCGACGGCATGATCCACGTCGCCGCCATGCCGGACCTGCACCCCGGCAAGGGCGCTCCCATCGGCGCCGCGATGGCGTCAACCGTGCTGTACCCGTTCCTGGTGGGCTCCGACATCGGGTGCGGAATCGCCGTGTTCCCGATCAAGATCAAGCGCCCCGTACCCGAGAAGCTCGCCGCCCGGTTCCCCGATCTCGACCGCACCCTGGACCCTCAACGGGACGCCGACGACCCCGCCTGGGCCGTCGTGGACGGCGAGGTTCCCGCCGGCCACCTCGAGGGACTCGGCACGGTCGGCCGGGGTAACCACTTCGTCGAGCTGGCGCGCATCGGCACCGTCTTCGACCCGGGTCACGCGAACCGTCTCGGGCTCGACGCCGGCGACCTCGTACTCGTCGTCCACAGCGGCTCCCGGGTCTCGGCGAACGGATCCTGCGGGCGCACACCGAGGTTCACGGCGCGGGCCCCGCCCCTGACCCCGCCGCCTACCTGGCCATGCACGACCAGGCCGTACGCTGGGGTTCGCTGAACCGACGGCTGTTGGCGGCCCGGGTCGCGCACGCGCTGGGGACCGAGCCCAGCGAACCGATCCTCGACCAGTGCCACAACCTGGTCGAAATCCGCGACGGGGTCTACCTGCACCGCAAGGGCGCGGCACCGGGCGACGGCCGCGACGTGCTCATCGCCGGCACCCGCGGCACCCCGTCCTACCTCGTGGCCGCCCACGCCGGCCCGGACGCCAACCACTCCGTGGCCCACGGCGCGGGCCGCAAGATGTCCCGCGCCGACGCTCTGCGCCGGGGCCGCGCCAAGCACACCGTGGAGGAACTGCGCCGCACGCCGGTGGGGTCGCTGGTGGTGTGCGGCGACCGCCAACTGCTGTTCGAGGAGGCGCCCAACGCCTACAAACGCATCGAGCAGGTGATCAACGATCTCGTCGACCACCGCCTGGCCACACCGGTGGCGACCACGATCCCCCTGGTCACCTACAAGACGCCCGACGTCGGGGCCACGCCGCGACCGGACCGCCGGGACAACCGCCGCAGGCGCGGCCGGCCATGAATGTCCACCTGCTCATCTCCGCCGGGCGCGGCCCGCAGGAGTGCGCCTGGGCGCTGGCCCGGCTGCTGTCCCGTCTGGAGGCCGACGCCACCCGGCACGCGCTGACCACCCGCCGGGTCCAGACTGTGCCCGGTGACCGGCCCGACACCTACCGGTCCGTCCTGGTGCGCATCTGCGGCGCCCGCGCCGAGGCGTTCGCCGCCTCGTGGACCGGAACCCTGTGCTGGCAGGCACCCAGCCCCTACCGGACGAGCACCGGCCGGAAGAACTGGTACGTCATCGCCCGACCGTGCCAGGTCGACACCCCGACCACGACGTTCACCGAAGCGGACGTCGACATCGTCGCCTGCCGCACCGGCGGCCCGGGTGGCCAGCACCGGAACAAGGCAAGCACGGCCGTACGGGCGACGCACCGTCCCTCGGGCGTCGTCGTCGTGGTCGACACCGAGCGCCAGTTCGGCCTCAACCGCCGCATCGCCATGCAACTGCTGCGGCAACGCATCGAGCACGGCGACGAGGAGGCACGCCGCGCCCTTACCACCGGCCGATGGCGCATCCACGACGAACTCGTTCGCGGCAATCCCACCCGCATCGAACGCCCGAAGCCGTCGTGACAGGACAGCCGGCGGCGAGTCGCTTCAGCCGGGCGGCTCGAACGCCACGAACAGCGAGGTCGCGGCCCAGTCGGAGAGCGGCTCGCCCTCCCGCCAGCCCTGATACTTCGCGGCCAACAGGCGCCGGGCCAGCGCCTCCTCGCCTGGGGCGGCCACGAACCGGGCCGTCACGGCGGCCGTCCCGGGCAGATCTGCGTGCAGTTCGCGGGGACCACCGAGGCGCAACCGGGCGCTCGGCTCCCGGCGGAGGTTGCGTACCCAGTCGGCGCCGTCACCGTCGCCGGACAGCACATACCGAACGCCCTGGTGCTCCGCGTACCAGATCTCAATCGTGTGGGGGCGACCGCAGCGCCGGCCGACGGTGGTCAGGTAGGCGAATTCGTGGACGGGCACGAGGCAACCCTATCGGCCCGCGTCAGCCAGGGAGCGCCGCCGACCGCGACCGCCATTCCCGGGCCAACATCGCGAACACGAGCTGGTCGGCCCACTCGCCGCGGAATAGGTAGCTCTCGACATGCCGCGCCTCGCACCGCATGCCCAGCCGGGTCATCAGCCGGGCCGACGCCTCGTTGCCGGCGTGGCACCGGCCGTAGACGCGATGCAGACCGAACTCCTCGAAGCCCCAGCCCAGCAGCGCCGCCGCGGCCTCGGTGGCCAGCCCCCGGCCGGAGAACTCCGGGTTGAAGACGTACCCGATCTCGGCGGTCCGGTCGGCCTGGCTCCGCCAGACCAGCTCGACGGTGCCGGTCACCCGCCCGTCCGCCGCGGCGGCCAGGGTCAGGACGTCGCCCTCGACACGCAGCCCGTCCTCGCGGGCCATCGCCGCCACCGACTCCCGCGACTGCTCGCGGGTACGCGGCTCGCCGCCGAGCAGCCAGCGGCACACGTCGGGCCGGCGCTGGTACGCGTACACGTCGTCAAGGTCGTCCGGGGTGACCGGCCGAAGGGTGAGCCGGCGGGTGCGGATCGGGGTGAACACGGCCGGAGCGTACCGGGACGGGCCTGTTCGGTCCGGACAATTTTTCGCTCGGGGCCGGCCCAGTCACCCCGCCGTACGCCAGCCTCCAGGCATCGGTCGGCATGCCATGACACGTTGTGGGCGAGCAAAGGTTCCGGTACTTTTTCGATAGATTTCCTTCGATCAACTCATGGTGGGGCGGGAGACGATCCCGGCGCGGCCTCCGGGCGACCGCGCAGCGAGCCGACCACCGTGGCGGGCAGTGGTCGAAGAGTCCTCCTCATCCGCACGGCTTTGGAAAGGCTTTCTGATGGACAAGGTGCTCGCCCGCGGCAGCGGGAGCTCGACGGCCCGGTCACGCCCGCATACCGCCCTGGCGTTGGCGGCGGCTGGTGTCGCGGTGTTTGCCGCCACGGTGGCGGTGACCTCCACGGCCAGCGCCGGCACGACCCTGGGGACCTCGGCGGCCGAGCAGGGCCGCTACTTCGGCGCCGCGGTGGCGGCGAACAAGCTGTCGGACGCCACGTACGTCGGCATCCTGAACCGCGAGTTCAACATGGTCACCCCCGAGAACGAGATGAAGTGGGACGCCACCGAACCGTCCCAGGGCCAGTTCACCTACCCCAACGCCGACCGCATCGTCAGCCACGCCCAGACCAACGGCATGCGGGTACGCGGCCACGCCCTGGCGTGGCACTCGCAGCAGCCCGGCTGGGCGCAGAACATGAGCGGCAGCGCACTGCGCCAGGCGATGGTCAACCACATCACCCAGGTCGCCACCCACTACCGTGGCAAGATCTACGCCTGGGACGTGGTCAACGAGGCCTTCGCTGACGGCGGCAGCGGCGGCCGCCGGGACTCGAACCTGCAGCGCACGGGCAACGACTGGATCGAGGTCGCCTTCCGCACCGCCCGAGCCGCCGACCCCGGCGCCAAGCTCTGCTACAACGACTACAACACGGACGGGCAGAACGCGAAGTCCAACGCCGTCTACGCGATGGTGCAGGACTTCAAGGCCCGCGGCGTGCCGATCGACTGCGTCGGCTTCCAGTCCCATTTCAACAGCGCCTCCCCGGTGCCCGGTGACTACCAGGCCAACCTGCAGCGGTTCGCCAACCTCGGCGTCGACGTGCAGATCACCGAACTGGACATCGAGGGCTCCGGCACCATCCAGGCCGACAACTACGGCCGGGTCGTCCGGGCCTGCCTGGCCGTGTCCCGCTGCACCGGCATCACCGTCTGGGGCATCCGGGACACCGACTCGTGGCGGGCCAGCGGCACCCCGCTGCTCTTCGACGGCAGCGGCAACAAGAAGCCCGCGTACACCGCGGTCCTCAACGCCCTGAACGGCGGTTCCACCCCGCCACCGACCACGACTCCCCCGACCACGACCCCGCCGACCAGCCCGCCGCCCTCGGGCAGCGGCTGCACCGCGACCCTGACCCTCAGCCAGTGGCAGGGCGGCTTCGTCACCTACGTCCGCGTCACGGCCGGTGCGACCCCGCTCAACGGGTGGACCGTCGGGCTGACCCTGCCGGGCGGCGCGACCATCACCAACACCTGGAACGCCCAGCCCAGCGGCACATCCGGTGCCGTGACCTTCCGCAACCTCAGCTACAACGGCCAGCTCGGTGCCGGAGCCAGCACCGAGTTCGGCTTCCAGGGTGTCGGCACCGGACCCTCCGGCACCGCCACCTGCACCGCTGCATGACAGAGCGCGGCCCGGCGCGGAAGGTCCCGCGCCGGGCCGCCGCCCTGCGTACCGGTGCCATGTCGTGCCGGCGCGGCCCAGTCACCGCCGCGTCGGGTCTCAACGCGACTTCGCGACCTCGACCAGCTGGTCCAGGGCGGCGCCCCAGCCCTCGTGGAAGCCCATGTCCGCGTGCGACTTCCTCGACGAGGCGTCGGCGTGCATCGCGGTGGCCGTGTACTTCGTGCCGTCACCGTCGGGCTCGATGCTGATCACGGCGGTGAACGCGAAGCCGTCGACGAGCTGTGGGCGGAACCCGGGGCCGAGACCGGAGGTGAAGATCAGCCTCGACCCCTCCTCGACCACCAGGACGCAGCCGGTGTTCGGATACTCGTCGCCCTCCGGCGAGCGCATGACGGTGTTGAACCTGCCTCCGGGGCGCAGGTCGAGCTCGCAGGACGTTGTCGTCCAGGGCCTCGGGGCGAACCACCGCACGATCAGTTCGGGGGTCGTCCAGGCTTTCCAGACCAGCTGGGGCGCGACGTCGACGGTGCGCTCCAGCACGAGGTCGAGCTCCGGGTTGGTGAGGTGAGCGGTCATGACTGCTGCTCCTTCAGGTCGTAGAGAAGCGAATCAAGTTGATCGAGACATCGGCTCCACAGCGCGCGCTGCGCGGCGAGCCAGGCGTCGACCCGGTCGAGCGGCTGGGGAGCGAGCCAGTAGGTCCGCACCCGCCCCTTCTTCTCCGACCGCACCAGGCCGGAGCGTTCGAGAACGCTGAGGTGCTGAGTGAACGACGGCAGCGCCATGTCGAACGGCCGAGCCAGGTCGCTGGTTGTCGCGGGCCCCTGGCCGAGCCGCTCGATGACCCGGCGGCGGGTGGGGTCCGACAAGGCGTGAAAGACCTCGTCCAGCGGCGCCACGGCCGCGCCGCCCCCATGCTTAGGCATGAACCTAAGTATGGCGGCGGCCCTCACTTAGGTCAACCACTAAGTGACGTTCCGGGCCATTACCCTGTCCGGGATGAACGATCAAGGTTGGTTGGCGGACACCCGGACCTCCTACGACACCGTCGCGGTCAGCTATGCCGACCACGTACGCGACGCTTTCGCCCGCTCGCCCCACCTACGCGGGAGCTTGGCCGTGTTCGCCGACCTGATCCACACCGCCGGTGGCGGACCGGTCGTTGACGTGGGCTGCGGACCCGGACACATCACCGCCCACCTGCACACGTTGGGCATCGACGCCTTCGGCATCGACCTCTCACCCGGAATGGTCGACGTGGCTCGGCGTGACCACCCCGGCCTGCGGTTCGAGGTCGGCTCGATGACGGACCTACGCCTCGCCGACACCTCCGTCGCCGGTCTGCTCGCCTGCTGGTCGCTGATCCACGTTCCCGACGACGCGGTCCCCGTGGCCCTCGGCCACTTCCGGCGGGCGTTGCGTCCCGGCGGACCACTGCTGCTCGGCTTCCACGTCGGCGACGGCTCGCGGCTGAAGACGCAGGGCTACGGTGGCCACCCGATGAACGTCCACGTTCACCGCCGCCAGCCCGATCAGGTGGCCGCCTGGCTGCGCGACGCGGGATTCACGGTCGAGGCCCAGCTGCTGATCGATCCGGACCAGAGCGTGCCCGGGGCCCTCCTCTTCGCCCGTCGCCAGCCCTAGAAACGTGCGGTGCGGAAAGTACAGTGGGGGAAGTCCTGGCCCCACTGATCTTGGCAGGCACACGGTTCCGGCGACTTTCGCCCACCGGCAAGGGCCTGCCAGCCGGAAGGAGCACAGTGCACAGACGTATCAGGAGCGCCCTCGGTGTCGCCTTGGCCGCCACCCTCCTCGCCACCACTCCGCAGGCTCCGTCACAGGCGCACGACAGGCAGGCCAAACCCGACGTCATCTCGTTGCCGGACGGATTCCAGCCCGAAGGCATCGCCACGGCCGGCACGTACGCCTACTTCGGATCCCGCGCCACCGGTGCCATCTACCGCGCCGACCTGATCTCCGGCGAAGGCGAGCAGATCAGCCCCGCCACCGGCACCCCCTCAGTCGGGCTCAAGGTCGACCGGCGCGGCCGGCTCTTCGTCTCCGGCGGCACGGCCGGCGACGCCCGGGTGATCGACACCCGCACCGGGGCCGCCCTGGCGCGTTACCAGTTCGCCGCCGCCCCGACGTTCGTCAACGACGTCGTCCTCACCAGGGATGCGGCCTACTTCACCGACTCCAACAAGCCGGTCCTCTACCGCCTGCCACTCGGCCGCGACGGCGCACTGCCGCCGACCGACGGTTTCACGGCGATCCCTCTCACCGGCGCCTACCAGCAGGTCGGCACCGGGATCAACCTCAACGGCATCGCGCGGACGCCCGACGGGAAGGCACTGATCGTCGTCCAGTCCAACACCGGCATCCTCTTCCGCGTCGACCCGGCGACCGGCGTCACCACCACGGTCGACGTGCCCGGCCACACCTTCGCCAACGGCGACGGGCTGCTGCTCGTCGGTCGCACGCTCTACGTCGTCCAGAACCGGCTCAACCAGATCGCCGCGGTCGAGCTGAACCCCTCCGGGACCGCCGGCACGGTGACCGGGACCATCACCGACCCGAACTTCGACGTCCCCACGACGGTGGCAAGCGCCCTCGGCCGCCTCTACCTGCCCAACGCGCGCTTCACCACGCCGCCGACCCCCACCACGCCGTACACCGTGGTCGCGGTCCGTCCGCTCTGAGAGCACGTCGGGGGTACGCGCAGTCCGCGCGTACCCCGGCGTCCTGCTCGTTGATTCGCTCCTGCCGGCAAGCTCATCGGCCCATCACCGGGTCGCCCTCTCGTCAGCCCATCGGTCCCGCACCGATCCGGGCCACACCAAATGCTTTCACCAGTTCGAACAGCAGATCATTTCTTTGCGGGACGCCCGAGGGCCCCTGTCCGGCCCGCAACTCCAGCCGCGGACGTCGGCAACACTCGCAGTGGACAGAGTGGCGTTGCGCGTCGGAGGCCCTATCACCGGATCAACGGAAATTCGCAAAGAATGTCGACTGACGGCCGCAAAGAACAGACTTCGCGTCGCGGAAAACATGGACGTCGCGAAATTGCGGATGACTTGAAACTGCCGGGTTACTTGCCCCCAATCCGCCCGGGACGGTCATCATCCCGCCCACGGAACGGCACAGGCTGATCTTCCGGTCAGTCCCGGCCTGGCGTGCCGGAACAGGACGAAGCCGCACGTCAGCTTCGCCATTGCCGCGTGTCCCGCCCGCCTCGCCCGTCAGTCATCGCCGCCTACTTCCTCATCAGCAGCCACACCCTTCGTTATCCGGACGGCAAGGCGGCGGGAAACGCTAGATTCAGTCGGAGGTGCAGCCATTTCCGCTCGGCGGCGAGTGACCGCGGCGAGGGCTGCCAGGTGCGGCGGACGGCAGTCGCGGATCGCCTTCGACGGCGATCACTGCCCGGGCGAATGGTTGCTGATTGCTGATGATGTTGCTTAGCGCCACGACAGAGTGCGATGACCAGGTGTCCGCACGGCCCCCGAGGTACCGCCTGGCCGCGCACCGCTTGCTCGGGACGGCGGGTTCGCTGGTGACCGTGGTGGGCGGGTTGCTGGCGGGCGTACGGCCCGTCGGCGAGGTGGCGATCGACCTGCCGATCGTCCATCAGGTACGCGCGTCGACGGCGCTGTCGGTCGCCGTGGTCTACGTCGGCCTCACGATGCTGTTGCTCGCGTGGTGGCGGGTGGGCCGGCAGGTTCGTTCCGGCGACACCTCCTGCCGCAGCCTGGCGACGACCGCGGCGTGGTGGGGAGCGCCCTTCGCCCTCACCATCCCGATCTTCAGCGGCGACGTCCACAGCTATCTCGCCCAGGGTGCGATGACCAGGGCCGGGTTGGACGCGTATCAGGTCGGACCAGCCGCCCTGGGTGGTCCCCTCACGGTGAACGTGCCCGACATCTGGCAGCACACGCCGGCGCCGTACGGTCCGATCTTCCTCAACCTCGCCGGCGGGGTGACCGAGGTGACCGGGGGTGGCGTCTGGGCGGGCATCCTCGGGATGCGTCTGCTGGCCCTGTTGGGGGTGGGCCTGATGGTGTGGTCGGTGCCCCGACTGGCCCGCTTCTGCGGGGTGCGCCCGGCGGCGGCGATGTGGCTGGGCGTGCTCAACCCGCTCGTGCTGCTTCATCTGATCGGCGATGCCCACAACGAGGCGGTGATGCTGGGCCTGATGTGCGTCGGCCTGGTCATGGCACTACGGCGGCGACCGGTGGTCGGGGTCGTGCTGCTCACGCTTGCCACGCTCGTCAAGGCGCCCGCGGCGCTGGCGATCGCCTTCGTGGTGCCCATCTGGGCGCGGCAGCTGTGTGGCCGCTGGCCACGACTGCGGGTCGCGCTGTGGGTCGGCGCGGTCGCCGGCGGAACCGCGGTGTTGGTCACGGCGCTGGCCGGGATGAGCTTCGGCTGGGTGCAGGCCCTGGGTACGCCCACCCACGCGCGTACCTGGATGTCGATCACCACCGACCTGGGCTGGGCGGTGGGCACGGTGCTGCACCACCTGATCGGCGTCGGGGTGGAGCAGACGAGGCACGCTGTCTGGCTGGTGGGTCTCGTCGTTGCCGCGGGGTTGTGCATGGCCCTGTGGCGGCGCAGCGCGCGGATCGGACCGGTCACCGCCCTCGGCCTGTCGCTCGCGGTGGTCGTCATTGCTGGCCCGGTGGTGCATCCGTGGTACCTGCTCTGGGCGATCGTGCCACTCGCGGCCGCCGCGGGCGGCACCGCGATCCGTCGGGTGGTCACGGCCGGTTCGATCGCCCTCGTCCTGCTGGTCCTGCCTGGCGGTGTCCAACCCGGCCTGCCCGCGCTCGTCGGCGCGCTGGCAGGAACGGTGCCCGTCCTTGTCGCGGCTGCGGCGTTCCTCCGCCTGCGGCAGCGACGTGGATCAGCTTCGTCGGCAGGCGACCCGGTCGAGCGGGTTCAACCGGTGCTCACGGCCGGCCGGGCAGTCGGTCGTTCGCCCGGCGGCCGGCGACCTACCGCGCAGCCAGCGCTGGTGGCAGCCTCGGGCAACGCCGGTCGCCGGGCGCCGGCCCGTCACGTCGACCCGGCCGGCGACGCTGATCACGACGCGCCGCCCGCCGCCGGGCAGCGCCTCGCGCTGCGTGCGGTCAGCACGCGGCGCGGTGGCCTGCCGCGTTGGTACACCGCAGTTCCCACCACAGCGGCGGGTCCGGCGGTCTGTCACTGCTGGTGGTCCAGCGGGCCACACCGTCGGCACCGATGACCTGATCTCGTTCCGACCTTGACGGGATGTCCTTCACCCGGTGGGCACCCGACCATCGACGCAACGCCGAGGCCTGGGCCAACGACCGGACCGGGGCGGACCTCACCGCCCAGATCGATCCGGATTTCCGGATGGGCCCGCAGGCCGTCAGCGTGCCGGCTTCGGCGACCACCTGAACCGGCTGGTCCCTGTGCTCACTTGGCGCACTGCGCGCAGGCGCCGAAGATCTCCAGCGTGTGGCCGACATCGGTGAAGCCGTGCTGGCTCGCGACCTGGTCGGCCCAGCGCTCCACCGCCGGACCGGCCACCTCGACCGTGCGGCCGCACTCCCGGCAGACCAGGTGATGATGGTGCCGGCTCTGGCTGCACCGGCGGAACAGCTGCTCCCCGCCCGGCAGCCGGGTCGAGTCGATCTCACCGGCGTCGACCAGCAGCTGCAGCGTCCGGTAGACCGTGGTCAGTCCCACCCGGGCCTTGCGGGCGACGAGCATCTGGTGCAGCTGCTGCGCGGTGTGGAAGCCCTCGACCTCACGCAGCAACTGCAGCA
Organism: Micromonospora sp. NPDC047738; assembly: GCF_040642675.1. Classification (NCBI taxonomy): domain Bacteria; kingdom Bacillati; phylum Actinomycetota; class Actinomycetes; order Micromonosporales; family Micromonosporaceae; genus Micromonospora; species Micromonospora sp. NPDC047738. The sequence goes on from NZ_JBEYSO010000025.1 coordinate 108,979, forward strand.
CCTCGGCGCGCTGGCGCGTGTTCCGGGTCACGTTCGGGATCGCCTGAGTCACCGTACCGCCGTCTCCGCTCGTCCTCGTCGGCCGCGCAACCCGCCGGGCTCTTGTTGCGCGCCGGCCGAGCTACCGCCGGATCCATTATGCGTTGCGCATGTGTTGGCACCTCGACCAGCGACCCTGACCACGGGCCGGGCCGCCCGGTGACCGTTCGCCCGCGCGTCGTCGTCGAAAGGGCATCATGGCGGGATCGGTCTCCGCCGCCCCGGACGCTGCGTCACACTGTGGGGACTCTACGCTTCTGCCGTCCACACGAAGAAGGTGGCCGCACTGAGCGCAATCGACCCCGCCGACCTCGTCGCGCCGCCGTCCGCATCGCCCGCGCCACTGTCGCCGGCGCCAGCCGCCACACCCGTTCCACCCCGGCGAGACCGGACGATCGGTTCGGTCGAGGTGCTGTGCGTGCTCCTCATCCTCGTCGGCGTGCTGCACCGGCAGGTCGGCGGGTTGTTCGCCGATCCGCGGTTGCAGACCTGGTTGACGGTGTTCGTGTCGGTGCTGGTGCAGGCGGTGCCGTTCCTCGTGTTCGGGGTGGTGCTGTCGGCCGTGATCGCGGTGTTCGTGCCGCGCTCGTTCTGGGCCCGGGCCCTGCCC